>JAFYCE010000012.1 GCA_017539865.1 Alphaproteobacteria bacterium
CGTATTATAGCAGATAATTATTTTGCGTCAAACCGCAACGTTTTTGTTTCGATAGGTTGGTCTTTTGGAATTATAGCAGATAATTATTTTGCGTCAAACCGCAACTACAAGGAAAGCCCGAACGCTCCGGCGACGGATTATAGCAGATAATTATTTTGCGTCAAACCGCAACTGGCTCCCGCCGATCTCAATAATCGCCTTTATTATAGCAGATAATTATTTTGCGTCAAACCGCAACATAGTTGGGGAAATTGCAACGGCTGGGGAAATTATAGCAGATAATTATTTTGCGTCAAACCGCAACAAAAAATCGTCAAAGGTTTTTGCCTGAACGATTATAGCAGATAATTATTTTGCGTCAAACCGCAACAGCCCATAAAGTCAAGTTTCTTCAACCAGTATTATAGCAGATAATTATTTTGCGTCAAACCGCAACAAGATTCTCTGTGTTGCAAACGCCAGACGTATTATAGCAGATAATTATTTTGCGTCAAACCGCAACAAAAGATGGTTGCGAACGTAACAAACAGGGATTATAGCAGATAATTATTTTGCGTCAAACCGCAACTGCTTCAGGTTGCCCGTGTCGGTGTCCATTATTATAGCAGATAATTATTTTGCGTCAAACCGCAACAATTTCGCCCGTATATTCTTTTTTTTCTGCATTATAGCAGATAATTATTTTGCGTCAAACCGCAACTACGCGTGGTTGATCGCGATGAAGTCCAATGCCGCCTGATAAGCCTGTACGGCGTTCATATTCGACGTATCCAGAACGTAAGCGTCTTCAGCCGGTTTCAGCGGGGCTGTCGCGCGTTTGGAATCGCGTTCGTCGCGTTCTTTGATGTCTTTTAAAATCACGTCGTAATCAGCGGGTTTTCCAGCGTCTTTCAGTTCCTTGAAACGGCGGTCGGCTCTGACTTCGGCGGAAGCGGTTACAAACAGTTTCACGTCCGCGTTCGGGCAAACGACCGTGCCGATGTCGCGACCGTCCAGAACGGCACCTTTCGCGGGCGTGCCGTCTTCAAAAAACGGGTGTTCGGCAAAGTCGCGCTGTAATTGAAGCAAAGCTGCGCGGACGGCGGGAATCGCGCCGACTTTGGAGGCGGCGTCGCCTGTTTTTTCTTCTCTTAAAGCCGGATTGGACAGAATCTGATTGATGCTTTTCGGATCGAAAGCGTTTGCGGCTTTTGTTGCCGCTTCCGCATCGGCAGGATCTTTTCCTTCTTGCATGACGGCATAGCCGACGGCGCGGTAAAGCCGTCCCGTGTCCAAAAAAGCGTATTTGAAATGCTTTGCCAGATTTTGCGCCAAAGTGCCTTTTCCGGCGGCGGCGGGGCCGTCAATCGCGATAATCATGAAGTTTTCTCCTGCTTCAGTTGTTTAAAAAATAGAAAAGATATGCTTATCCTATGGATATGTTTTGACTCAATCGGACTTTGACCGCAAGTGTTTTTTCCTTTTTACGAAAAGGATGCGCCGTTCAGACGAATCAAGACGTCCGCACCGACTTCCATTCCGGCGTCGAGAGCCAGTCTGTCCGGCGTATAAACATCGTCAAATAAAGCGACTTCATCGCCGACATGAATGTCATCGGAAACAGCGTTGGCATCAACGGGCAGGTAGTTCGTCGTCGGTGCGCTTAAAACAGGCAGAAGCGTATCTTTGAAGCGGACGAAACAGCCGGCTTTATGCACGATGCCGTCACCGGAACCGACCGGAACGGAAGCGACAAGCGTATCTTTCTTTAACAGGCAGGCGTCATTGTATCCGATGCTTTCTCCGGCTTTGAACCGCCTGAGCCAACCGACTTTCGACGTCAACGAAGCGACGGAAAGGCTGTCGGGCAGGGCGCTTGAGCCGTATAAAGCGGCGCCCGCGCGAATCATGTCGAAACGATATTCTTTTCCCAAAGCGGCGCCGAACGAAGCGGCAAAACTTTTTTCGGCTTCGGGGAACAGAGCCGCGTATTTGGAAAACAGAGCCAGTTGCTTCCCGTTTTTCGGGTCTTCCGGTCGTTCCGCGCAGGATAAATGAGATATCAGCAACGACACGGAACGTCCTTTCAACGCCTGCAAAACGGTCTGTTCGTCAAAAGCGTCAATGCCCGCCAGATTGAATCCCGTGTCCAGACGCACGGCGATATTTTGTTCCTGCGGATAACGGGAAAGAGCTTCGACGGTTGAAAAAACAGGCGTCAAACGGGCGTTTTTATAGCTTTGAAGCGTATCTTCGCCGATAAAGGCGTCCAAAACGAAAACGGCGGCGCTGTCAGTCAGGCGGCGGATTTTTTCTCCTTCCTCGAACCGGTTGACAAAGAAAGTTTTACATCCCGCTTCAGCCAAAGGCGGTACAACATTTTCGATTCCCAATCCGTATCCGTTCGCTTTGACGACGGCGGCGATTTGCGCATCGGGATAAGTTCGCCGCATCAACAGGAAATTGTGCTTCAGGTTTTCGGAAAAGACGGTCAATCTCAAAACGGACATTGTATCATTCAAAGCGGATATCCGCTCCTGCCTTGTTCATCAAAGAAATAAATTCGGGAAAGCTGGTCGCGACCGAAGAAACATCGTCTATTGTGACAGGTTTTTTGCTCGCCGTTCCCATGACCATGAACGACATCGCGATACGATGGTCAAGTTTCGCTTCAATCAGTCCGCCGCCGTGAACGTTGTTTCCGGTTCCGGTTATCCGTATCGAATCGTCGGGCGGGGCGGAAGCGTTCACGCCGTTTCGGGTCAAGCCTTCGACAATGGCTTGCAGGCGATTGCTTTCCTTGACTTTCAGCTCGGCCAAGCCGTTCAATCGCGTTTCCCCTTCGGCAAACGCGGCGGCAACAGCCAGAATCGGATATTCATCAATCATTGAGGGCGCTTTTTCCGCCGGAACGTCAACACCTTTCAAAGAGGACGAGCGAACGTGCAGGTCGGCGACTGGCTCTTCGGCGATTTCGCGTTTGTTTTCAAACGTGATGTCGGCTCCCATTTCCAGCAAAACGTCAAGGATTCCCGTTCTTAACGGATTGATGCCGATATCCGGCAGAACGATTTCGGAATCGGGCGTGATCAAAGCTGCAACAATCGGAAAGGCGGCGGACGAAATATCGGCGGGGACAACGACAGAGCAGGCGGAAAGTCTTTTGCCGCCCTTTAATGTGATGATGTTGACGCCTTGCGAGTCCTTTTCAACGCTGATATCCGCGCCGAATGCTTTCAGCATTCTTTCCGTATGGTCGCGGCAGGCGACGGGTTCGTAAACGACGGTCGGGGTTTTCTTCCGCAATCCCGATAGCAGGACGGCGGACTTGACCTGCGCCGAAGCGACGGGAAGCGTGTATTCGAACGGTTCATTCTTTTCCGATCCGATTATCATAATCGGCAGTTTCCCGTCCGTTGATTTAAAAACGGCGCCTGTTTTTGACAAAGGTTCCGTGATTCGTTTCATCGGGCGCGAGCATAAACTGGCGTCCCCTGTTAATTCGGCGCGGATCGGATAGGCGGACAGCAATCCCATCAGCAACCGGACGCCTGTTCCCGAATTGCCCATATCCAGAATCGAAGCCGGTTCTTTGAAGGTATCGGTTCCCGTGACAGTCCACAGGCCGTTCGTTTGTTTTTCTATTTTCACTCCCAGTTTTTGCAAGGCTTTTGCCGTGTTCAGGACATCTTCGCTTTCCAGCAATCCTTTGATTTCCGTTGCGCCTTGCGCAATCGCGCCGAACAGTAAAGCCCTGTGGGAAACGGATTTGTCGCCGGGGATCGAAAGCGTTCCATGCAGTCCTTTTATCCGTTCTGAAATGGTTTTCTTCATGAAAATAACTTTTTCCTGTTTTTTTGGTTTGACAAAGATAATACTAACATGTCAAATCCGTTAAATAAATTTTTTTTAAAAAAGGAGATGTCTGACATGTCGAAACCTGAATGGGGAACAAAGCGCATTTGTTTGCAATGCGGTGAACGTTTTTACGATTTGGGAAAAGATCCGATTAAATGCCCGCATTGCGGCGATGAAATGTCCGTTGAGGAATTCTTAAAGTTGCAGGCGTTGATGGCCGGCAAGTCCAAACGCGGCGGAAAAGGCAGAATCCATGAAGAAATGGAAGTCATTTCCACGGATGACGCCGTTTTTGAAGATACCGGTGATGATGAATTGGAATTGATTGAAGACGCTTCCGATTTGGGCGATGATCATCACGATATGGCCGAAGTGATGGACAACGTCGAAAAAGGCGAAGAATAATTTTTCGTTTTTTCGCTTCGATTAAAATCTGGAAATTAAGGAAATCGGATGTTACCCTATAGAACAGGGGAATATCTGATTTCTTTAAGGATGCAAAGCCGGTGTTTTTTCTTTTTTCCTTATTGATGCTGCTCGTGGTTTCGGAAAATGCCGAAGCGTCGTGTTCTTTTGCGGAACAGGCTGAAAAATCGGGAAAAACAAAAATCGCCTATATGCAATATATTTATTGTGCGGAAGAGGAAAACGACGCCGAAGCCCAATACAAACTGGGGGCGATGTATTATCAGGGGGTCGGTTTGCCGCAGCCGGATTTCAGACGGGCGGTCGCCTTTTTTTCCCGTAGCGCGAAAAACGGATATGCTCCGGCGCAGGTCAAGCTGGGATTGCTTTACTGGCGCGGGGAAGGAATAACCAGAAATATGCGTATGGCGCATAAATGGTTGTATTTAGCGCAGGAACCGGCGGAATTAAGATGGTTTTACAATGTCGGTCCTTCTTTCGATCAGACGGCGGCGTCAATGTATTCCAAGATAAACGGCGCCATCAAATTGACGGATAAGGATGTTGCCGGCGTCATTCCGTTTTCTCAAACGGTTCCGTTGGAAAACTTAAAAGGGTTTATTCCTTCGTATAAGGATGTCGCTGAATTCCAACATGAAAAACTGTTGGAAGCAGGACAGGATTTCTTGGATGAAACCGGCCAATCGGATTTACAGCGTTTTTTGAGTATGCTGAAACCGGATATCACCATACCGGCCACTGTTCCCGATGAAAAACGTCAAATGATTTTGAATTGGCTTAAACCGGTCGTGCTGACGCAAAAAAATATGAATCCTTCCAAAGTGCCCGTTCTGGATAATTTGAAAAAAGAAATCGAAACGACCGGCGAATGAAATACTGGAAACACTTGTGACTAAAAAGCTTTTTGTAAAGACCTTCGGCTGTCAGATGAACGTGTATGACTCCGCCCGTATGGTTGATTTGATGCGGACTTTGGGATTCGAAGAAACAAACTCACCCGAAGACGCCGACATGATTATCTTTAACACCTGCCACATTCGGGAAAAGGCTTCCGAAAAAATCTTTTCCGAACTGGGACGGTTCAGACCGTTGAAAGAAGAAAGGCGCAAACAGGGGCGCGACTTGATTCTGGTCGTAGCCGGTTGTGTCGTACAAGCCGAATCCGAAGAGTTTATGAACAGGGCGAAGTTCGTCGATATCGCTTTAGGCCCTCAAACATATCATCGTTTGCCCGAAATGCTGTGCCGGCTGGAACAGAAAAGAAAACAACGGATCATTGACGTCGAATTTCCGGCAGTGGCGAAATTCGATTCTCTGCCGCAGGCGTGTTCGAACGGCGTCTCCTCTTTTCTGGCGATTCAGGAAGGGTGCGACCGGTTTTGCTCTTATTGTGTCGTGCCATATACGCGCGGGGCGGAATATTCCCGTTCTTTGAAAGAGATTGTCGCTGAGGCGCGTCAGTTGGCCGAAACCGGCACAAAAGACCTGATGCTTTTAGGACAGAACGTGAACGCATGGCATGGGGAGGGCTTGGACGGCAAGCCTTCCGATTTAAGCCGGCTGGTTGCAGCTGTGGCGGAAATCGACGGGATAGAGCGCATCCGCTACGTCACATCTTACCCGTCGGACTTTACAGATGACATGATTGCAATGCACAGGGACATTCCCAAAGTGATGCCGTATCTGCATTTGCCGATACAGTCCGGCTCCGACCGTATTCTAAAAAAGATGAATCGCCGCTATACCCGTGCGGAATATGAGGAAATCGTGGCAAAATTGCGCGCAGCCCGTCCGGATATAGCTTTGTCTTCGGACTTTATCGTCGGCTTTCCGGAGGAAACGGACGAAGACTTTGAACAAACAATGGATTTGGTGCGTCGGGTGACGTTCGCGCAGTCGTATTCGTTTAAGTACAGCGCACGTCCGGGGACGCCCGCCGCCGCGATGAAAAATCAGGTGCCGGAAGACGTTAAAACCGAACGTTTGGAAAGATTGCAGGCTTTGCTGATTGAGCAACATGCGGCCTATAACGCGGCATTTTTAGGCAAAGAAACGGAAATTCTGTTGGAAGAAAATGCAAAGAAAGAGGGCTTTTTACTCGGTCATACGCCGCAAATGCAAAATGTCATCATCAAAGCTCCGGAAAGTGTTCTCGGACAGATCATCCGCGTCCGGATCATCAAAACGGCGGCAACGACTTTGGACGGCGAATTGGTATAAGGATTTTAACGTATTCTAGTGCTTGCTTAAAAAGTGAAAAGACGTCATAATCAAAACTGATAAACTTTTATGATGAAAGGATTTTTTCAGTGGGAAAGAAAAAAGATCTGCAACGCGTCAAGGAATATGCCGACAATCAGATTTTATTGATTGCTTTGGGCGCGCATAACGACAACTTGAGACGGTTGGAAAAAAAGCTGGGGGTCGATATCAAAACCCGCGGCAACCAAATCACGATTCAAGGGGCGGAAGACGCGGTGGAACAGGCTTTCGCCGCTATGGATAAGATTTATGCCGTCGCCGGAAAAAAAGGCGACATCGATAATTCGGATATTGATAACGCATTGCACGTAAGCGAAGGACATAAAATGACTGCTAAAGAAAAAACAACCGGTGAAAACGAAGAAGATCTGACTTTAAGGACGCGTAAGCGTCATATCCAGCCGCGTTCCCAGACGCAGGCCGATTATGTGCGGGCAATGCGCGATTATGAAATGGTGTTCGGATTGGGACCCGCCGGTACGGGTAAGACGTTTCTGGCCGTCGCCAAGGCTGTCGCTTTGATGCTGGAAGGCAAAATCGACAAAATCATCCTTTCCCGTCCTGCCGTTGAAGCCGGTGAAAATCTGGGATTCCTGCCGGGGGATTTGAAAGAAAAAATCGATCCTTATCTGCGTCCGCTGTATGATGCCTTGTATGATATGCTGCCGCACGATGTCGTTGACAAAAAGCTGGAGCTGGGCGAAATCGAAGTCGCTCCGCTGGCGTTTATGCGCGGTCGTACACTGACGAATGCGATGGTGATTCTTGACGAAGCGCAGAACACGACGCCGATGCAGATGAAAATGTTCCTGACCCGTATGGGGGAAAATTCCCGCATGGTTATCAACGGCGACTTGAGCCAGACCGATTTGCCGCGCGGCGTACAATCCGGATTGTCGGACGCTTTGGATGTCTTGCGCAATGTCAAGGACATCGGAATCGTCACGTTTACGGAAAAAGACGTCGTTCGTCACGGGTTGGTTTCCGCAATTGTCAAAGCGTATGATAAACGTTACGCTTCCCGTAAAGGGCTGGCCGGATAATGGCTTTAAAAACTCATTTGCGCATTGACGGCGGGCAGTGGAAGGACGAATTGCCCGAAGCGGCGGATCTTGTTAAAAAAGCTGCTGCGGAAGCGTGGAAAAAAGGCAATCAAGGCGAACTTGAAATTCCCGTTAAACAGGCTGAAGTCAGTATCTTGCTGACGGATGACGCGGCCGTTCACAAATTGAATAAAGAATATCGGGGAGTGGACAGGCCGACAAATGTTCTGTCTTTTGCCGCGTTGGATGATGAAAGTGAACCGGTCGTTGATCCGATGTTGTTGGGCGATATCGTCGTCGCTTTCGAAACGACGGAACGTGAAGCCGCAGAGCAGGGATGTTCCTTTGCGGATCATTTGTTTCATCTGGTCGTTCACGGTATGCTGCATTTGATCGGTTATGACCATATTGAAGATTGGGAAGCCGAAGAAATGGAAGCTTTGGAAATCAGGATATTGGCGGATAACGGAATTGGAAACCCTTATGACGATTAAAGAAAAACTGATTTTTTTTGCAAAAAAAAATCTTCCCGTTGTCGGATTGGGAATTTCAGCCGTCGGCGCTTTGCCGCCGTATGGTTTTTTACCGTGCGCTTTTTTATCGTTTGCAGGATTGATTTTCTTGCTCAATCGGACAGAGACCTTAAAACAAGCCGCCTCTTTGGGGTTTTGGTTCGGTTTCGGTTTCTTTTCTGTCGGACTGTCTTGGGTCAGTCAGGCGTTTCTGATTGACGGGATGGGCTTTAAAGCGTTTGCGCCTTTGCCGCCGGTCGGTTTCGGATTGTGGGGCGGTTTGTTCCCGATGACCGCTTGTATGATCGCCGTTCGTTTTCCGAAAGGACTTCGTCGTTTGATGGCGTTCAGCGCGGTATGGGGCATCATGGAATGGGTGCGTTCATGGTTGCTGACGGGATTTCCGTGGAATCCGATCGGATCGATTTGGACACCTTGGCCGGTAATGCTTCAAACGGCTTCTTTATGGGGGGTGTTCGGGCTAAGCACGGCAACAGTTTTTATCACCGGCTTGCCGGGGCTGATAAAAGGGTGGAAAATCAAGGAGTTGGCTCCGTTATGGAGTGCAGTCGTGATCATAGCCGTTTTGACCGGTTATGGTTTCTGGCGTTTGAAAAAAGCTCCGGATCCTCAAGATGTCATTAACGGTGTTCAGATCCGTTTGGTTCAGCCGAATATTCCGCAAGGCAAGAAATGGAGAAAGGATGAGGCCGAACAAAATCTGATGAAATTGGTTCATTTGAGCCGAGCCGAGGGGGCGGATAAAATTTCCCATGTGATTTGGCCGGAAACGGCGACGCAATTTTTGCTGTTGGAAGACAATTTCGCCCGCGGCATGGTGACCAGCGCATTACTTCCGGACGGTATTTTGTTCGCCGGCTCTCTGCGTACCGAACGCAATCAGGACGGACGACTTGAAAAATTGTTTAACAGCGTCGTCGTAATAAACGATGTCGGGATAGAGTTGGGGCATTATGATAAATCCCACTTGGTTCCGTTCGGTGAATATGTGCCTTTGGCAAAACTGTTTCCGTTCATCCGCAAAGTCACGCCGATTCCGTTTGATTTCGGTACAGGACAGGGAGTTAGAACGAAAATTTTTCCCAGAACGTTGCCTGTCGGTCTGCTGGTTTGTTATGAAGTCATTTTCCCCGGCCGTGTCGCAGAAAAGGAAACGCGGCCGTATTGGTTGGTCAATGTCACAAATGACGGATGGTATGGAATCAGCGTAGGGCCTTACCAGCATTTTGCCGCGGCGCAAATGCGCGCGGTGGAGGAGGGATTGCCTTTGGCGCGTTCGGCTAATACCGGTATCAGCGGTATGATTGATGCCTATGGCCGTATAACGGCATCTTTGGATTTGGGAAAAGAAGGTTTCGTTGATGCCGGATTGCCCCGTCGAACGGATAAAGCGACATTCTACGGTACTTACGGCAATTCTGTCCCGTTGATTTTCTGTTTGATGCTTTTGATCGCGGCGGCTCTGCCGTATCGGAAAAGGAGCAAGTGAATGAAAAAAATATTTATGTTCGTTTTGACGTTTTTTGTTTTGATGTTATCCGCTTGTCGCAATCAATATGAAATTCCGACGTACGTTCATACGGACACTTATAACTCCCTTTTTGAAGGACGCCATGTTCCTCGAGATGTGCGTTGAGCTTTAAAGGCTAAAAACGGACTCCGTCTTCAAATGCGTTGAACGTTTTAATAACGTCTGCCGGAACGTCCAGTGACAGCAGGTAGTTGGCAAAGCGTTCCGTTTCCGCCAGATTCAAGGCTCTGATTCTTTCCTTGACCATCGGAATGTTAATGGCCGGCATGGACAGTTCGCGGATGCCCAACCCGATTAAAACGGAAGCGTAACGATGGTTTGACGCCATTTCTCCGCAAACGCTGACGGGAATCTGCGCCTTTTCACCGGCGACTACCGTCCGCTTGATCAGCTTTAAAATCGACGGATGCAAGGGGTTGAACAATGAAGCGACAGAGGAATCCGTCCGGTCAACGGCTAAGGTATACTGAATCAAATCATTCGTCCCGATTGACATAAAGTCGCATACCTGAGCAATCGTTTCGGCTTCTATTGCTGCCGCCGGCGTTTCTATCATGACCCCCAATGCCGGCGGATTTTCGGGAATGGAAAAGCCCTCGCTTTTCAGTTCGTCCGCACATAGCTGCAGCATTTCCTTAGCGTGAAAAATCTCGTCCAAAGAAGTGACCATCGGCAGTAAGATCCGGATATCGCCAAAAAAGGATGCCCTTAGAACGGCGCGTAATTGCGTTTTCAACAATCCCGCCGCCGTTAAAGCAAAGCGAATGCCGCGCAGTCCCAATGCCGGATTTTCCGTTTTGGGCGAATATAAGATGTCAGGGGATTTATCACCACCGACATCAAACGTCCTGAACGTGACCGGTTTGCCTTCCATTCTGAGGACTGTTCTGCGCAAAATTTCGAATTGTTCGTCTTCGCTGGGCAGGGTCTGACGGTTCAGAAACATATATTCGCTGCGCATCAAACCGATGCCGTCCGCTCCTGTTTGAAGCAGGAAATCGACTTCATGAGGCAGATCGACATTCCCTTTCAATTCAATAAAAACCTGATCCGACGTCAGGGAAGGCTGGCTTTTCAGGCGAATCAGAGAACGCTTCCAACGTAAAAAGTCGGATCTGTATTTACGGTAAAGCGTGATGTTGTCCTGCGAAGGATTGAGAATCACTTTGCCGTAAGAGCCGTCAATAATAATGAAGTCGCCCGTTTTAGCCTTGCGTATGATATCGGGGATGCCGACTACGGCGGGCATTCCCAAAGAACGGGCCAATAGCGCCGTGTGGCTCTGCGCCGAACCGCCCGTTGTGACAAACGCGGAAATTTTTTTCAGATTCAACAGCGCTGTATCCGTAGCATTCAAATCATTGGAAACGATGACCGCATTTTCGGGCAGAGGGATATTCTTTTCGGCTTTATCCGATTTTTGCAGATTATGAATCAGTCTGCGGCTGATGCTGCGGATATCTTCAATGCGTGCGGAAATATACACGTCGTTTATTTCGGCAAAAACATCGGCAATCGCCGCAACTTCGCTTTGAACGGCGGCTTCCGCATTGATGCGGCTGTTTTTGATTCGATTGCAGACACCGCGTACCAATCGCGATCCTTTCAGCATGTAACGGTAAACGTCAAACAAGGAATCCAGAGGATCGTCCTCCAGAGCGTCTTTCGCCCGATCAACGATTGAATCGAACTGGGCGATCGTTTCATGAACGGCTGCAAAAAATCTGTCCTGTTCCGCGGCGATTCTTTTTTCATCGATATGGTATTGCGGGACGGATTGGTCGCGGCTGTCGTAAAGATAAACCCTGCCGATGATAATGCCGGGGGAAACGCCGGTTCCTTCACGTATGATCTCTTTCCCGTTGGCGGGATAGGTCGGCGTCCCTGATTTATTGAAATCAAAGGATTCGGGAAGGATTTTAATTTTCGTTGAATTTATCATTGACCAGTTTTTCCAGTGCGCTAAGTGCTTTTTCGGCGTCTTTGCCGGAACAGATGACGTTTATTTCGGAATCGCAGGACGCTCCTAACATCATCAATCCCATAATGGAATGTCCCGAAACGCTCAGTTCGTCTTTTTCGACAGTGATTTGTGCATTAAAGGAATCCGCTGTTCTGACAAAAGCCGCCGCCGCACGGGCGTGCAGCCCTTTTTCATTAGTGATTTTCAATTTTTTCGAAATGCGGGATTCCGACATTCAGCCTGCTTTCAGTTATGATTTAACAAAACCGAGGCCGCATTGATATATTTCTTGCCGGCTTCTTGAGCGCTGAGCGTCGCCTCTTTTAATTTTTGCGTCGACCGAATCTGCGCCAACTTGATTAACATTGGCAGATTCATGCCGGCCAGAACTTCAATATCATCATGATTCATCATGGATATCGCCAAGTTCGACGGGGTGCCGCAGAACATATCCGTTAAAACAATGACCCCGTCACCTGTATTCAAAGTTTTTATTTTTTCTTGAATTTCGATACGACGCTGCTCCATATCGTCGTTGGGGAAGATGCTGACGGTTTCAACCGCTTCCTGCGGTCCGACAACGTGTTCCATAACGGCCTTCATTTCTTCGGCCAAATGTCTGTGAGAAACTAAAAGCAAACCAATCATGTTATTTTTCCTGTTTGATTCTGTCCAATTCCCGATGTGTTAAAGTAACAATACACTTTTTTTGCAATAAAAGCCATTTATAAAGTTGTTCGGCTATGTAAACGGAGCGGTGCTTTCCGCCCGTGCAGCCGACGGCAATGGTCAGGCGCGATTTGCCTTCCTGCATAAAACGGGGCAAAAGAACGGTCAGTAAATCGGTGATCTTGTTAAAAAAGACGGAATAATCCGGATCTTGCCGGATATAATCACCGATAGCGGCATCTCTGCCGGTCAGAGGTCTTAATGCCGGTTCGTAATGCGGATTGCGTAAAAAGCGCGCGTCGAAAACCAAATCCGCTTCGCGCGGCAATCCTTCCCGATAGGAAAAAGAAATGACCGATACGACCAGTTCTTTAACGGAAGCGGCATTGATTTCCGATTCAACGATGGCCCGCAGTTGGGATATTTTCAAATCCGTCGTGTCGATAACCAAGCTTGCTTTATCGCGTAAAGACGCCATCAAAGCACGTTCCTGTGCGATCCCGTCGCTGAGCTTTTTATTTTTGGCCAAGGGATGGGAGCGTCTGGTTTCCGTAAAGCGGCGCAACAGATGTTCGTCGTCGCAATCCAGAAAAATAATTTTTTCGGCAATATCGGGATTTTTTTTGATTTCAGAGCATAAATCCCCCAGTTTTTCACAGTCGAAATCGCGCGTTCTGGCATCAATGCCGACGGCGATTCGAGAATCGTTCGAAGCTCCGGCAATGACCTGCTGTAAAAGGGACAGCGGAAGATTGTCAATAACTTCAAAACCGGAATCTTCCAGTATTTTTAAAACGCTGGTCTTGCCTGCACCCGACATGCCGCTGACAATGACGATCCGTTTCATGTGATTACCTTCCTTTGTCCGTTCAGAACCGATAAAAATGTTTTAATTTTTAATATGGCGGATGCCTCAAAAGGATTCATCCGTAAGACCGGTATGGAAATCCCCTCAATGCTTTCCGTCTGCAATGCGGGCATTCTGGCAATTTTTTCCGTCGGCTGCAAGATTAGTTTAAGTCGTATTTCAGCCTCGGGAACTGTCGGCGTCGTGACAATTCCGATGCCGCGTATTTCCAACAATCCGCGCAGTCGTTCCGGACAGGAAGCCGTTAACCGGCCGCCGACATTTTCAATTTGAGTTTGATCGTCGGCAACCAAATTGGCACCCGTATCCAGCATTCTTAAGCATAAATCGGATTTTCCGGAGCCGGAATCTCCGCAAATCAATATTCCCGATCCGGAAAATTCAATGCAGGATGCATGAATAACAGTCATTTCATTTATACTCTTTCATACGGGGGAAGAAGAATGATAAAAGAGGCTCCCAGAATTCGTCCGTCCGGATCTTTTCTGTTTTCGGCATAAATCTTTCCGTTGAAGCCGGCAATGATTTTTTCGGAAATGGAAAGCCCCAGACCGGAATGGTTCCCGAATTGTTCCGACGTCGGCCGCTCGCAATAGAAACGCTGAAACAATTTTTCTTCATCTCCCGGCGGAATTCCGGGGCCTTCATCGTTGAAACGTAATTCAAGCAGCTTGTTTTTTATGCTGGCTTCTACGGATATTTCCGAATGGTCGGGGGTGAAGGAAATAGCGTTTCCGATAAGGTTGTAAAAAACCTGCGCCAAACGTGTTTCCATTCCCAGAACCATTGTTTCTTCAGATAATCGCTTATCCCATCGCAACGTAAAGCGAATGCCCCTTTTCAACGCGGCATCTCCCAAATTATAAACTTCAATCATTGAAGACAGCAGTTTATGGATATTGATGACTTCAAAAACTTCTCGGGACAATTCTGCGTCCAGACGGGATAAATTGGAAATATCCGTAATCAATCTGTCCAGACGCAGAACATCGTTATGAATGATGGAAATCAGACGTTTCTTTTTATCTTCGTTCGAAATGTAATCAATTGTTTCCAGTGCGCTGCGCATCGATGACAGCGGGTTTTTAATTTCGTGGGAAACATCGGCGGCAAATTTTTCTGTGGCGTCCAAACGTTCCCAAAGCGTGTCCGTCATTTTGATGAGAGCGCCGGATAAGGCGCCGATTTCGTCATGTCTTTTTGTTTCGTCCGGAATTCTTTGACGCCGTCCGCCGCTGACACGGATGTTGACTGCGGCTGTAGACAAACGGTTTAAAGGCATGACAATGGTTCGTACCATAAAATAAGACAGCAGAATCGTCACGGCAAAAGCCAATCCGAATAAACGAAATACCGCCAGCCGGAAAGCGATCAAATTTTTCAAGACGTTTTCAATGCCGCCGGTGACCATAATGGCGCCGACGATTTGATCGTTAAAAATGACGGGAACGGCAACACTGAGAATCCGTCCGTAGCCTTTTAAAAAACGGATTTCATAGGAAAAAATCCCGTCTCCCAGTGCTGCTCCGACCTCCTGATAGTCAAAGGCCGTTTGATTTTTCGGTTCGTCGTAGACGGGCAGTTTTTTCTTATCGAACAAGCCTATGGAAAAAAAAGTATCCTTTTGATTTAAATCAAAAGGTTCGAATTTTTCACTGCTCAGCCGGCTGTCCGCCGTCAGAACGCCGTTATGATCGAACAGACGGACGCGAACACGATCCAAAGAAGGCAGGCGCATTAAAATGCGGCGGGCGGCATTGGGCAGCAAACGAAAAATTTCTTTCGGCATACGGGCCAACAGATTTCCCGATAAACCGAACTTTGAAAAATAAAAAGAGGATTCTTTTTCTTTTTCGTAATAGCCGGCTCTTTCCGGACGTTCGTATTCCAAAGGCTGCATCGACGCGGTGAATTCCGAATTGACGGCGCCTTCGCTGACGGCTACGGCCATCAGTTCGGCTTGGATTTTCAACACCTTGATTTCTGCGTCAATCAATCCGGTTTGATAATGATCCATATAAAACAATCCGGCAACCAGCAACGCCGGAGCCAGCAAATTCAATAACAACAGACGCCACGACAGCGGCGACCGGATGATGGAAACCGTTTTGGAATGATGCCATTTTTGACGGGTGGAACGCAGTAATTTTTTCAGCGGCCGGAAAAACAAGAGCGATTATCCTTCACGGTAACGGTAGCCGACGCCGTAAAGCGTTTCTATGCATGAAAAGTCTTTGTCGATATCTTTGAATTTTTTGCGCAGACGTTTGATGTGACTGTCCACAGTACGGTCGTCGACATAGACATTCGTCCCGTAAGCGCTGTCGATCAGTTGGTCGCGCGTTTTGACGATGCCTGTTTTTTCAATCAGGGAATAAAGCATCAAAAATTCCGTGATGGTCAAGTCGATAGGCTGATCTTTCCATTGGCAAAGATGACGCGTTTTGTTCATTTCCAACGAGCCGCGTTTTAAAATGACGTCTTCCTGTTCATCGTCACTGTTTCGGGATGACAATGAATCGGCTCGCCGCAGGAGAACTTTGATGCGAGTAATCAGCAAATTCGGGGAAAACGGTTTTTTGATATAGTCGTCGGCGCCCATGCGCAAACCGCATAATTCGTCGATCTCATCTTCCTTGCTGGTCAGAAAGATAACGGGGACGTTTGATTTTTTGCGCAACTCCTGTAATGTTTCCAGCCCGTCCATACGGGGCATTTTGATATCCAGAACAACCAGCGAAACTTGTTCTTTCAGCACGCCCTGCAATCCGGATAAACCGTCATTGTAGGTCAAAACTTTGTATCCTTCCTCTTCCAACAGCATGGAAACGGAGGTCAAAATGTTTTGATCGTCGTCGATTAAAGCTATTTTATTTTCCACACCAGCCTCCTTAATGTCGAGACGGAACTTATTTTAGCAGAATGTTTTTTTGAAATAAAGACGGTTTTATCCTTTTAAAACCGAGGATTTCAGTTGACCGCAAGCGGCCATGATATCCTGTCCGCGCGACAGCCGGATGGGAGCTGCATAATTGTTTTCTTCCAGCAAGGCGGAAAAACGTTCAATGCGTTTTTTGGAAGAACATTTAAACGGACAGCCGTTCCATTCGTTAAACGGAATCAAATTGAACTTGACAGCCAAACCTTTGACCAATCGCATCAATTCTCTGGCGTCGGCGTCGCTGTCATTGATTCCGTCAAGCATAACGTATTCCATGGTGATATATTGGCGGGTTCCTCCGATATCTTGGAATTTTTTACAGGCGGCAATCAGGTCTTCCAGCGGATATTTACGATTGACCGGCATAATCTTGTCGCGGATTTCATTCGTTGCGGCGTGCAGGCTGACCGCCAGTTTGACGCCCAAATCTTCTGCGACGCGCGGAATAAGCGGAACAATGCCGGACGTTGACAAGGTAATGCGTCGGCGGGAAATCGCTATGCCTTCGGGATCCATGATGATTTGCAAACCTTTTTTGACATTTTCGTAGTTCAGCAAAGGTTCGCCCATGCCCATCACAACGATGTTGGATAAATAACGGACTTCCTGAGCGGAAGGGCTTGGCCATTCCCGATAGCTGTCCCGTGCGGCCATAAATTGAGCGACAAATTCGCAGGCGGTCAGATTGCGTGTCAATTTTTGTGATCCCGTGTGACAGAAAACGCATCCGTTCGGACACCCTATCTGGCTTGACAGACAGACGGCGCCGCGGTCTTCTTCCGGAATGTAAACGGTTTCGACCGCTTGCCCGTCGTCGAATTCGAACAGCCATTTGCGCGTGTTGTCTGCGGAATTTTGTTCTCTCAACACTTTGGGACGGTGCAAGGAATAGCCGTTTTCTTTCAATTTTTGACGCAGTGGCTTTCCCAGACTGGTCATTTCATCGAAATCAGTCTTTCCCTGCCAATATATCCAATGCCACAGTTGCTTTGTACGAAAGGGCTTCTCGCCCAGTTTTTCGAGCTCCGCTTGTAATTCGGAACGGGTCAATCCAATCAGATTCATAATTTTTGTCCTGTCAAGGTTTCGGAATTTGGCGTATTAAAGTGCGCTTGGCGCCGGCTTGTCCGGCATAGTCCGTCGCCGAATAGTTGAACATCATAAAAAAGGGAACGGTGCAAAACATGGCAACAATCGCCCAAGCCATATCTCCCAAAAAGTAAAAGAACATGGCATTCAAATCCAAGTCCCCGTCGGATTTAAAAGTCTTTCTGAACAGGAACCTGTAAAAAATCAGGAAGGAACCCATGAACAGATACAAATCCGGCGTCAACATCCGTCTGAACGCGCTTTCCTCGACTTCCGCGCCGAAATAGACCCATGAGCCGCATAAAATTCCAAGAATCGTCGAACGATGGAACAAAATGCCGGATGTCAGAAGAATTATAAAAAAGTTACAAAATTTTTTTATCATTTGTATTGGCTCGTTGATTTTGATAAAAGCAATCCGTCAAACAGAGGAGGCCTCTATGAAAAAAGAACAATCCCCTAAAAGCGAACGGAAAAAATCCAATGTTCAGGGTGATACCGTAATTCGGCGCGCGAATCAAGCTCAAGTTCCGTTCTTATGTGTGCCGGTTGAAAATCCGTTTGAAAAAAGAAAACCGTCCGGTCTCTTAAAACGGGAGCTTTACCGCGTTATCAAACTTAAATAAGCTATTTGGCCGGATAAACGGGTCTGTCGTAAACACCGATCAGCGTGTCCGTCGGATAGGGGCTGGGACGTGTATAGCAGGTCGGGGCGGCTAAAGACTGATAGCAATATACTTTTTGAACTTTCCAAGGCGGGCGGTTGGCGCGTTCCAATTCCAATGCCGTCATGCAGTATTTCCCTTCGCCCTTCAATTTCCGACTTAAGGAACAGTCTTTTCCCGTAAAAAAGGAAGCTACATTGTCTTCCATGATTTTTCCTGTCGCCAGATAGGATACGGCTTCACCGGCCCCCCATACGGTCAACGGTGCGGCGCCGAACGGCATGGACGAATTCGGCGTTGTAAACCAGCAGCCGGATAAAAAAGGGAACAAAAATGCAAGGGCTATATATCTCATGTGACACCGTTTCGTTTTTTTTATTGTAACATAGCTTGTCTTGTGAAAAAAAGAGATTGTTCTTTATATTTTTTAAAGGTAGCTTAGAACAAGTTTTTTTATTCTTTTTTTAGAGGAGTTTTATCCCGTGACGGAACAGAAAGATGAACAAACGCCGTTGGAAGCGGAGATTCTGCGGGAAGTCGCAGAGGAAATGCAGGAAGAACAGCTGAAACGGTTGTGGAAAAAATTCAGCCCTTACATTACGGGCGCGATTGTTTTGGCGCTGCTTGTTACCGGCGGATGGGAGCTTTATAACAGTTACCAGAAACGCCTTTCTTTGGAAGAATCGGAACAGCTGCAGACGGCGCTGCGTTTGATCGAATCCGACGATGATAAGGCAACGGGCGCGGATATGTTGAAAACGCTGTCCGAAAAATCGACGCGCGGTTATCGTTATATAGCGGCTTTCCATTATGCGGATTATCTGAGGATGAAAGGGCCGGAGGGTTATGAAGATGCCATCCATGTTTTGGAGCAGATAATTTATGACAGAGGAGCTCCCGTTCCGTTTAGAAATCTGGCTTTTTTTGATAAAATTTTGTTGCAAAACGAAAACGGCAGTTTGGATGCCGAACAAACGGAAGAGGAATTGAAAGAACTCGCAAAAAGAAGTGTGGCCTGGGCTCCGATGGCAAAGGAGTTTATGGCGGAATTGGCTCTGAGTCAGGGAGATGTCGAACAGGCGAAAGAACATTGGCAGGATATATTGGAAATGAGAGGCGGTGTTTCTGAAAAAAAACGCCAGCGGATCGCCGGATATATTTCGTTTGTGGAAGGTAATGAAAAAACGGAAAAGTAAAATGAAATTAGCTCCTTTTTCCCGAATTGTTCTGTTCAGTTCCGTCTTTATCGTGATGACGGCGTGTTCTTCCGACGATGCCGTATTGACGGGGAGGCGTCAATCCGTACTGACATACGGAGATGAACTGATGCCCGATGCCGATTTGAAAAAAAATTACCTGCTTCCCGAACCGGAAGAGGTTTCTGCGTGGACGCAAGCGGGCGGATTGTCGCATCATGTCATGCAAAATCCGGCTCTTCCTTCCAAAATCATGCAGGCTTGGAACATTTCCATCGGGGAGGGCGGAACGCGGAAATCCGTCTTGTTAGCGGAACCTGTTGGAAAAAAAGGGATAATCTATACCGTGGATTCGGACGGTCTGGTTCAGGCCGTTTCAGTTGCTGCGGGTAAAAAGATATGGTCCGTTCTTTTGCCGGAAAAAGGGAATTCCCGTCGTGTCGGAACGATTGGGGCGGGATTGGCTTTGGATGACGGGCGGCTGTTCGTTTCTTTGGGAACGGGGGATGTTGTCGCGCTGGATGATAATACGGGGGCGGAACTTTGGCGCGTTAATTTGAATTCGCCCGTTCGCTCCGCTCCGACGGTGTACGGCGGCCGCATTTTTGTCATTACGGCGGATAACAAGCTGTATGCTTTGGCTCAGGACGATGGCAGAACGTTATGGCAGCATTATGCTTTTTTTGAAAATTTGTCGTTGTTGGGCAAAGCGGCTCCGGCAATTGACAAAGGCATTGGCATCGCTACGTTCGCTTCCGGCGATGTCGTTGCGTTCCGTCCGGAAAACGGCAGTGTTTTGTGGACGGAATCCTTGGGGGCTTCCCGTTCGAATTATGCCGGAATGGATGTGAACGACATTCGCGCCCGTCCGATAATCGCGGATGATAAAGTGTTTGTCGTTTCAAACGGCGGATTGTTGTCTGCACTGGATTTGAAAACGGGCGGCGTGATTTGGGAACGGGAAATCGGCGGCATTAACCAGCCGTGGCTGGCCGGCGATATGCTGTATGTTCTTTCCTCTTATCAGGAACTTGCCGCTTTGGAAGTGTCTTCCGGAAAAATTTTATGGATCAACCGGTTGTCGCAATGGGCGGATCCGGAAAAGAAAAAGAAGCGTTTGATATGGACGGGCCCCGTTATGGCGGGAAGTCGTTTGATTTTAGTAAATTCGGATGGAAAAGCCGTCGCCGTTGCGCCTCAAACGGGGACAATCATCGGATGGGATGAAATTGACGACAGGGGCGCACTGCCGCCGATCGTTCTGGAAAACACGTTGTTCTTTGTGACGGAAAACGGAAGATTGATAGCGTACAGATAATGAAAACTGTTATTTCTTTGGTCGGCAGGACGAATGTCGGCAAATCAACATTGTTTAATCGTTTGACCGGACGGAAGAAGGCGTTGGTACACGACCGTCCGGGAGTGACGCGCGACCGGCGCGAAGGTGACGCCGTTCTTTTCGGCTGTCCGTTCGTTGCCGTGGATACGGCGGGATTGGAAAACGGCGGGGAATTGGCCGATTCCATGTGGCGGCAAACTCAGAAAGCCTTGCAGACTTCGGCTGCGGTCGTTTTTATGGTTGACGTGCGCGCCGGCGTGACTCCGCTGGATAAGAAGACGGCGCAAACACTTCGAAAAATCGGAAAGCCGGTCATCCTTGTCGCCAACAAGGCGGAAGGCCGTGATTTGATGCTGCAGGATTTGTATTCTTTGGGGTTCGGGGAACCTGTTTTGATTTCTGCGGAACACGGCCTAGGAATGAGCGATTTATTCGAAGCTTTGGCGCCGTATATCAAAAACGGCGAAGAACAGGAAGTTTTCGGGGAAAAGAAAAAACGCGTCCGTAAAAAAGAAGAAGAAATCGACCTGAACGACGAAACGGTTGAAGAGGAGGATTTGGACAATCGTGTGATCGATTTGGCGATTGTCGGACGACCTAATGTCGGCAAATCGACTCTGGTCAACCGTTTGCTCGGCGAAGACCGTATGCTGACGGGGCCGATGGCGGGGCTGACGCGGGATGCCATTTCCGTTAACTGGACATATAAAGGGCGGGCTTTGCGTTTGACGGATACGGCGGGGCTTCGCCGTCATTCAAAGGTTGAAGACGATTTGGAAAAATTGTCTGCAGCGGATACGAAAAGAGCCGCTTTTCTGGCGCAAGTGGTCGTTTTGGTTTTGGATGCGGACGCTATTTTGGACAAGCAGGATCTGACAATCGCCCGTCAGGTTTTGGACGAGGGGCGTGCCTTGATTATCGCCGTCAACAAATGGGATACCGTCAAAGATAAAAAGGCGGCTATGCAAACGCTGAACGATAGGATATCCACATCATTGACACAGGTGAAAGGGGTGAAAACCGTTTCCGTTTCCGCCAGAACGGGGGAAGGGCTTGACCGGTTGATGCAAGCCGTTTTCGATGTTTATGCCGTTTGGAACAGCCGGATATCGACGGGACGCCTGAACCGTTGGCTGATGAAAATGACGGAACAGACTCCGCCGCCGCTGTCGGCGACAAAGCGTCCGATTCCGCTGAAGTATATAACGCAGGCCAAAACGCGTCCGCCGACGTTTGCATTGTTTTCCAGCAATCCGGAAAAACTGCCGGAATCCTATTTGCGTTATTTGATTAAAGGATTAGCGCAGGATTTAAAAATAGAAGGTGTTCCCATCCGCATTTTAATGCGCAAGGCGAAAAATCCGTATGAAAACAAACGGTGTTCTTCGGATAAAAACAAAAGAAAGCGGGGATGATCCCGCTTTCTTTATTTGTGTTTCTTTTTGGAAGCTTTCTTTTTTTTCTTCTTTTTTTCCGGCACCTTAAAAACAATATCGGCTTTGACCAGTTTGTCGACGCCGGCTAAAATATCGGAAATGGTCGTAAAACAACCGATGTGTTCCCGAACGCGAGCGTCTTCCTGCAAAGGCAGTAAGGCCAGAATATTGTCCTGACAGAACTTTTCCAATTCCTCTATGACGGCGGAAAGCAGTTCTTTGTTGTCAATTCCGTGTTCGTTAAAAAAGGCCGTCAATTCGGCCGGAGAAATATTTTCAGCGTTTTGAGGCATGCTCCCCTCCATGAAAAGGATGTCAACCGATTTTTATTACACCCGAAAAACGTTTTGAAATCAAGCGGCTTGTTTTTATTCGGAAGGATTGTTCTTTTTTAAAAAGTTCAAAAAAGCGTTTTTTCCGGCTTCATTGTTCAAGGCGCGGATATGGCCGCCGGTTTCGATGATTTCCAATTCTTTCGGCTGTACGGCTTTGGCGTACAGCTCCCGTGTGTGGTGAGGCGGAACGATTTGGTCGTCTTCCGTGGTCAAAAACAATTTGGGAATGGTGATGCGGGCGATATTGCCTTCCGCATTGTTTTCCGGAACCAAAAACGATAACGGATATTGAAAAAGCCATAACAGCCAGAATTGCGCGATTTTTTCACGGGCGATCCGGCGGGCTTTGGCAAACGCGCTGTCAATGATGATGCCGGCGATTTTGTCCTGATGTTTATACTTTGCAACGGCGGAAACGGTCAATGCCGCTCCGATGCTTTGACCGAAAACGAATAAAGTCTTGTCCGGATGTTTTTCCAGCAGATAATCAATTGCCGTTTGGATATCCGTTTCCGCTCCCGACAGGCTGACGCTCCCTTCCGATTTGCCGAAACCTCTGTAATCCAAAGCGACCAGATCGTATCCGTGTAAAACCAACCAAATGACGCTGAACGCATGGGTGGAAATGTTTTCGGCGTTTCCATGCAGATACAGAATGATTCCGTTAGAAGGGCAAGGCGTCTTTTCCGAACAGTAGGCGGGAATGTACCATGCGTTCAAAGCAATTCCGTCCGGTGTTTGAATCTTCAAATCTTCATAAGGCATATTCAATCGGGCAGGGGTGAAAATATGTTCCTTTTCCGGATGGAAAAGCAGATTGGAACATCCAGTTATTAAAATACAAAGAAATAGGGGCAGAAATTTTTTCATTTGATAAATGTCGGCGTTAAAACAATGTCCGTATGGTTTTTCCCGTCCGTATCACGGCCTTCGATCCAAAATCTGGTATTGGCGATACGTGTCGCCTTCAAAACGTCGGCAACGGCGTTTGCCTGTTGTTCTGAAAATCGGACGCCAAAAGATTTTTCGTCGGCATATCCGGTGATGCTGATGTGCGTTTTATCATATCTGCCCAAGATATCGGCGATTTTTTCCAACGTTTCTTTTGCGGAAGGATAAAGATCGTTTTCAGGGGAAAAGGCTTTTTTTCCGCATAAGGAAATCGTCAAGATATTATTCTGACGGGTCAGTTTGAAGGGGGGGGTGGATGCAATCTGTTTCAATTCGCTTTCCTGTCTGTCCGTATAAGAAGCAGTCGTTTGACCGTTCGTCGGTACATTCAAAGAAAAAGAATCGCTTTTTTCCGGCGGAACGGCGGAACAGGCTGTTAAAAAAAACGGCAAAAGCAGGACTCTTAAATTTTTCATCATCTTTCCTTTTTTACTCCATTATAGCGGATTGCAAAAGGAAGGGAGATAAAAAAAACGTCGAGGCGTTAAAATGTCCCAAATCCGTTATAAAACAATCTGAAATCGCCGTTTTTCAGTCGGTTCAGCCAAGCTGTGACAGACGGAACAACGCCTTTGGCCAGAATGTTTTTTTTCAGATAAATCGCCGTATCCGAATTTAACAGACCGAACAGCATTTCGAATCTGCTCGGCCGCGCCGGAAATTCGACAACGTTAAACGGAGCCTGCAAGTTCGCTTTTTCCGCCGCCGTTTTAAAAGCCGCGTATAATCCGCCTTTCATGTCGATCAGTCCGTTTTCTGCGGCTTGGTCGCCGGTGAAGACTCTGCCGCGGGCGAGGGCGTTCATCTTTTGCGGGGAAAAGATACCGCGCCGTTCGGCAACCTTGGCGGTGAAATCAAGATATATCCGGTCAAGGGCTTCGTTGAAAAAACGGCGTTGTTCCGGTGAAAAATCTTCTGTCATTGAAAAAATGCCGGCATTTTTTCCGATTTTTAAAGAACTGACCGTGATATCCAGCTTATCCAGCAGATCTTTAAAAACCAGCTTTCCGCCGAAAACGCCGATAGAACCGGTCAAAGTCGCGGCGTCGGCCAGAACTTTGTCGCATCCCAAGGAAATGAAATATCCGCCGGAAGCGGCCGTCGTTCCCATACTGCAAATAATCGGTTTTCCGGATACGTTCCTGACATATTCGATTTCGCGCCGGATCGTGTCCGACGGCGTATATCCGCCCCCCGGCGAATCCAAACGGATGACGATGGCTTTGACGCTTTTATCGTCGGCGGCTTCCCGCAGAACGGAGCCGAACGAGGACGAACCTAAGATGGAACGGTAGGAATCTCCGCCGAACAACGATTCGCCGAATTGGATTACACCGACTGCCGGAATGTAAGCGATGACTGAAGCTTTGGCCGACAGTTCCGGTTCGGTCGCCGCGGCATATTCGAACAAATCGACTATATCCGGCTGTTTTCCGGCGGATTTATGCTTTAATTCGTTTTCTAAAACATCCGCATATTCGGTCTTGTCAATCAGCTTCATTTCCAAAGCCTGATTGGCGAAATAAGGACCGTTTTTCAGAATGTTTTTCATTTTATCGGGGGATATTTTTCTGTCGGCTCCGATATCTGCGGCGATAACCGTCAGAAGGTTGTCCAGTATTTGTGTTAAATTCTGCCGTTCCGGTTTTGACATGGCTTCGGCGTTTAAAGAATCCGCGCCTGATTTATATTCGTAGCGCGATTCAAAAGACGGTTTTATTCCCCATTTCATTAAAGCTTTTTTGAAATAAGGCGTTTCAATCGCAATGCCGGACAGTCCCAGCTCTCCGCTGGGCTGCATCCTGATTTCTTCAAAAGCTGCCGCCAGATA
>JAFYCE010000078.1 GCA_017539865.1 Alphaproteobacteria bacterium
GCCTCTAGACGATGGGAACATCGTAAAGACGGGTTATATATAAAGACTATCCGTCAATCCGTCAATACTTTTTTGAATCTTTTTGCTCTTTTATCCGTAACTGCGCATCAAGCCGACCAACTTTCCCTGCACTGTAATCCGTTCGGGACTGAATATCCGCGGCTCATAATTCCTGTTGCACGGTTCCAGCATAATGGAATTCCCTTTACGACGGATTTTTTTCAAAGTCACTTCGCATCCGTCAACCAAAGCAACCGCAATTTCACCGTTTTCAACCGTATTGGTACGCTGGATGATAACCGTATCCCCGTCTAAAATACCGGCTTCAATCATAGAATCGCCCGCTACCGTCAAAGCATAATGTTCGCCGTTACCGACCATATTCGCCGGAACAGCAATGGTTTCGTTACTGCACAGCGCTTCTATCGGCGTTCCCGCCGCGATTTTTCCATAGCGCGGCAATTCAACCGTATTTGCAATCAAGTTTTCACTTATTCGGGAAAAAGACCGAGTCGTTTTCTGATCCATCAATTTTTTTGCCGAAACGGTTCCGTTAGTATCCGGCTGATTATCCGGCAGACGTAAAACTTCCAGCGCTCTGGCTCGATTCGGCAAACGACGGATAAACCCCCGTTCTTCCAATCCGGAAATAAGCCGGTGTATCCCCGATTTGGATTTCAATCCGATAGCTTCTTTCATTTCTTCAAATGAAGGTGAAACGCCGTCTTCGCGCAATTTCTTTTCAATCAGCATCAACAGTTGATATTGTCTTTTGGTCAGCATGGTTCCTCCGCCAACAAACTTTCTCTTTTTGTTCTACTTTAGTTCTTCATTTTTATCAAGAATTTTTTTAATTTTTAAAACTAAAGTAAACACATATCCTGTTTCAGAGGTTTTCTTCAAATTGTTTCATCCGATTCTCATATTGTTTAGTTTTCTGATAATCTGCGGCTTTACGACAGAGATTAAGGCTAAACCATATATGCCGCCATCAAACCATTCGGCCGAAGCGGAATTATGGGGAAAAAAGTCCGTATCGAAAACAGAGAAAAAGCCTTCCAAAGAAACTTTTATTCAAACGGAGGAACAATTTCCGGAAAAAACGTCCGAGCCGGATATTGAACAATCAATGCCCTTGCCTCCTTGGCTGGAATACGCCGTCCCCGTCCCCGACACGCCGGAAGACGCGCCGATGATTGCAATCGTCATTGACGATTTGGGATTAAACAAGAAAATGACGCAAGCCGTTTTATCTTTACCGGCACCGATTACAGCCGCATTTCTGGCTTATGCCGACGATTTGCCCGATCAGACGAAACAAGCCAGATTAAACGGTCATGAATTGATGCTTCACGTTCCGATGGAACCGATTGATTCGCGGTTCGTCCCCGGACCGAATGTTTTAAAAACCGCCATGTCCGATGAAGAAATAGTGCGAAAACTGGAAATCATGTTATCCTCTTTTGACGGTTATGTCGGCATCAACAATCATATGGGCAGCAAGTTCACTTCCGACAAAAGAACGGTTTCCGTTGTGATGGATATGCTGAAGCAAACCGGTCTTTTATTTTTGGATTCTTTGACTTCCGAAAAAAGCGTTGCATGGAAACAAGCTCGCGACAAACATGTTCCCTACGCGGTACGCGATGTTTTTTTGGACAACTCCCGCAACGAAGAAGACATTTTAAAGCAGTTGGACTTATTGGAAAAATACGCTTTGAAACGCCGTACCGCCGTTGCAATCGGACACCCTCATGCAACAACCGTTAACGCCTTGAAAAAATGGATTCCCAAGGCAAAAGAAAAAGGCTTTGTTTTTGTTCCGATCAGTATGATTGCTCTGGTTAAACAAGACGCTTTTTAAGGCAGTTCCAGCATAACAGAATCCATTTCTTCCGGATTTTCGCCCAGCAGAATGGCCAGATTTTTCAAATATCTCAATCCGTTGTATTTTCTGTATTCTTCAACGGAAGCTTCCCGCTTGGCGGCTTCTATTTCCTCATCCGCTTTAGGTAGCATCATAGGAATGAACGTCACTGGAGCGGAAACGCGTTCGCGCTGAATTTCAAGCCACCCGTTTGTAAAAGAAAACAGATAAGTCGCCACTGCCGACGGTTCTTTGACGATTTTGACTTTTGATCCCGACAGGTTATGCAACAAAAGCATTTCCTCAGGCTCAACATACTGCGTTGTAAAAATACCGCGAATGTCGGTATCCAAAAAGTCGTTAATCATAATCAGCGGATATTCGGGCATGGCAACCTCCTTAAAAAGTTTAAGAAAAGTATATATGGATTTAAAAAAAACACAATCCCTTGCCAAATGCAAAAAGGAATCTTATACAAGATTTCTAAATCTCCTTGAAAAAGGCAAAAGAATGAAAAAAGGATTAGTCTTGGAAGGCGGCGCTATGCGCGGCTTGTTCAGCGCGGGCGTTACGGACGCTTTTTTGGAAAAAGAAATCTCTTTTGACGGCGTGATCGGCGTTTCCGCAGGCGCGGCGTTCGGCTGCAATTACATTTCGAAACAGAAAGGCCGCGTGCTTCGCTATAATACGCGTTTCAGCAAAGACAAACGGTATTGCTCTCTACGTTCATTAATCAGAACCGGCGATCTGTACAATGCCGATTTCTGCTATCATGAAATCCCCGATCATTTGGATATTCTGGACACGGAAACTTTTACGCACAATCCGGCGGAATTTGTTGTCGTCTGCACAGACGTTCTGACCGGCGGCCCCGTTTATCAAAAGTTGGAAAAAATGGATTACACGGATTTGGAATGGATGAGAGCCTCTGCATCCATGCCTTTGGCGTCCAAGATTGTCAAAATCGATTCTTTCCGCCTGCTGGACGGAGGCATTGCGGACGCCATACCGATCAAACATTTTGAAAAAAACGGCTACGACAGAAACGTTGTCATTCTGACCCGTCCCGAAGGATATGCCAAAACAAAAACAAAGTTTATGCCTTTGTTTAAAATAGCGTTCAGAAAAT
Source organism: Alphaproteobacteria bacterium (assembly GCA_017539865.1). Taxonomy (GTDB): domain Bacteria; phylum Pseudomonadota; class Alphaproteobacteria; order CAAGCB01; family CAG-977; genus UBA11549. The sequence goes on from JAFYCE010000078.1 coordinate 2,997, forward strand.
ATCCCAAATTCATTGACGCTTTAGAACGCCGGCATGAAGTTTATAATGAAACGCTGGAACACATCCGGCAACAGGAAAAACAAGGCTATTTGATCGCAATCCGTCCTGAAAAAGCCTTGCCGATCGGCAAAGTCGAACACAGCGCGGACAAGATGCGCGCCGTTCATGCGATCGGATACGAAACGGGATTGAAATACGCCGAACGGGTCAAAGACTTTTTAAACGGATAATCATTCAAAAGAATAGCCGCCGAAAGAAATTTTCGTTACAAAAATCTGACGGCACTTAATGGCCCATTCTCCACCGTATTTGTCTTTATGAAATTCCTTCGGCGCTATAGCAGTAGTCATTTCAAAATCGGCGTATTTTTCTGTCCCTTTCCAGTCGATCAGGTATCCCTCAATATAAACCGGTTCGCCCATTTTGACGATTTTTAATGCACGCAATATATTTTTGGATGCCGGAATGGTATGATTGTTGTTTACTTCATCATAATTGTAAACAACATTTTCCCCATATTTCCATTTGAGCTTCAGCAATCTGTTTTCATGGGAAAATTTAAGCTTGCGCAAATTGTCTTCCGCCGCCATCGCTCCATGAGCAACAGATACGTCAACCGGAGCGACGCCGTCATATATATAAGAATTGCTGCCATACATTGCCGAGCGATACCACGCCCCGATGAGACTGTACCAGTCAAGATAAACGATCCGACCGACAACAGAGTACTTTTTACGAATCATATAGCGGATTTTATAACCGTTAACCGTTGTTTCCTGCCAATCCTGATCCGTTACATCTTCCCATGTTTCCACCATCTGTTCGGGCAACGATTCCGCCGGTTTGCCGTACAAATGCTGATAAACCGGTCGCCGGAGCCCGTAAATCCAAACAGCATAAAGCAAAATAATTGCCAACCAAAAGCTTTTCGTCTGCCAAACCGGCGGTTTGATTTCGCGAATTTGTTTGACATAGTTTTTATTTTTCAATCGGATACGCGGCATATTCTTATACGTCAAGTACTTTTACGTTTACTACTTTTGCAAATACAGCCAAATCAAAAAAACGACGCTTAAAACCCAAATCAATGCGGAAACGTCTTTGGAACGGCCGCGAACAACAGAACATAGAACAAAGCTCAAAATCCCGAAAACGATGCCTTGTGCGATACTATAAGACAACAGCATCATCAAAACGGTCATCATCGTTACAAAGCACTGGCTGAAATCCGAAAAATCAATATGCTTCAAAGCACCTGCCATCAGAAAACCGACTATAATCAAAACTGGCGCCGTCGCAAAAGACGGTATTAAAAGGAAAACAGGCGACAGGAAAAGAGCCGCCAGAAACAGTCCGGCAGCAGTAACAGCCGTCAAACCCGTCTTGCCGCCTTCGGCCACGCCGGTCGAGCTTTCGGCAAAAGAAGTGATCGGCGAACAACCGAGAGACGACCCCGCCACCGTTCCGAGCGCGTCCGTAATCAACGCTTTTTTGAAATTAAGCAGCGTTCCGTCCTTGTCCGTCAATCCCGTCTGACTGGCTATTCCGATCAAAGTTCCGAGCGTGTCAAAAATATCCATAAAAAACAGCGTGAAAAAGATCATGAAGAAATCAAATGAAAACACGCCCTTCCAGCTGAATTCCCAGAACAGCGGCTTTTCCGGCAGGGAAACCGGAGAAAAACCGTCGGGCAACGCGACCAACCCCAAAGGAAAAGCTATTGCCGTTATCGTAAAAATGCTGATCAAAAAAGCCCCTTTGACTTGTTTCATGAACAACGTCGTACAAAGAGCCAGCCCAAGCAATGTCAAAAACGCTTCGGGGGTTTTCAGCGATCCGATGGTAACAAAAGTCGCCGGACTGGCGACAATGATCTTGCCGTTCTGAAGCCCGATGAACGCGATGAAACAGCCGATCGCCGCGGCGATCGCCGCTTTTAAAAACGGCGGAACGCTACGGATGAAAACGTCCCGCGCTTTTGACAACGAAAGCAGAAAGAAAACGACACCTTCACAAAATACAGCCGTCAGCGCTGTTTGATAGCTGTATCCCATCACACCGCAAACCGTATAGGCAAAGAAAGCGTTCAGCCCCATTCCCGCCGATAAAACAACGGGCAAATTCGCCCAAAGCCCCATGACCAAAGTTACCAGAACGGACGCCAGAACGGTTGCCGTGAACACTGCTCCGGCGGGCATTCCCGCGGCGGACAGAATGGCGGGGTTCACCGCTAAAATATAGGACATGGAAAAGAATGTCGTAATTCCCGCAATCATTTCCGTGCGGACATTCGTTCCGCGTTGTTTCAGTTCAAAAAAATCGGTTTTCATGGCTCATTCCTTTTTAGAAGGGCTTTATAACTTTACGGTAGTGCAGACTAGCACTTTTCCCGAAACAACAAAACATCAAACTGAATATTTAAAATTGAACGAATAAAGAAAACCTCCTGCCTTTCGGCAGGAGGCTTTTTTGATTGTTTCGTTTAGGAAATACCGTTAAACTGTCATCCATGTTTATGCGAACACTTTGCATAAACAGAGTGCCCTAGCGGGCGCGGGGCTGTCGTAAGCTCTTACCATTATCCGGCGCAGGAAGATATGCGTCGAAACCGTTTTGCGTATCGCAAAAACGGAAAATATCCCCGAATTCATCTTTGATGGTTCGGGGAGCTTTCGGTGTATGTTCAAAAGCTCCGATTTAACCTCGGACAGCTTTAAAGACCGAAAGAATCACTTGATAATGGTTGATTTACGAACTCCCCGAGCCGCCTGCAAAGGCGGTTTTTCGTTTAGGGGATTATTAATGAAAAAAAGAGTTTTTTATAAAAATGTTCAAGACGGCGAAAATAAAAAGACGTTTCTGTTGGGAATGTTGTTTTCCCATAAAAAGAAAACAGCTTCAGGATACGTCGATTGGCGATTGTTCGGATTATGGAAAGCAAAAAAGAAAAATCACACGATCCGGTATTATATCTGCGGTTTATATATGTGGAAAAAAAGCACAAAAACAGAAGATACGATCAAAGCTTATAAAGAAACGCTTGAAATAAGAATCAAGGAATTTGAGAATACGATCAAAGCTTATAAAGAAACGCTTGAAATAAGAATCAAGGAATTTGAGAATACGATCAGAAGCAGAGAGCAAACAATAACAAGCAATTTTATTTGTTCTTTCCTAAAAAATGAACATAATTATAATTTATTTTACATTCAAACAGATTCTTTTCTTTTGATTTTTTCCAAAGAAGTTTTCCGATATGATTTCAATTATATATATGATTTTTTTTACTCTCTTTCGTTTTATTCAAGCTTACTCTCTTTCAAAATTATGTCACCGGACTGCGCCTTATATAAAGAACACATCAATACGTTTTACTCGGATAATGTTTTACTTTATAAATATACGTGGCGTAACGGGCTTGTTTGCAGAAGCGTCATCACAAAGGATTCTAAAAATTCGGATTTATATTTAGAAACCAATTACTTAGGAACGGAAAATTACCAGACGGACAATGGAAGAAAATACCTGGACACACCCCGCCGGAAAATAGAAAAGGGAATAACCGTTCAAGATTATTTAAATAATAAAACAGACGAAAAACAAAAAAAGATTTTAAAAGACTTCTTCGATTGGCTGTTTGAAGTTTATCAATATCCGGACGATAAAGACAAACTGGACGGAAAAATGGTTGATTGTAACCTGAGAAATTTTTTGGTTCATGACGGAAAATTCATCCCGATAGATATAGAATTTGAAATAGAAGGCGGTTTATCCAAAGATATGTGCTTGTGGTACGCGCTGGGGCGTAAATCTGTCTATTCTCCGCACTATGAATATTTTCTGAATTCTTACGGTTTGAAACAACCGACCGGCCCTCATCCGTTCTGGAAAGAAAATAAGAATCTTGCAAAAGCGGCTGTTTTAAACAAGGAATTACAGGAAAAATATTTTACGGAAAAATATTTAATACCTGAATACGATTAAAAAACACTCTGTTATAATAAAAAAACCTCCGACGGTTTCCCGTCGGAGGCTTATTCTTTGCCTTTCCTGTTCGGAGAACGTTTCGCCCATACGGCTAGTATCCCGCCGGGAGGGCGCTGTCCCCGCACGGGGAGTGCTAGGCGTTGCGGACAGCCGCCTGAGCCGCAGCCAAGCGCGCGATAGGCACGCGGAACGGCGAGCAGGAGACATACGTCAAACCGACGCGATGGCAGAAGTCGATCGTAGCCGGATCGCCGCCGTGTTCACCGCAGATGCCCAACTTGATGTTCGGGCGGGTCTTGCGGCCTTTTTCGACAGCCATCTGAACTAATTGGCCGACGCCTTCTTCATCAATGGACTTGAACGGATCCTTGGCAAAGATGCCTTTGGCGACATAATTCGGCAGGAAGGATCCCGCGTCATCGCGGCTCATACCCAGCGTCGTCTGCGTCAGGTCGTTCGTGCCGAAGCTGAAGAATTCAGCCGTTTCGGCGATCTTGTCCGCCGTCAGAGCGGCACGCGGCATTTCAATCATGGTACCGACCATGTAATTGAATTTCACGCCTGCTTTTTCCATGACTTCTTCGGCTTTCTTCACGATGATCGCCTTCATCATATCCAGTTCTTTCTTTGTGTCGGTCAGCGGAACCATGACTTCCGGTTCAACCTGCTTGCCCATTTCCTTGGAAGCTTCGACAGCCGCTTCGAAAATGGCCTGCGCCTGCATTTCCGTGATTTCCGGATAGGTCAGGCCCAGACGGCATCCGCGCAGACCCAACATCGGGTTGGCTTCATGCAACTGGTTGACGCGCGCCTGAACGGCTTCCAACGTCGTACCCAATTCCTTGGCGATTTCGCGCTGTTCGGCTTCTTTCGTCGGCAGGAATTCGTGCAAAGGCGGATCCAACAGACGGATCGTGACGTGCAGACCGTCCAAAGCTTTGAACAAGCCCTTGAAGTCTTCGCGCTGATACGGCAACAGTTTTGCCAGAGCTTCGCGGCGGGCTTCTTCCGTTTCCGCCAGAATCATTTCACGCATGTGTTTAATGCGCTGCGGATCGAAGAACATGTGTTCCGTGCGGCACAAACCGATACCTTCGGCACCGAACTTGCGGGCGACCTGCGCGTCATGCGGAGTATCGGCGTTCGTGCGGACTTTCAGCTTGCGGACTTCATCGGCCCAACCCATGAACACACCGAAATCACCGGTCAGTTCGGCATCTTTCAACGCGACCGCACCGTTGATGACTTCACCCGTGGAACCGTCCAACGTGATGATGTCGCCTTCCTTGATTTCGACGCCCTTGATGGTCATCTTCTTGTTGGCGTAGTCGACTTTAACATCGGAAGCGCCGCAGACAGCCGGCGTACCCATACCGCGGGCGACAACCGCCGCGTGAGACGTCATCCCGCCGCGAGCCGTCAAAATACCCTGAGAGGAGTGCATGCCGTGAATGTCTTCCGGAGAGGTTTCCAGACGAACCAGAACAACCTTCTTGCCGTCGGCGGCCCATTTTTCGGCGTCATCGGCAGAGAAAACGACCTGACCGACAGCCGCGCCGGGGGAGGCGTTCAAAGCCTGCGTCAACAAACGGCCGTCCTTAATGGCTTCTTTCTTGGCTTTCGGATCCAGAGTCGGGTGCAACAAGTCGTCCAACTGTTTCGGTTCAACGCGCATCAAAGCCGTCTTCTTGTCGATCAGACCTTCGTTGACCATGTCAACGGCCATCTTGACGGCGGCGGCGGCGGTGCGCTTGCCGTTACGGGTCTGCAACATGTACAGCTTGCCGTTCTGGATCGTGAATTCCATATCCTGCATATCGTGATAATGCTTTTCCAGCGTTTCACGAATGTCGCACAACTGCTTGTACAATTCGGGCATCGCTTCTTCCATGCAGGGCAGATCGGAACCGCGTTCCTTCTTGCCTTCCTTGGAAATCTGCTGCGGCGTACGGATACCGGCCACCACGTCTTCGCCCTGAGCCTTGATCAGGAATTCGCCGTAGAAAGCGTTCTTACCGGTCGCGGGGTCGCGGGAGAAGCAAACACCCGTCGCGGAATCGTCGCCGGCGTTACCGAACACCATCGTCTGGACGTTCACGGCCGTACCCCAATCTTCGGGGATGTCGTTCAACTTACGATAGTAGATAGCGCGGTCAACCATCCAGCTCATGAACACGGCGCCGATGCCGCCCCAGAGTTGTTCTTTCGGATCCTGCGGAACGGGTTTGCCGAACTTTTCACCGATTTTCTTGTATTCGGCGATCAGTTCTTTCAAATCGTCAACGTTCAAATCGGTATCGGATTTGTAGCCTTTCTTGTCCTTCAGAGCGGTCAGAACGTGTTCGAAGTTTTCATGCTTGACGCCCAAAACAACGTCGGAATACATCTGGATGAAACGACGATAGGAGTCATAAGCGAAACGTTCGTCACCGGAAGCTTTGGCCAAACCCTTGACGGTTTCGTCATTCAAGCCCAAGTTCAGAACGGTGTCCATCATGCCCGGCATGGAAATGCGGGCGCCGGAACGCACGGAAAACAGCAGAGGATTTTCCGGATCGGCGAATTTGCGGCCGACGATTTTTTCGCAGTGAGCGACACCGTCTTTAACTTGTTCCGCCAAATCGGCGGGAAACGTTTTTCCGTTTGCATAGTAATATGTGCAAACTTCGGTAGAAATTGTGAAGCCCGGAGGAACGGGAATCCCGATCGAGCTCATTTCCGCCAGATTGGCACCTTTACCGCCCAACAAGTTTCTGTCGGACGCTTTACCTTCGGCTTTTCCATCTCCGAATTTATAAACCCATTTTGTCATGGTGGTTAGATATCTCCTTACCCTTCAATTACAGAAAAATCAGCAATGCCGCTCATTGCGTTTACTATCATCGACAGTATGCGCAACCGGTTGGCACGAAGCTGACCATCGTCACAATTCACTTGGACTTTTTCAAAGAACGCATCGACGGGAACCCGCAATTTCGCCAAGTCCTCCATCGCCCCTTCGAAATCGTCCGAAGCGATCTTCTTTGAACTGTTTAACACAACCTGTTCCAGCGCGTCAAACAAAGCTTCTTCCTCCGGCAGTTTGAACAACGTTTTGTCCGCAACAGCCCGATAGGAACATTTATCTTTTCCTTCCTCGATTCTGACAATGTTCGCCGCGCGGCGGTAAGCCGTCAGCAAATCCGTGCCGTCCTCGGTCGAAAGGAATTCAGTCAGAGCTCCGACACGCGCAATGACACGGCATAAATCGACAGACTCGAAATTATCGTTTTGAGTCAAACCGTAAACCGCCGCGATATAGTCATGGCGCACGCCTTTGTCTTTCATCAGAACTTTCAGCCGTTCGGCGATAAAGTTCATCAAAGACACCATCTGACGCACCGACCAGTTAATCAAAACGGTCGGTTCGCCGCTATCATTTCTTTTTTCGGATTCGGTCATCGCTTCCTGAATTGCGGCTTGCGCCGAATCACCGTAAACAGCGCGGGAAGCGTTCAAAATCCGGAAGACCGGCATATTGATTTTGTTTTCCAAAATCAGCCGTACAACCCCTAAAGCCGCACGACGAAGGGCAAAGGGGTCTTTTGATCCGGTCGGTTTTTGGTCGATCAGCCAAAATCCGACCAACGTATCAATCTTGTCCGCCAAAGCGACAGCAACACTGACGGGCGCGGACGGACAATCGTCCTTGGGCCCCAGCGGGGAGTAGTGTTCCGCCACCGCGTCGGCCACCGCCTTGTCTTCTCCGTCATGGAGAGCGTAATAGCGCCCCATAATTCCCTGCAATTCGGGAAATTCGCCGACCATTCCGGTCGACAAATCCGCTTTGCACAACAGAGCGGCGCGATCGGCGGCTTTGGCATCGGCCGGAATGTATTTCAGCAATTCCGGCAACAGGCGGTGCATCCGTTCGACCTTGTCCGCAACGGAACCCAACTTCGCATGAAACACGCGGGACTGTAACTTGTCCGCTTTGGATGCCAATGTCGTTTTTCTGTCCTCGTCCCAGAAGAAACGGGCGTCGGACAGACGGGCGCGCAAAACGCGTTCGTTTCCGGCAACGATCTCCTTACCGCCGTCCGCCGCTTTCATGTTTGCGACAACAATAAAGCGCGGCGCCATTTTGCCGTTTTCGTCCGTCATGCAGAAGTATTTCTGATTCGTCCGCATGGATGTAATCAGGACTTCCTGCGGAACGGACATGAACTCGTCGTCGATTTTGCCCGTCAAAGGCACGGGATATTCCGCCAGTCCGGCGACTTCGTTCAGCAAACCCTGATCTTCCAACAGCCTGTAGCCGGCCTGCTTCGCCAGAGCATGCACCTGTTCGGAAATGATTTTCTTGCGTTCTTCCGGATCGATAATCACATAAGCGTCGCGGATTTTTTTCTGATAATCCGCAAAGTCTTTGACCTGAATCGCCGCCGGCGCCAGAAAACGATGCCCGTATGTTGTATCACCCGAGGTTACACCGGCGAAAGTCACCGGAACGACAGCCCCGTCGAACAAACAGACGATCGCGTGCAGCGGACGCACCCAGTGTTCCTTGTGTTCCGCCCAGCGCATGGATTTCGGCCACGGAAACGTTGCCAGCAAAGAAGCGACGGCATCCCGCAACACTTCGGCGGTCGGACGCCCCTTATGCGACAAAGAGGCAAAATAGAACGTACCCTTCGGCGTTTCGCGCGTTTCCAGCTGTTCTTTCGTCAAGCCGACAGACTTCAAAAAGCCGTTCAACGCCTGCTCCGGCGCCGTTACGGACGGGCCTTTGCGTTCTTCAACCAGATCGGCCTGAGCGGCAGGCAACCCTTTGATGCACAAGCCCAAACGGCGGCTGGCCGCGAAAGAAACGGCTTCGTCAAAGTCCAGTTTGTTTTCGCCCAACATTTTCGTCATGAATTCTTTGATATGCGCCGCGGCATCCGCCTGCATGCGCGCGGGGATTTCTTCACTGAACAATTCCAAGAAAAATTCGCTCATCTCTCAACCCTCCGCCAAATGACCGCGGCTTTTCAGCCAGCCTTCGCAACACCCTTTTGCCAAAGCACGCACACGCCCGATATAGGCGGCACGTTCCGTCACACTGATGACGCCGCGAGCGTCCAACAGGTTGAACAGATGGGAGGCTTTAATGCACTGATCGTAAGCAGGCAGGGGAATTCCGTCTTTCAACAGCGCCTGACATTCCTTTTCCGCATCCTTGAAGTGCTGCAGCAACATTTCCGTATCGGCGCATTCGAAATTGTACTTGGAATACTCGACTTCGTTCTGATGGAACACGTCGCCGTAAGTGACGCCATCGCCGTTGAAATCAAGATCGTAGACGTTTTCAACACCCTGAATGTACATCGCCAGACGTTCCAGACCGTAGGTCAGTTCCGCGCAAACCGGAGAACACTCGAATCCGCCAACCTGCTGGAAGTAAGTGAACTGCGAGACTTCCATACCGTCGCACCAGACTTCCCACCCCAAGCCCCACGCGCCGAGCGTCGGACTTTCCCAGTCGTCTTCGACAAAGCGGATGTCGTGATGAGCCGGATCGATGCCCAGCACCTTCAGACTGTCCAGATACAACTCCTGAACGTTTTCGGGCGACGGCTTCAGAATCGCCTGATATTGATAGTAGTGCTGCAAACGGTTGGGATTGTCCCCGTAGCGGCCGTCGACGGGACGGCGGGACGGCTGGACATAGGCCGCCTTCCAGTGTTCGGGGCCAAGAGCGCGCAGAATGGTCGCCGGATGGAACGTGCCCGCTCCGACCTCCATATCGTACGGCTGCAAAATCACACAGCCTTTTTCCGCCCAATACGCATGCAATTTAAGGATTAGTGACTGAAAGTCGTTTCCTGATTTGTTCGACATCTTGAACTCGAGTAAAAAGTGTTTAAACGTTAAAACTTCGTGAAAAATACTTCCGAATCCCCCTGAGGTCAAGGAAAATTGATTCCGCAAAAAGAAAAGTTGATAACCCTTTTCCGGCGTTGTAATAATGGATTGCAAAGCTTTTTTACCGGATAAGGAATCTGCCATGAAAATCAGCGTGATCGTTCCCGTTTATAATGCTAAGGACGATGTTCAAAAATGCCTTAAAAGCATTAAGAAAAACTTTGATTTTTCCGACGGGGAAGTGATTCTTGTCGACGATTGTTCACAGGAGGAAACGGCGGATTATTTAAAAACGGAAGCCGCTACAAATCCTGACAAATTCACTTTGATCACCAACATGGAAAATTCCGGCTTTCCCAAAACGTGCAACAACGGCATTGCTCAAGCGCAAGGCGAAATCATCGTTCTGCTGAACAGCGATACGATGATTCCCTTCGGTTTTAATAAAAAAATTGCGGCCTGTTTTGATTCCGACCCGCAAATTGCGGTCGCGTCGCCCATTGCGTCTTACAGCGGCAGTTATTTTATTCCGTTGCGCGACAATGAAACCGTAGAATCCATGAATGAAAAAATCGAACGATTGCACAAGCCCGTCTATCCGACCATCCCGACGGCGGAAGGCTTTTGCTTTTGCATTCACCGTTCCGCCATCGAAAAATACGGCGCGTTGGACGAGATTTACGGAAAAGGATTTAATGAAGAACGTGATTTTTCTTTCCGCATGAACAAAAACGGTCTTCGGTGTGCGTTGATTGACGATTTATACGTTTATCACAAGCGACACGCTTCGTTCGGCAGCGCGGAACGCAAAAAACAACTGGAAGCGAACGACCGGATTTTCAAAGAACGCTGGGGCGATTTGGTTGCCAAAGAAAAAGATTTCACCAAACACCACAATCCGATTGACGAACTGCGCCGCCAAATTCAGCCGAAATACTTCAAAAAAGGATTGTTTTATACAAAATCCGTTCTGCCCGATAAAACAATCTGGCGTATTTTCGGAATTAAAATCACGTTGAAAAAATAACCATCCGGCGATTATTTTTTATTTTTCGATCTGATAAACAGACGTTTTGCCTTCAAATACAGGCGCTTTCGCCGAATACGGGCAGCTTCTTCGTCTTCTCTTTCTTCGGCGTACATGGATAACCGCCCTTTGGCTTCCTGAAGAAGATCGTTCGTTCTTGCCAATATAAAACAAGTGGGCGTATCGACCCAATCGCCGCGGCCTTTTCCGCTGGGCGTTTTGGATTGTACCTTTTGAACAGCGTTTCCGAAAACGGGAAACAAGCTTTTACCCAAAAAGCCCATTATCGGCATTTTGACCGTTTCAACCACATAATCCGACCGTTTCAACGTATACGAGTTGTTGCATTTCGTCAGAATGTGAGTCAATCGTGAATGAACGCCGAATATGTCGCCGGAAGAAGCGGAATCAAGAGCTTCCTGAAAGACTTCGTCCTTTTCGATTTCCTCGTCAAAAAAATCGGAAGGAGAATCCATATCCGCCAAAATCGCATTCAGATCCAAACCGTCTTCTTCCGGATCGATATCCAGATTTTCATGCATGACGCCGCGCACGATTGCGGACAACAACGCGTCGAACAGACATTGTTCATGCGTCCACGGCTGTTCTTTTTCACCCATTTCCAAAGCTTTCTGATCCAGCACCTGATGCGCCCGATACAATTCCAGCCATTTTTCGGGATTGTCTTTGTCTTTCAACAGTTCGGCGGCTTTTGTTCTTTCCAACGCTTTTACCGCTTGACGCAACAGCTGGCAATCTTTCAGACTTTTAACCTCGTCAACCAACGCGGAAGCCTGCCAACATTCCAAAGCTTCTTTTATTTTCTTTTCGTTTTCAAATGTAACGAATGAATCGTCACTCATAAAACCCTCTTTTCTTTATTTTTTCCTATTCTCTTTAAAAGCGAGGAAAAAGTCAATTCCTGATTGATGAAAGAATTTTTTAAGCCTTTTTCCCTTATACTTAACCCATTCAAAGAAAGGAGATTGCCCCCATGATACGCCTTTTTGCCGGTATAGAACTGCCTGAAAACATTAAAGATCAACTCTATTCTTTGCGCGGCGGCGTGCCGAACGCCAAATGGGTGGAACGTAATAATTTGCACATCACCCTACGCTTTATCGGCAATATTGACGAAGACGTTGCCAACGACCTTCACGACGGTTTCACACAGATGCGCGCTCCGGCGTTTGATTTGCAAATGGCGCAAGTCGGTTTTTTTGCCAACGGTCTGCAAATGCGCCATCTATGGGCGGGCGTTTGCAATTATCAGGCTCTTGATTTTCTGCACGACAAAATTGAAAGCGTTGTTTCCCGCAACCGTCTGCCGCCGGACAAGCATAAATTCCACGCGCATTGCACTTTAGCCAAACTGAACGGCTCAAGCGTGGAAGACGTTCACAAATTTTTGGAATATAACAATCTGTTCCGGTCGGATTCTTTTCACGTCGATCATTTCACATTATATTCCAGCCACCCGCGCACGGACGGTGACGGTTCCTATTACCGCGCCGAAGCGGAATATCCTTTATTCGGATGCTGGTAAACCGGCGCCTAATCGACGACGGATTCCTCTTCCTCCGGAGCGGACGACTTGACCGGTTTCCACTGACGCGTATCCAGCAACGCAGACAACGCGACCGTTACCGTTCTTTCGTTTCCGCCCTGTTCATTCAAGCGGACATGCAGCGGTAAATCGGGAAATTCAATAATCCGTTCAACCAACCACTTTGAAGACAAACCATTGGCCTTTTGATAAACATCGTTGGGCTGTACCGAAATTTTAGGCATTTTTTTCACGCTTTTTCCCTTTTCAAATGACCCTGTCAAAACAGGGCGTTATTTTAAAACAGGTCGAAAAAAAGTTCAAACAAAACTTGTCACTTTATCAACCGCCGCAATATATCCGTTCGTTGTTCTTCCGTTTCATGCCGGTACATGAATTCGGCTCTTAAAAGACGCGCACCGGCTTTGACCATCTCCCGCTTTTTAAGCCGCGAATGTTCGCCCAGCAGGAAATGACGGCAGTTTTTCATAACCGAAACAAAAGAGCCGTATCGCGATCTTATATTTTCGACGCGGTTGCCGCCGCAGTTCTGACATTTTCCCTCCAAAGCCGCATAAGGACAAGATTCCGAAACAAACAAAGGGGGATCCTGATAAATAACGGCGACCGCTTTGTCCGAAAAAGCGTCAAACAAAGCGTCCGGTTCCGGCGTTTCGGGCGATACCGTGAAAAAAGAGGCTCCCGTTTCCAGAACGGCCTGCGCCGCAGACAAGTTCGCAACATAAACAGGCCAATCGCATGAAAAATCGACGTTTTTATTTTTTAAAACGTTCAACCCCCAGACATTGGCGATTTCAAATTTTTTGAATCCGACGGCAATCAAAGAATCGATTTTTTGTTTTAGCGCCTGCATTTCCCAGCGGCGGGCGATTGCCGGCAAGGCGAATCGGATTTTTCCGGCGTCTTTTAGCTCAAACAAAGCCAAATCCGTTTCAGGCGAAAGCATAAAAACGATTTCGTCGACCGGCATATTTTCCGTTTCGACCAACGCTTTGAAAAAGGCTTCGTCGTCCGTTTTGACGCTAAACGATTTTTCCACTCCCGCTTGAACGGATAAAGCGGATTCCCGTTTCAAAATATTTTCTTTTTCGGCCGTTTTGTGCGCTCCGGCCGAATCAGCCAACGTTTGTCGGGCTTTATCATACAACCGTCGGCGGACATCGTTCAGCACGGACAAAGGAACAAACAGCCCGTCCGGATTGGATATTGTCAATTCTTCCAGAACCAAACCCGTTCCGCCCGTTTTTGAAAAAGCGTTCTTTATGGCGTTTTCGGCTGTTTCCAAAGATTTCGCTTTGGAAAACTCCCCGTCAGCCGTTATCGTTTGCTCGCAGGCATAAGCCGTTACTCCCGACTTGTTAACGGAAACGGCCACTCGGATGTTTCCTGTAAAGGCATCCGTTTCTTTGGGCTTGTCATAGGGAAACGCACTTTTCACCGCGTTGGAGGAAGAAAGATAAACCGTCGCCCCGACGGGAATGAACGGCGCTTTTTCGGGCAAAGCAACGTCAACTGTTTGTCCCGCTTTGGCTTCAAAGACGTTTTTGCCGTTGATTCGCAACGTTTCCGCTGAAAAACCGAACGGACGCTCCTCTGCGGGCAAATCAATCTGGATACCGTCGTAACGGCTGACGGTCGAGGCTGTTTTAAAGGAAACGAACCTGTTGTTACCATGCTTATTACAAGACTTGACCTGTCCCAAAGAAAGCCCCCGATGACCGACGATTTCCGGATCGATGACATTGAAATTTTTGCGGTTTTTCAAAAAGAATTCCGTTGTCGGCCGGCTGAAAATGCAGCTGATTTTATCGCGTTTATCCTGCAAGACGGCTTTGTTTTTCTCTCCGTCCAAAATGGAACGGTAATAATCGGTCACGGCGGCGACATACAGCGGGCTTTTTTTGCGCCCTTCGATTTTCAGTGCATTGACACCGGCCTGTTCCAGCAAAAGGACGTTTTCGCTTTGCGCCATATCCTTCATGGAAAAGACGTATTTGTTTTTCCCTTCGATATGAAAGCTTTCCCGACAGGGATAAACGCATTTTCCCCTGTTTGCGCTCCGTCCCGCATAAATCGAGGAAAACAGGCATAATCCGCTGTAACAATAGCAAAGCGCGCCGTGAATGAAGACTTCCTTTTCGATTCCGGGGACGCGGCAAATGTCTTTAATTTCTTCCAGCGTCAGCTCACGCGCCAGAACGACACGTTTGAATCCCAAGTTCCTCAAAGCTTCTGCGCCGTCGCGGTTATGAACGGCCATTTGCGTGCTGGCATGCAAACGCAGTTCCGGAAAATACCGCTTGATCAGCCGCGCCGTTCCCCAGTCCTGAACGATAACGCCGTCCGCATGCGCTTCTCTGATGTTTTGAAGCGTTTCGATCAAATCGGGTTTTTCATCTTCAAAAAAAACGGTATTGACCGCGACCAGAACTTTTTTTTTCAAACCGTGAGCATAACGGACGAAACCGGTCAGAGCCTCCGGTGTGAAATTTTCGGCTTCGGCGCGAGCGGAAAAACGCGTCAAACCGAGATAAACGGCATCCGCCCCGTAGGAAAAAGCCGCGTAACCCGAATCAATCTGTCCGGCGGGTGCAAGCAGTTCAACCATTAAAGTCCACCCCTTTGATCGTTAGTTTTCCCGCTTCCAAAACACCCGTCCCGCCAATCGGCCAGACAAGCGATTCCGCCTGATGTCCATAGGGAAAGCCTGTAAAAACGGGAGTCCGGATTCGTTTTTTCCATTCATTCAAAACATCGTCAATCGTGCCGTCTTGCGGATCTTTGGCTTTGCAATTCGAAAACACGCCGAACACAACAGCGGCGACCCGTTCGAAAATGCCGGTGTTTTCCAGTTGTGTCAACATTCTGTCGATGACATACGGTTCTTCGGAAACGTCCTCCAAGATTAAAATTGTTCCGTCCGGATTCGGGAAATAAGGGGTTCCGGCAACGCTGACGATCAAAGAAAGACAGCCGCCTATCAGCCGCCCTTCGACCGGCTTTCCGGAATAACCGGATTCCAAACCCGAAACAATTTGTTCCCGACCGGCCAGACAATCCGACAAAGAAGCCTCCGTATAGGGGGATATGATTCGTCCGGCTCTGGGTTTCATCACATAGCCGGTAAAGGATGTCAAACCGGCTTTGGCCAGCAAAGCCAGCTGTAACGCCGTTGTATCGCTCAATCCGACCAAAGGCTTTTTGCATCGGGCGATCAGATCATAGTCGATTTTTTTTAACAAGCGGGATGATCCGTATCCGCCGCCGGCTTCGATAATAACGTCCACCTCCCCGTCTGCAAAAAGAGCGTGCAGATCCTCCGTCCGTTCTTCGTCGGTTCCGGCGGTAAAACGCCGGCAAGCGTATAAATGCGGCGATTTTTTAACGGCGTTTCCGCGTTTTTCCCAATAATCGATTCCCTGCGCCAAAAGTTCCGGCGATACTGCGCTGGAAGAAGCCAATACTCCGATTGTCATCATGAAACAGCCTCATAAATGCTGCGGGCGAAATCGCTTAACGTTTCATCTCTGGCGCCCATAATAACGATTCTGTCCCCTTTTGTCGCCAATCCTTTGACCAAAGCGGTGATTTTTTTCCGGTTGGGAATAAAGTGGACGCGCTTTCCCGTTTTTTCCAAATCCCTGACCAGATCGGCGGCGGAAATGTCTTTTTGCGCCGTTCCGCCGGCATAATAAATTTCTTGCATAATGAGCGTATCATCCAAACTTAACTGTTTGTCGAAAGCTTCGACAATGCCGGCGCGCAACATTTTTGTCGGTTTAAACCCGTGCGGCTGATAGATAATAATCAATCGACCGTCGTATTCCTTCAACGCCGACAAAGACGCATTGATTTTTTCAGGATTATGAGCGAAATCATCAATCACCGTAATGCCTTTTTTAGTCACGCCGACCGTTTCCAGCCGCCTGTGTATGCCTTTGAACGTCGACAAGGCGTTGATCGCCTGTTCCCGCGTAATGCCGATCATTTCCGATGCGGCGATCGCCGCCAGAGCGTTGGCGACATTATGCCGTCCGATCACCGGTAAAAAGATCTGCTCGCCGTCAAGCGTAAAACGGACGCCGTTTTCTTCGGGTATGATATTTTCCGCCTTCAAATCGGCTTCCGCCCCCTGAACGGAAAAAGACAAGATGTTCGAATTTCTGCCTTTTAATGCAATCACATCGGCATTGTCCGCATTCAAAATCGCGCCGACGCTCGCCCTTTCTACGAAATCGCCGAACAGAACTTTCAGTTCCTCAATCGACTTATGATCCAATGACAAGGATGTGACGACGGACACGGCCGGATGATAAAGCTCAATCGATCCGTCGCTTTCATCCGCTTCAATCACGCAAAACGTTCCCTGTCCCGTAATGACATTTCCCAATCCCCCGGAATCGGGATAATTCAACATGACACCGCCGTTGATGACATCCGGATCAACGCCGGATTCCTTCAAAATATGGCCTATCATGCCTGTTACCGTTGTTTTTCCGCTGGTTCCGCCGACGGCGATTCCGTTATGTTCGTGCAAAAAACCGGCCAACACTTGCGCTCTGGTGCAAACGGGGATGTTCAATTACCTTGCTTTGCAGACATTGGGTATGGTTTCTTCCACGGCGGAAGAAACGACCAAAGCGTTTGTTTGTTTGTCAAGCCCGCTTCCGTCCTGCGGGAACAAATGTATTCCCTGTTTTTCCAACATATCGAATTTACCGGCGGACACCCCCGCATCACGCGCCCTGTCGGATCCGCCGATCTCATAACCTTTGTTTTTCAAAGCCGATGCGAGCGAACTCATGCCGCTGCCGCCAATTCCGCAAAAAAAGTATTTTTTCATCCGTTATGCCCCGATTCCATGCATAAAGTACTTTTTTATACTGTAAAAAAAGATAATTTAAGGTAAACTGAAGTAAATAAATTTCATAACGGGGGGAAAATATGCGTTTATATCGTCTAGCTGTTCTTTTAGCCGTTTTTGCGGGAATATCCACCTCCGCCGAGGCTCAGTATACGTCAAGATCGAAGTCGGCTTCTTCCGGCTTTACGACAAAAGCTGCGGCACAACAGGCGACATCCTCCGGCAAACAGGCAACGACGCAAGCCGTTTTCCGTCCGCGTCCCGAACAGTCGAAAAACGAGGCGGCAGACGATGATGAATTGCCTTCATTCGAAGCATTGGAAAGCAAAAATTCGGCCGCAGCCCAGAATGCCAACGCCCCTTCCGTACCGCCGCCGCCCCCTCCGAAAGGAGAAATTTGGATTTATAAAACGAATTTTCACTATGAAAATTTGACCGGAATGCCTGAAACGATGAATTGTAATTGGGATGTTGTCGTTCAAAACAAAACGGACACAACCATCGACAAATTGACTATGCCCTACTATCTTTTTAATAAATATTTCGTTATTAACGTTTCCTCTCTTGCCCCGAACGCCTCCTTTGTCGATAAAAACATCATCTATTCTCCGCAATGTCCTGCAATGGGGCAAACAAAGCCTAAATTGAGTATCACGAAATGTAAAATGGGCGGTTTAAAAGATCAGGAATGCCTTAAATATATTGTCTTGAAATAAATCAGGTTCAGTTTTGCTTTACCGTTTTATTTTCGTTTTTGTCTGCGCCGTTTTTTTATCGCCCGCATTTCAAGCCAAAGCGGAAGAGATCGTCCGTCTGATTCCGCCGAAATCCCTCCCCGTTTCAAAAACGGAAGTCTTGTCTTCATCGGACAAGGACGTTTATTTGAAGATTTTTTCCGAGTTGGACAACAACGACTTCACACAAGCGGAAACGGATCTTAAAACAGTTGAAAACGGCTTGTTGAGCGGTTACGTTCTGGCGCAGATATATCTGGCGGAAAATGCGCAGCCCACCAAAAAACAGTTGGGGGAATGGCTGAAAAAGTACGCCGACCTGCCGATTGCCGAACCGGTTTATGATCTGGCCGCAAAGAAAAAAGCCCCCCTGCCCCGAAAAAAACCGTCCGATCCTGCGGCACATATGGTCGCGGGCGCTTGTACTTCGATGCAAATCGCGGATCCGATCGATCTGGTCTTTTTCAAACGGGCTTCTTACGTTCCGGAAGAATTCAAAAAAAAGGTTCGTATGGGGATGCTGTATTTTTCCTCGGCCATCCGTCGGGGAAAAACACGGGCGGCGAAACTTCATTTAGACGACAGATATGTAAAAAAATACCTTTCTCAAAAAGACAGGGATGATTCTTTAACGGCTTTGGCGTTCGCCTACTTTATCGACCGGCAGGACAAAAAAGCGTGGGAAACGATTCAAGAGCCTTTAAAACGCGCGGAAACGCGCAATCCGACTGCTTATTGGGTCGCCGGACTGACGGCGTTCCGGATGCAAAAATGGGACGAAGCGGAAAAAGCGTTCAAAGCATTGACGACACATCCGAAAGCGATTCCCACCCAGCGAGCGGCGGCGGCGTTTTGGACAACCCGCTCCCTGTTAAAAGCACAGCGCTATCAGGATGTTTCTTTTTATTTGAAACAAGCGGCATTCGTTTCACCGAATTCCTTCTACGGCATTTTGGCACAGCGGGCGTTGGGATGGCCGATCGGACATTCTTGGAAAAACTCGGAGCTGGAAGAACCGGATATGGACGCCGTTTTAGCCGAACCGGGGGGACAACGGGCGGTTGCTTTGGTACAGATCGGACAGATGGAATTTGCCGAAAAGGAACTCATCAAACTTTATGCGGAGAAGAAAGATCTGCGAAAACAATTACTGGCTTATGCGGAATCCGTTGTCGAATATCCCGATTTAAGCGTCCGGCTGGCGGCCTTGTCAGGCGAAGTCGAAACGCCCGACGGCGACAATGCGCTATATCCTTATCCCAACTGGACACCGACCAACGGTTGGCAAATCGATAAAGCTCTTGCTTACGCTTTCATCCGGCAGGAATCCTGCTTTAAAAACAAAGCGTTCAGCAAAGCCGGCGCCCGCGGTGTCATGCAGTTGATGCCCGCCACCGCCCGATTGATGGCGCATAAATTGAAACAGCCCTATCAGCTCAGCCGTCTGCATAAGATTCCTTACAATTTAATGATCGGACAGGAATTGATAAAAACTTTGCTGAATTATCCGGCCATTGACGGAAATCTGTTAATGACAATCGCCTCTTACAACTGCGGCCCCCGAAATACGGCAAAATGGAAAGACAGAGAGGACTTTAAAAACGATCCGCTGATGTTCGCCGAAGCCATTCCGTCCCGCGAAACGCGCGGCTTTGTTAAAAAAGTCACGGCGAATTATTGGATTTACCGAAACCTGTTCGGCGAAGATTTGTCTTCGATCGACGACGTTCTGGCAGGCCGTTACCCCGTCTATAAACCGGATTGATTTTTTCGTCGCGGATGAAAAGAATAAAAAAGTTTGAATGTTTTGTTACAACCGATTTATAGACAATATTTTTCGGTAAAAAAATATAAAATATAAATAAAATCAATATGTTGTCCATCACACCACTTCCTGCCCCCCCGAAGAACGCAAGAACATGCAGGCGAAGGGAGCGACTGTAAAGAACATCATCGGAAAAGCCAAAGACGAAATGGTCACGGCGATGTGGACGGACTATAAAACAAACGAAACCGGACGCATCGGTGATTCGGATGCCGATATGAAAGCGCGCATGAACGACAAGGACGTTTATAAAAAGGAAGTCTTTGAAAAAGATGTCGTGAAAAACACGTTTCACGCGTTAGTCTTTAAAGAAAGCCTCCGGCATCTGAAAGAACGGGACTATACGGACGGACGCAACGACCTTTTGACTCCGAAGGAAAGGCCGGCTTCCTTGGCGCAGATTCTGTTCGGACAGGTAAGAAAATGGGTGGAAAATCCGTCGCGGAACACGGAAAAATCGTTCAACGCCGTCTTCGCGGCCAAAGCCAAACAGGGACGGTAGACCTTTTGAAAACAGACAAACGGCGGAGCTTGAACACTCCGCCGTTTTTGTATGCGGCGATGTATAAAAACGCCTTTTCCGAAAAGTTGCCTTATCAAATGTCTTCGTCCGGTTCCGGCGGCAGGGAAATGTCGTGCACGACCTTTCCCCAGATTTCGGCCGGCAAAGAGCCGCCGGTCACTTTATCCATCGGCGTTTCGTCATCGTTGCCCACCCATATTCCGGCCGCGATATCCTGCGTATATCCGATAAACCATGCGTCGCGATAATTTTGGGTCGTCCCTGTTTTTCCTTTGGCCAAAACAGTCGGATCGGCCTTTTTTCCAGTTCCCTTTTGAACAACGTCAATCAAAACGGAATCCAATTCGGCCACATATCTCGGATTGACCAGCCGCGCCCGTCCGCCGTCGGAACGGGAATAAAGAACATCCCCTTTCTTTCCGACGATTTCGGAAATACCGTAAGGCGTCACGGCAAATCCGCCGTTCAGCAAGGAAGCGTATGCGGAAACGGCATCGATCAAGCGTGTCTGACAAACCCCTAAAGCGATCGCGCCGTTCGCTTCGCAGTCGGAACCGACGATGCCGAACCGGCGCGCCATCTTTAAAACGGAACGTACGCCCGTTTTAATCGCCGTTGCCACCGCAACGGTATTGACCGAATGAATCAAAGCGTCACGTAAAGAAATCCGACCGTAATATTTGCCGTTAAAGTTTTTAGGATTCCATCCGTTCAAATAAATCGGCCGGTCTTCAACGACATCCGTTGCCGATGCTCCGTTGTTGAAAGCGGTCAAATAAACGAACGGCTTGATGGCCGACCCGATCTGCCGCTTAGCTTCAACAGCGCGGTTGAATTGGCTTTCCCGATAATCTTTTCCGCCGTTCATGGCTAAAACGGCGCCGTTGCCGTCCATAATGATTCCGGCGGCCTGCGACACTTTTTTAAGCCGCGCCTCTTCCGACGACAAGCTTTGCCGGATTTCCCGATCCAGAATTTCCTGCATTCCGGAAACAAGCGTCGTCTTAATGACAATATCCTGATTGACCCTGCCCAAATAAGCTTCCGCTTCATCGGCGATCCAATCGGTAAAGTAGTAAACGGATTTATCTTTGTTTTTTCCCGCCACCGCTCCGGTTTCAGCGGCATTAAGAGCTTCTTTCGCGGAAACGAAACCGGCTTTGACCATATTGACCAGCACCTGCTGCGCCCGTCGATTCGCACGTTCCGGATGCGTCAGCGGATTATAACGGGTCGGCGCTTTCAACACGCCTGCCAAAACGGCGGCCTGATACAAGCTCAACCGCTTTGCCCTGACGCCGTAGTATTTCTGCGCCGCCGCCTCGATTCCGTAAGTTCCCGCCCCGAAATAAACGCGATTCAGATAAATCGTCAAAATCTGGTCTTTGGTCAGCTTGTGTTCCAGCCAAAAAGACAAAAGCAACTCCTGCACTTTGCGCCGTACCGTTTTTTCGGAAGACAAAAACAAATTTTTGGCGACTTGCTGCGTCAGCGTGCTGGCGCCCTGAGCCTTGCGCCTTTTAATCAAATTAACGACAGCGGCGCGAAGAACGGAGCGGAAATCAATGCCGCAATGAGAATAAAAACGCCTGTCTTCCGTCGCAATGACGGCTTGCGGCACATACGCCGGCAGCCGTTTCAATTCGACCGGACGGCCGTGTTGCGCCCCATAAACGGCAAGTTCTCCGCCGTCTTCCGCCAGAATGGTGATTTGCGGCGCCCGCGCGCTTTTGACAGCTTTGTCAATATCCGGCAGAGTGGCCGCGCAATAACCGATGTACAGACTCAAAACGGTAAAAACGCCGATTCCGATTCTCAAAAGATACGGTCGCAGCCAAACCGGACAAAAAACGTCGATTCTTTTCAAAATCAACTTTTTTTCCCGATTTTTCGGTTTTTTCCCCGACTCGGCGGATTTTTTTTGTTTTTTATATTTTTTCCCTGTCTTTTCAGTCATGTCCGGATAAAGGGTTACCATTTGTTAACAAACTTGGAACAGAATTAAAACATAAGCCTGAAGAACTTAAAACCGAGTTAAATTCAAGGATGAACGTTATGACCGCCGCGATTTCGACACAAAAGAAACTTTCTTTGAAAATAGACGCGCCGCTTTATTCTTTCTTGGAAAAGCAAGCGGATGAAACGGGCGTCGGATTAAACGACTTTATTGCGCAGTTGCTGACCGACGCGATGGACGATTGGTGCGAATACTGCGAAACGCTGCGCCGATTGTCTTCAGACGATGACACGCCAAGACACATTTGCCTGAAATAAAAAAAGACCGTTGAATGCTCAACGGTCTTTTTTACTAACGTTCCCTTTTTGACAAAGCCGACATAAAAACCGTTTTCGTCATATCCTGTCCGGCCTGATTGAAAGGCGGTACATTCTCGGCGCTTTTTTTAGCGGCGGGGGCTTTGGCAATCAACGCGCCGATTTTTTCAGCCGATTCTTTATTGACGGCAACATAGTGCCCGCTTTCAAGTACTTTCGGATCCGCCGTAAAATAACAACTGCCGTCGTTGTTCAGGCACAGATCCTTGACAATCTTTGCCGCGGACTGGGAAACGGCATACGTATCCGTTTTGTTGTCGCCGCGTTCTTCGCGTCTGGTCATCATTTCGACCTGATAGGCTTCGTCATACGCTTTTTTCACCGGCTCGTTTTCATACCAAGCCAAAAAAGCCGCCGTACGCGCCTGACCGTTCCGCAGAGCGTTTTCCTCATACAAGGCCCGTTCAAACGCCGTTCCGATCGCCCGATTGTCCGGCTGGCGGCAGAAAGCGAACAACGGTTCCTCGTTGCCCTTTTCCATCATCTCGCCCAAAGCCTGCACGGCTGTCGCCTGAGCATCGGCTTCCACAGCGCGGGTGCGCATGACGTTCGTTTTGATTGTTTCGTTGCGCGGCCGTTTGTCATCGCTGGCGTCATATTCACCGCGTTCAAATTGTCCGGCATGGCGGCATTCGTGAATCAGAACGCCAATCAATACATCGTCTTTGCTGACAGGATTTAAAATGATGTTTTTGTTTTCCTTGTTGCAGCCGCCGTTACAGCCGAAAGCAAATTCCATTCCGAGCTTATATCCCGCTTTGCTGGCGATTTCCAAAGTTTGCCGTCCCGTTTCGGATTCGACAATCTGGTTAATCATGTTCGTAATGCGATACTGTGTGTTTTCATCGCCGACAATTTCAAACGGTTTTGATAAATTCTGCTTTAAGCCCGCTTTTTCGCAAACGGAAATCGATTGTTCAAAACTTTGTTTTATTCCAGACACTTCCTATTATCCTTTTACTAAATTCTTTTTGGCATAATCGGCAATGATTTGTCCCAATTTCCGCAATAATTTTTGCTCGGACTGAACGACACTGTCGTAATTGTCGCCGGTCGGCTCGATCAGAACGGAACGGGTTCTGTAGATAACGCTACCAGAATTTGTCATAATTGTCCACCACGTATCCAACACGGCCTCTTTTTCAAAAGCGGCGTCGAAACGCAAAACTTCGACATACAGACGATACGGGAACAGATCCCTGTTCAGGTTGATTTGCTTCGCCGCAGGATAACCCATGTTTTTGGAAACGGCATCCGCCAAAACACGCGGAAAGACATCGGACAAATGCTCCGCCCAGCGGTTAAATTCCGAAGCCGTCAACGTCACGGAATCGGGTTGCCGGATAATGATCTGCGGCTTATCCAGATAAGTCGGTAGAAAAACCGGTTCGATACCGATTAACATTTTATCCGCATCGGTCAGCGTTATACTTTGTTCCGGCAAATCGTTGGCATCCAGAACATAGAACGTAGAAGGCTTTGAAAATCCGCAAGCTCCGGTCAACAAAGCCAATGCCGCCATAATATAAAACCGTTTTTTCATCGAATGCCTCCTTTTCCTCTGATCAGCGCTTCGGGATGACGTTCCAGATAATCCGCCCAGTTGCGCAAAGATTGCGCGGCGGAACTGAAATCCCGCAGCATTTTATTCAAATCCAACATTGTTCTGGAATCCTCTTTAAACGACCCCAACGCTTTTTCGGCCTGTTCGGAAACGCTTGCCAGATTCGACGTTATTTCAACGATATTTTTCATTACTTCGGGAGAATCCTTGTCAATCACCCGAACCAGTTTGTCCGCGTCTTGCAGCAGCTTGTTCAAATTTTCCACAGTCTGCTGCAAAGGCAGTCGCTGAAAAGTCTGCAATAATTCCTCACTCGTTGACGGCAGTGTCGGAATTTCAATCATTTTCGGATTATAATTATGCAAAACAACCGGCGTATCGGGCTGAAAGCTTATCCCGATGATTTTCTGACCGGTCAACAGGTTTTGATTTTCCAATTTCGCGCGCAACCCTTTGGCAATCAATTTTTCCGTAAATTCTCTGATGCTTTCTCTGGAAATATCCGGCAAGTCCTTGATGATAAAACTGTTTTTATTCGTTTCTATATAGACGGGTATCTGAAAATCCATTGTTTTAATATCCGTCACCAAGGAAATGCCGATGACGCGCCCGATCGGAACGCCGTTGAAAACGACTTGAGAACCGACGTTCAGCCCTCTAATCGACCCTTGAAAGTACAAAACGTATTTTTGCGTCTTTGAAAAAAAGCTGTTTTGATTAACCAGCAAAAAAACGGCGATGAAAATAAAAAAAGCCGCTATCACAAAAGAACCGATCAGTTTAGGATTTGCTTTTTGAACCATGGTGTCTTCCCTATTTTTCTCCGCGGGTCAAGAAATGTTTTAATGTTTCGTTCGGCGGATTTTGCAATAATTCTTTCGGATTTCCCTGCGCAATAACGGTTTTCGATGCCGCATCAAGATAGATGGAATTCGTTCCGATTGCAAAAATCGACGGCAGCTCGTGCGTCACCATAACAATGGTCGTATGCAGATTTTCTTTAATCTGCAGAATCAAATCGTCCAAGTTCTTGGAACTGATCGGATCCAACCCCGCCGACGGTTCGTCAAAAAAAACGATTTCGGGATCCAAAGCCAAAGCCCTTGCCAATCCGGCACGCTTTTTCATGCCGCCGCTGATTTCCGCCGGATAGTAGTTTTGAAAACCGCCCAATCCCACCAAATCCAGCTTTAATGCGACAACATCCTTAATTTCCGCCGCAGATAAATTCGTATACTGCTCTAACGGTAGAGCGACGTTTTCCGCCAACGTCATGGACGACCATAATGCGCCGCCCTGATACAGGATGCCTGCCCGCCGCATCAAAGCGTCACGATCGGATTTTGTCGCCCCTTTTCCCCAAAACGGTTTTCCGGCGAACATCTCCGTTCCCTCGACAGGTTCTTTCAATCCCGTCAAAACGGATAAAAGCGTACTTTTTCCGCAGCCGCTGCCGCCCATGATGATGAAGACGTCTTCCTTGTTTACGGAAAAGCCGACATCATGCATGATGATATTTTCGCCGTAAGCGACCGTAAAACCGGAAATTTCCAAAAAAGCTTCCGTCATTCTACACTCCGCCCATCGTAAAAAAGAACGTCAGAACGGCTGTCGCAATCGTCATCCAGATGATCGAATACACAACGGCGGAAGTCGTCGCCGAACCGACGGCGGAAGCGTTCCGGCCGCAGTTGATGCCCTGATAGCAACCGCATACGGCGATGATGACGCCGTAAACCGCGCCGTGAATGATTCCGATAATGATGTTGCGCATCAACAATGCTTTCAGCGTCATACGGAAATAGTCCTCCGGCGACAGCCCCAGCATGAATATGCCGACGAAAGCGCCGCCCAAAATCCCCATCAAATCGGCATAGACCGTCAACAGCGGCATCATCAGCGTCAAAGCCAGCACGCGCGGCATGATTAGAAAATCGAAAGGCGATATGCCCATTGTTTTCAAAGCATCGACTTCTTCATTGACCTGCATCGACCCCAAAGTCGCCGCATAAGACGCCCCCGTCCGGCCGGCCATGATAACGCCGGTCATGATCGCGCCCATCACGCGGGTGATGGATATGGCGACCAGACTGGACACGTAGATTTGCGCGCCGAACATTTTCAACTGGATGGAACCGACAAACGCCAAAATCAGACCGACCAGAAAACAAATCAAAGAAACGATGGCAAACGCTTCGACTCCGGCTCGCTGCAATTCGATTAAAAAATCCTGTTTGCGCAGAACGGCACGGCGGAAAAAGAAGCGCTTGAACGAAGCATGAATTTGGCGGCAAAAGGAAAAAACACCTTTCGTCTGTTTCCAAAAATCCAAAACAATGTTTCCCAGAACGGTTACGAACGGCTCCCCTCGGACGATTTCTCCCGACACGGCATGTTCCGGAACGGCAAAAGCCAGATTCAACAACGGTTCGACCCCTGCCGGAAAATCTTTTAAAACATACGCGACGTTATTTTTCTTACACAACTTTACCAAACGAACCAATAAAGCGGTCAATTCGCTGTTCCAATTCGTGACATCCCGCCCGTTGAACACAGCCCTGTCGAAGTCCGGCTTTTCGAAAGCGGCTAAAACGGCCGCCCTGTTTTCGATAACGGCATTCAGAATCCATTCGCCGGCGAAAACAAGTTCCGCCGAACGATCCGGATTTATTTTCAATATAGCGTTTGCCGTCATCAAGCGTCCCGAAATATTATTTTCCCTCTGTCTTAACAGGTTCCAGTTTCTGCGAATCCAAAGGCGTCAATTCATACTGCAAAATCAGGTGTTTGATAATATCAGGATATTTAACCGGTTTGTAGGGGAAATTTATTAGCAAATGAGCTACGGAATATCCCCTCATCGGATTATCCGTCCGTCTGTATTTGGCTCTGGCTATTCTGTAATTTTCAAAGTAGCCGTTCGTATTCAAATAATGAATCCGGCTTAACACCGCGTCATACAAAGACGGAAAGATTTTAATGCGGTATTGAGGGCCATCCTTTTGCTTTTCGTCAGGAACGGCGCCGTTTCCGTCCCAGTCGCGCTGATGAAAGACGGCATTATATTCCCGTGCGTAGCGGCTGGTTCCGAAACCGGAATCTTCCGCTGCGGTTGCCAGCAGCAATGTCGGCGTAACGCCGTCGACCTTGGGAATCAGAGTATCGAACAAAGTTTCCAAATCATCCGAAGGCTTAACATCGTAACGTGTCACCCATTCTTTCAGCTTTTCCATGGATTCCGACGTCAAATCCCCGTTTTTATCAAATTCTTTTTTCAATATCAGGACTTGTTCGCGTTCCGCCGCCAAAGCCTCGTTCGCTTTCAGAATAACGGGCGTCATTATCTCGTAGAACAAGGCGGGACGAACCGCATCATATTTTTTCTTATTGAAATCTTTCGGAACGGACTGAACGAAAATCCGCGGCACAGGCTTTTTTTCGGTCAAATGAAGCAACATATCATATCCGGCTTTTTTGAAATACCGTTGAAGCTGAGCCGTTTTATCTGCCGAAACGAAAAGCCCTTCATCCGTTTTGCGGACAACCGGCATGCTATTGTTAAAAAAAAGAAAAAAAACAGCGACGACCGAAAGTGCGATAACAACGCCGACAATAATTTTAAGGATATTTTTTTTATTCATAATCCGTTCCTTTTTTCCGTTTTTGCCATGATAGCCGACATCTTTTGAAAAGTCCTTTAAAAAAATCATAAAAAAACGATTTCACCGCTTGCAAAACCGAAAAGCGGCTCCTATATAGACTGCGACAAAAGCCCGAACGGGCGGAATTTAAAAATGAAAAGAGGTCTTTTTTATGGGAAAAGTAATTGGTATTGACTTGGGAACGACGAATTCCTGCTTCGCTATTATGGACGGCAAGGACGCCCGCGTGATCGAAAACGCCGAAGGCGCGCGCACGACGCCGTCAATGGTCGCTTTCACGCAAGGCGGCGAAAAGCTGGTCGGACAGGCGGCCAAACGTCAGGCTGTCACGAATCCGGAAGGAACGTTCTTTGCAATCAAGCGTTTGATCGGCCGCCGATTTACGGACAAGCAGGTCGAAAAAGCGAAAACGTTGGTGCCTTATCACATCATTTCGGGTGAAAACGGTGACGCTTGGGTGGAAGCGCACGATAAGAAATACGCGCCGAGTCAGGTTTCCGCTTTCGTTTTGCAGAAATTGAAAGAGGATGCTGAAGCCTTTTTGGGCGAACCGGTTACGCAAGCCGTCATTACGGTTCCGGCTTACTTTGACGACTCTCAGCGTCAGGCGACAAAAGACGCCGGCAAGATCGCCGGATTGGAAGTCCTGCGTATCATCAACGAACCGACAGCGGCCGCTTTGGCTTACGGTCTGGATAAAAAGTCCAGCGGTACGATCGTCGTTTACGACTTGGGCGGCGGCACGTTCGACGTGTCCATTCTGGAAATCGGCGACGGCGTTTTCGAAGTGAAATCCACGAACGGCGATACGTTCCTTGGCGGTGAAGATTTCGACGCGCGCATCATCAACTATCTGGCCGACGAATTCCAGAAAGAACAGGGCATTGACCTGCGTCAGGACAAATTGGCCTTACAGCGTTTGAAAGAAGGCGCCGAAAAAGCCAAAATCGAATTGTCTTCCGCACAGCAGACCGAAATCAACCTGCCGTTCATTACGGCGGACGCGACGGGGCCGAAGCATTTGAACGTCAAACTGACGCGCGCGAAAATGGAATCCTTGGTCGAAGATTTGTTGGAACGCACGAAAATTCCGTGTGAAAAAGCGTTGAAAGACGCGGGCTTGAAAGCTTCAGACATTGACGAAGTCATCTTGGTCGGCGGTATGACCCGTATGCCCAAGGTTCAGGAAATCGTCAAAGAATTTTTCGGCCGCGAACCGCATAAAGGCGTGAACCCCGACGAAGTCGTCGCTTTGGGAGCGGCGATTCAGGGCGGCGTCTTAAAGGGCGACGTCAAAGACGTTTTGTTGCTAGACGTCACCCCGCTGTCTTTGGGAATTGAAACGTTGGGCGGCGTGTTTACGCGTTTAATCGACCGCAACACGACGATTCCGACACGCAAATCGCAAGTGTTCTCGACGGCGGAAGACGGTCAGACGGCCGTGACGATCCGCGTGTTCCAAGGCGAACGCGAAATGACGGCGGACAACAAACTGCTCGGCCAGTTCGACTTGGTCGGCATTCCGCCCGCACCGCGCGGCATGCCGCAGATCGAAGTCACGTTCGACATTGACGCGAACGGCATTGTGAACGTTTCCGCAAAGGATAAGGCGACCGGCAAGGAACAGACCATCCGTATCCAGTCTTCCGGCGGATTGAGCGAAGCCGACATCGACAAGATGGTCAAGGACGCCGAAGCCCACGCTTCCGAAGACAAGAAACGCCGCGAAGCCATCGACGCGAAAAACAGGGCGGAAAGCCTGATTCATGAAACCGAAAAGAACATCAAAGATCTGGGCGACAAGGTTTCCGCCGCCGACAAGGAAAAAGTCGAAGCGGATATCAAAGAGCTTAAAGATGTTCTGGAATCCGGCGATGCCGAAAAAATCAAAGGAAAGACGGAAGCTTTGATGCAATCCGCCATGAAGATCGGCGAAGCTCTGTATAAAGCGCAGCAAGCCGAAGCCGCCGCAGGCGCGGCCGGCGCTCAGACTTCCGGTGCGGACGCTTCCGCTTCGACGGAATCAAAACCGGATGAAGGCGTTGTCGATGCCGATTTTGAAGAAGTCAAAAAAGACTAATCTTTTCTGATATATAACCGTTCGGAGAGGAAAATTCCCCTCCGGACGGTTTTCGCGTAATTGATATAAGGCTGAAAAAATGGCGAAACAGGATTACTACGAACTTTTGGGTGTCAATAAAAACGCTTCCGACGCGGAAATCAAAAAAGCGTATCGCACTCTGGCGATGAAGTACCACCCCGACCGCAACCCCGGCGACAAGGAGGCGGAAACCAAATTCAAAGAAGTGACGGAAGCGTATGAAATCCTGAAAGACAATCAGAAACGTGCGGCTTACGATCAATACGGCCATGCGGCGTTCGCACAGGGCGGCGGAGCCGGAGGCTTCGGTGGCGGCTTCGGCGGGTTCAATTTCGGTTTCGGCGGCGGTTCGGGCGGCGGCTTCGGCGGCATCTTCGACGACATTTTCAGCGAATTCATGGGAGCGGCCGCCGGCGGACGAAGCAGAACCTCACAACAGGGGCAACGCGGCGCAGACATCCGCTACGATCTGGAAATCTCTTTGGAAGAAGCTTACACAGGTCTGAAAAAAGAAATCGAAATCCAGACGGCCGTCAAATGCGACGAATGCAACGGCACGGGCGCGGCCGCCGGCTCCAAGGCGGAAACATGCGACATGTGTCACGGTACGGGACGCGTGCGCCGTCAATCCGGTTTCTTTATTGAAGAACGCACTTGCCCGACTTGCCACGGTACGGGACAAGTAATCAAGAATCCCTGCAAAAAATGCCACGGCACGGGCAAGGTCGCGCAGAAAAAAGTATTGGAAGTCAACATTCCCGCCGGTATTGACACGGAAAACAGAATGCGTCTGTCCGGACAGGGCGAAGCCGGTTCAAACGGCGGACCGAACGGCGATCTGTATATTTTCGTTCACGTCAAGCCGCACCCGTTGTTCAAGCGGGAGGCAACGGATTTATACTGCGACATTCCCGTTTCGATGGTAACGGCGGCATTGGGCGGCACGATTGAGATCCCCTGCATTGACGGCACAAAAGAAAAAGTCACGATCAGCGCGGGAACGCAGTCCGGCGACGAAGTCCGCCTGCGCAAAAAAGGGATGTCCGTCCTGCAAAGCAAAGGTTTGGGCGACCTGTTCGTCCGGTTCAAGGTTGAAACACCGACCAAGCTGACGGCGAAACAAAAAGAACTGTTGAAACAGTTTGAAGCGGAAAGCAACGAAAGCAGTCCGGAATCCAACGGCTTTTTTGAAAAACTCAAGGACTTCCTGAAATAATGATTTTTCTTGACAAAACTAAAATTTCGTCCAACACTCATAAACAGATGCCCTTTGTTTCAGGAGAAAATCATGCCTCTTTCAGGTGTTGAAGATTTTAAGAATGTTACCGCTTATCCGTCCGGACGCGATGTCGCTACGGGCAAGGAAACGTCGTCGAGATACGCTAAAACGCTGGCGGCTGTATGCGGTGCGGCTCTTTTCACCGTCGGAATCGGTTGGGATCTGGTCGCTTATACGGATGCGGCCAATTACCCTGCGGAAGAAAAGGCGGCATTAACGGCGGAATACGATACGGCATTGCTGGCAACGATCGATTCTTTGCATAATACTGGCCTGTCTATGGAAAACTCCGTCGAAAAAGGCGTTCTGATGCAGACGAACCGTGCGAAATACAAAATGAGCGTTAAAGACGCGGAAGCGATTATCGTTATGAAGCACGCGAATCAACGTCTGGCTCAATCCCGTAAAATAGACCATATCAATAAACGCAGCGAAACCTCTCTGGGCTTTAGCGCGACCAGAGCCGCGATGGGATTTAGCGGGTTGACGGTGGACGAAGAAACCGTTTACGACACGGTTTATGCCTACAAACCCGAATTCCGAAATCAACTGGCCGAAGATATTCACCTTTACCGAACGGCCGTTCAACAAAAAGCGACAGAGGCCGAAATCGCCGCCGACACGACGACGCACGCCGCCGTTCGGGATACCGTTCCCGCAGCTAAAATCGAAATCGGCAATAAACCGAACAAGGATTTCCGCGCCTATCAATCAAATATTCAGAAGCAGCTGAACGTCAAAGGTCTGTCCGCGGCGGCCATAGCCGCAAAAAAGGGTAATTCCAGATAACCCCGATAATCAACCTTTTCATTTCCGAAGCCCTTTATAAAATCCAACAAAATTTTCAAAAGGCGGGATTTTTCCCGCCTTTTTCAATACGGCTTATTAGCGAAAATCCCCTGTCTTTTTTCGAAACGGATCGTCAAAAGCCGCTTGACAAAAACAAATTTTCGTCCAATAATGATTTAAATGGAATTTTGAAAGGGTTTGTCATGTCTTTTATCTCTTTTCTTGAAAAGGATGTCACCGCTTATCCGTCCGGCCGCGAGGTCGCCGAAGGAAAGAAGACGTCCGCCAAATATAAAAAGGCGATAGCAGGCATTTTGGCTGCGGGGATAGCGATATCCGCCGGAACGTATTACGATTCTCTCGCGCCGTGGTCTTCGGAAAACTATCCGACACAATATAAAATGGAAGTCACGACGGAATACGATTCGTCGCTGCTGTCAACGATTGATTCCATATATAACACCGGCGTTTCCATGGATGTCGCCGTTGAAAAGGGCGTTTTGCTGGAGGCGGGACGCGCCGCGCAGGTCGTCCGCAACGATCCGCCGGAAGAACAGAGAATCGTCAACGTCAAGGTTCGCGATTCGGTCATGGAACACAAAATCGCGCTGAATCACGCTCAACAGCGGGTCGAAGACGCGCGCGACACGGTGCAGACGGACAGCGGAACAGTCTTCGTTTACAAAGCGGATTTCCGCGATCAATTGGCTTCCGAAATCGATCAGAACGCGGCGAAGCTGCAGAAAATGGAAAACATGTCCGTTGTCGATCAGGTTTCCGCCAGCGTTCAGGATCTGAAAGATAATTACAACCGCCTGTCCAAGGAAAAAAGGGACGACGGTGAAAAGCATCGCGAACTGTCCTGCCGCGCCGGACAAAACGGCGTTGTCGGCGTTGCCGGCATTCTGGCCGCCGGAGCCGCCAAGGAAGTCGTCGATTTCACCAAGAAAGTCACCAACGAGGATTTGCGCAACGCGTACGGCGGTGTCGAAGGCGTTGTGGCGGATGGCGTTAAGGATATGAAAAACAACGTCAACGGTTCCCTTTACGGTTTCCTGCACAAATACGGCGATTGCGGAAAATGGTCGTCCGGCCGCGGCTGATCGCCGGCCGGGAAAGCATAATGCCGCACAGCCCGTCCGGAAAACGGTATCATCCCCCCTCCTTTTTTCAGGCGGGGGTTATTTTTTGATGCGATAAGAACGGCTCGTCTTTTTAAATCATATCTTATTGGCAGTTTTTCTTTTTTATTTTAGGATGTATCCGTTGTTTATTCCGATAAAAGAGGTTTTGCATGAAAATAGGCGTGACAGGATGCGCGGGCAGAATGGGCAAAATGTTGCTCAGCCGCATTATAACCAATAAAAACTGTGAATTATCCGGCGGATCCGAACGTCGGGAAAGCGGCTTTATCGGTCGCGACATCGGCGAAATTATCGGTGTGCGGCCGCTCAATCTGACCGTAACGGCCTATCCGTTCGAATTGTTTGAAGCCAGCGACGCCGTGATCGACTTCACCGCGCCCGCCGCAACGGTCGAACACGCCAAAATCGCCGCCGAAACCGGCAAGATTTTAGTGACCGGTACAACAGGGCTGACGGCGGAGCAAATGGACATTTTGAAAAAATGCGCCGAAAAAACGGTCATTGTCGCTTCCCCGAACATGAGCGTCGGCGTCAATTTGCTGTTTTCTCTGGTCAAGAAAGCCGCCGCAATCTTAGACCCGTCTTATGACATTGAAATCGTTGAAATGCACCATCGCAACAAAGCGGACGCGCCGTCCGGAACGGCTCTCGGACTGGGCAGAGCCGCCGCCGAAGGACGAAATGTTTCCCTGACAGGCACGGCGCGTTACGAACGGCACGGCAACACCGGCATCCGCCCGACGGGAGAAATCGGTTTCGCGGCTTTGCGCGGCGGCGACGTTGTCGGCGATCATTCCGTCATCTTTGCCGGTTCCGGCGAACGCGTCGAACTGACGCACAAGGCATCCTCGCGTGAAATCTTTGCCGACGGAGCGATTCGCGCCGCCTTATGGGCACAGGGGAAAGCCGAAAATTTATATACAATGTCGGATGTTTTGGGGTTAGACTGAAAAACGCATTCAAACAAAAACGGAGCGTTTTTTCATGAAAAAATTTCTTTTAGCATCGGCTTTTTTGTTCTTAACTTCGACGGCTCAGGCCGGAATGTACGTTTCCGGCGGCATCGGATGGAATTTTAAAAACGACAGCAAAACGACAGACCTTCAAAATATCAGTTTCAAATATGACGATTCCGCCTTGTTATCGGCGGCCGTCGGTTACGCTTTCCCCGTCGTGCGCGTCGAACTGGAAGGTTTATACAACAAAAGCGATATGAAAAACGTCGATAGCCACATGACTACGGGAGCCGCCTTCATCAACGCTTACGCCCGAATTCCCGTCGTAGGGATTTATGCCGGCGCAGGAGCCGGATACGCTTCCGTCAAAAGCAAAAAAACACCCGTCTATCAGGGAATGTTGGGTGTCGAATACGGTCTGGGCTTTGTCAATCTGGGCGTGGAATACAGACACATTCAATCGTCCAAAGACATTAAAAAGTTTAATGAAAAATCCGAACTGCGCAACGACGCTCTTTTGTTAAAAATGCGCTTCGAATTTTAAGCCCTCCCCTCTTATTTCATCCGGAGGACACTATGGATACGAAAGCTTTCTTTAAATTGACTTACGGGCTTTACCTCGTCGGCGTGAAAAACGGCGATAAATTCGGCGGCTGCGTCATCGACGCGGTCATGCAGACGACCGTCGATCCGCCGACGTTGGTCATTTCGTCAAACAAATGCACCAAAACAAACGAATGTATCGGAAAAACGAAAGAATTTACGCTGTCCGTTCTTTCCGAAACGACGGATCCGTTCGTCATTGCCAATTTCGGCTTTCAATCCTGCCGAACGGTTGAAAAATGGGAGAAAGTGCCGCACCGTTTCCTGAACGGCCTGCCCGTTTTGGATGACGCTGCGGCTTATCTGCACTGCAAAGTGACCGAAATCAAAGAACTTTCGACGCACACGTTGTTTTTCTGCGATATCATCGACGCCGTTGACAGTGCAAAAAAAGCGTTGAGCTACACGACTTATCAAGAATCCTGGAAACCGAAAGTCATGGAAGCTTTCAAATCCGGAAAATGTTCACTCACCAACCAGAAAGGAGAAAAAACAATGACGAAATGGGTCTGTAAAGTTTGCGGATATGTTTATGAAGGCGACGAATTGCCCGAAGATTACGTCTGTCCCGTTTGCGGCGTAGGTCCGGAAGAATTTGAAAAGGTAGAAGAAAAACCGGCCGCGAAACCCTCTACGGAAAAGTGGGTCTGTTCCGTTTGCGGCTATGTTTACGACGGCGACACCCCGTTTGAAGAACTGCCGGAAGACTATGTCTGCCCGATCTGCCAGCAACCGAAAAGCGTTTTTGAAAAACAATAAAGATGAATAATACTAAAAAAGAGGGCTTTTCAGCCCTCTTTTTGCTTAATTAACCGCATTCATCATAAAATCCGTAACGCGCTGTGAAAACGCCGCGGGGTCGTTGATCGGTTCGCCTTCGATGATTTTCGCCTGATCGAACAGCACTTGCACCAACGCTTTGTTTGTGTCGCCCGTATCGCCCGCCGCGACTTTAGCCGCCAGTTTCTTAATCAACGGGTGGCGCGGGTTGATGTCGAAATAACGGTTGCTGACATACAAAGACGGCTGATTGTGCTGACGCATCAGGCGTTCCAGATGAATGGACGCTTCGCCGTCGCCGGTCGAAAGCGCGACGGGGCTTTTTGTCAGACGTTCCGTTGTGCGGACTTCCTTGACTTCGTCGCCGACAATTTCTTTCATGAACTTCTTTAACGCTTCCAAGTCCTTTTCGTCCGCTTTTTCGATTTTATCGGATTGGTCGGTAATGAGCAGCGTTTCCAGTTCCTGCGCGCCGGCGTTGACGGATTTAATCGGCTTTTCCTTATATTGCGTCAGGTTCTGCGGCCAGAATTCGTCGATCGGGTCGGTCAGCAACAGCACTTCGATCCCGCGGGAAGCAAAGCCTTCCAACTGCGGGTTGTTGCGCAAAACGCCCAGATTGTCGCCCGTGATGTAGTAAATGCTCTTCTGTCCGTCTTTCATGCGGGAGATGTAATCCGCCAAAGTCGTCAGGCCGTCGCCGTTCGTCGAATAAAAACGGCACAGTTCGGCGATTTCTTCGCGGTTCGAGAAGTCTTCGAAAATGCCTTCTTTTAGCACCGCGCCGAAAGCGTCCCAGAACGTCAGATATTCTTTTTCGTTTTCACTGCGCTTTTTCAGCTCATTCAAAATGCGGCGGACGACACCGGTTTTAATCTTGGATAACACGGGTGTCTTTTGCAGCATTTCACGTGAAACATTCAAAGGCAGTTCTTTCGTGTCGATGACGCCCTGCACGAAACGCAGGTAGTTCGGCAACATATCGGGGACTTGGTCGGTAATGAAAACACGATTGATGTAAAGTTTGATTTGCGCGTTACGGTTCGGCTGGAAGATGTCGAACGGCGTCTTTGTCGGAATGTACATCAAAGCCGTGTATTCGATCGTGCCTTCCGCCTTGTAGTGCAAAATGTCCCACGGGTCGTCGAAAGCGTGCGAGATATGGCGGTAAAAGTCCTTGTATTGCGCTTCCGTGATGTCGGCTTTGTTGCGCGTCCACAAGGCGCTGGCCAGATTGATCGTTTCCGTTTCGCCCATGTAGTGCATGATCACGGGGAAGGAAATATGGTCGGAGAACTGCCGGACGATGCGGCGGACTTCGGAGGCTTCGGCATAGCTGTAAGAGGCTTCTTTCAGATACAGCGTGATTTTCGTGCCGCGGGCGACGTCCTTTTCTTCGGTGATCGTAAAAGAGCCTTTACCGTTTGATGTCCACAGCCAGCCTTCTTCCTCACCGGCTTTGCGGGAGCGGACTTCGACCTTTTCGGCAACCATAAACGCCGAATAAAAGCCGACGCCGAACTGTCCGATGATGGTCGCATCCTTCTGCTTGTCGCCTGTCAGATTGTTCAGAAACTCGGCGGAACCGGAACGCCCGATGGAGCCTAAATCCTTGATTAAATCCTGCTTGTTCATTCCGATGCCGTTATCGGAAATCGTCAGCGTGTGCGCGTCCTTGTCGGGCGTGATGTGGATCTGGAATTCCCCGTCCCCTTTGGCAATGTCCGGTTTCATGATCGCGGCGTAACGCAGCTTGTCGCACGCGTCCGAAGCGTTCGACACCAGTTCGCGCAGGAAAATGTCCGTGTCCGAATAAAGGGCGTTGACGACGATATCCAAAACCTTGCCGACTTCGGCTTGAAATTGCATTTTTTCTTCTGACATAGTATAACCTCCCGTAAACGAAGTTCTAAATAGGTTCTTTTACGGCGGATTTCAACCCTTTTGAAGAAAGATTTTTTATCGTGGCGGATTCTGTGATAACGGCGGTGCTGGGGCCCACAAACACGGGCAAGACGTATCTGGCGATCGAAAAGATGATGACGCATAAAACCGGCATGATCGGTTTTCCTTTGCGTCTGCTCGCGCGCGAAAACTATGACAAAATCGTCCGCGTCAAAGGAATAAACAATGTCGCTCTGATTACCGGAGAGGAAAAGATCCTGCCCGACAATCCGTCTTATTTTGTCTGCACGGTCGAAGCGATGCCTTTGGAACAGCCGGTCGATTTTCTGGCGGTTGACGAAATCCAGATGGCGGCAGACGTCGAACGCGGACATATCTTTACGGACAGACTGCTTTACGCCAGAGGGAAAAGGGAAACGATGTTCCTCGGCGCGGAAACGATGAAGCCGCTGATAAAACAGCTGATTCCTGAAATCGTGATTGAAACGCGGCCGAGATTTTCAAAATTAACGTATACGGGGATCAAGAAAATCACGCGTCTTCCCGCGCGCTCGGCGATCATCGGCTTTTCCGTGCAGGACGTTTACGCTCTGGCGGAACTGATCCGGCGGCAGAAAGGCGGCGCGGCGGTCGTGATGGGCGCTTTAAGCCCCCGCACCCGTAATGCTCAAGTCGATATGTTCCAGTCCGGCGAAGTCGATTATCTGGTCGCGACGGACGCCATTGGCATGGGACTGAACATGGACATCGGGCACGTCTGCTTTACTTCGTTGAGGAAATTCGACGGGCAAAGGATGCGCGCTTTGTCGGCGGCGGAGCTGGCTCAAATCGCAGGACGGGCGGGACGGTATATGACGGACGGCACGTTCGGCGCGGCGGCGGAAGCGTCCGCCATGACGCAAGACGTCATCGACAGAATCGAAGAACACCGCTTTGAAAACCTGCCGAATCTGTTCTGGCGCAATCACGATTTGAAAACGACTTCTCTGGACGCCTTGATTTACAGCCTGAACGTCAGACCGACGCAAACGGGCTTGATTACGGCCAGAAAAGCCGAAGATCAGCAGGTTCTGGAAGTCCTGATGCAGGATTCGGGCATTGAAAAGCTGGCGAATCATCCCTCCCGCGTAAAGCTTTTATGGGAAATCTGCCAGATTCCCGATTTCCGCAAAGTCTCTCCGCAGGCGCATGCGAAACTGGCGGGGCAGCTGTTCCGCATGATTCTCGACAAGGGGAAAATCGAGCAGGATTGGTTCGCGAAACAAGTCAAAACGCTGGATAATACGAACGGCGACATTGATGTTGTTACGGGACGTATTGCAGGAATCAGAATTTGGACGTATATTGCCCAAAGAAAAGAATGGATCGACCGGTCGTCGTACTGGCGGGACATGACAAGAGCCGTCGAGGACAAGCTTTCGGACGCTTTGCATCAGAAGCTTTCCCAACGGTTCGTGGATAAACGCACATCTGTTTTGGTTAAGGGTATGAAAACACAAGTGGATTTAGAAGCTCAAATCGGCGAAGACGGTTCCGTTTCCGTCGAAGGTCAAACTATCGGAAAACTGGAAGGGCTGCGCTTTATGCCGGACACCGGAAACGGCAAATTTGCCGACCGCGTGCTGATGAATGCGGCGGACAAGGCTTTGCAGGCGGAATTTCAAACCAGAATCGCGGAAATCCTCGATCCCGAAAAGGACGATCTGACGCTGGAAAACGACGCGCGGATTTTGTGGAAAGGTCAAAACCTCGGCAAAGTCGTGAAAGGTCGCGATATTCTGCATCCTGCTATTTCTTTAACCGTGCAGGAAAACATCGATTCTTCGTATGTCGAGCAGTTAAGAACCCGCCTGAACGGTTGGCTGGAAGTTTACCTGAACAATAAAATCATGCCGTTGTTTAAAGCGTTGCGAACGATCGACGAGGAAGGCGCGTCCGGTTCCGTGCGCGGCATTCTGTACCAAGCGGCCGACCAGTTGGGAACGATCAGGCGCGAAAAAGTGCTGGAACTCGTCAAAGGCTTGAATGAAGCGGATAAAAAGATTCTGGCGAAAACCGGCGTGCGTATGGGGTATGAATATATTTTCTTCCCGATGCTGTTGAAACCGGCGGCTCAGCGCGTTTGCGCCATTTTATGGAAGATCTGGAACGAAAAAACGCAATATGCGACCGGTTTTGCGATTGACGGTAAAATGTCCTTTGCCGTTGAAAAAGGCATTCCTTGGGCTTTATATCTGGTGCAAGGCTATGTTTTGGCCGGAACGCGGGCGATTCGCGTTGATGTAATGGAGAGATTTACATCAAAACTGCGCGAAATCACACGTCAGGACAAAGGAAAACCGCAAGTCCTGCCGTTGGAATTGTTGTCGATTGCCGGCTTGAAACGCGATGAAGCGGCGGAAGTGTTCGGATTCTTGGGCTTTAACGTAACGAAGGAAACACAAACCGTTACGGTCGGCGAAGAAACAAAAGAAACCGAAACGCTGATGATCCAGCCGAAGTTCAAAAAGCACAAAAAAGCCCCGAAAGAGGAAAAGATCGATGAAACATCCCCCTTTGCGGCATTGGCGGCGTTGAAGAAAAAATAATGGCGGATTGCCAGAGAATCGACAAGTGGCTGTATTTCTCGCGTTTTGCAAAAACGCGGACGGTCGCGCAGGAATTGATCGAAGGCGGACACGTTTCCGTCAACGATGAAAAAATCCTGAAATGCAGTCGTGACATTAAAATCGGCGACGAATTAACGATTTTGCGCGGCACGATGCGATTTTTCGTCCGTGTGACGGGCTTTGCTGAAAAACGGGTCGGCGCGCCGGTCGCGCAAACGCTCTACGAGCAGACGAAAGAACCGGAAAACCTCGCTCCTCCGCCGAAAAAAGCGTTTGAATACCGCGCCGCCGGTTCCGGCCGCCCGACCAAACGCGACCGCCGGGCGTTAAACAGATTGAAGGGGAAGTTTTAATTCTCTGCGTCGTTCAAAAAGATAAGGTCTTTTTCGATCAGTTTGTAAAAGTCGGCATCAACCTTATGAAAATCGCAGAAATTAACAATGTATGGCAAACGGCTGTCATCGCATTTTTGTTTGATTTCTTCCAATGTTTCAAAGGGCATAGGCTCTTTACCGCAAATCAGGATATCCAGATCGGAGGTTTTTTCAAATCCGCCTTTGACGCGGGAACCGTAGCAGGCAAATCGAAACTCCCGCTGATACGGTTCAAAAATGTTTTTTAGAATATTCAGTTCATCCGAAGTGATGCCGATCATTGACGACCTGCGGCTTTTTTAAAGGACGCAACCAAGATTTCGGCATCGGCGATAAATTGGGGAATGACGGTTAAAACGGAATGCGATTTTTCAATGTTGTATTCGTGCGACGTTTCGTTGCGCTTGATATAATACTCTTTCCAATTTTCCCAGTCGCCGATCATATTGTATCCGCTCATCAATCGGAAAATATTATTGACGGTCAATTCCTCGTCCGATTTTCCGTAGACCAGCTTTAAATACTTTTTCATCAGTTTCCAAGCCGTTTCCAACGTGTATTCGTATCTCTGAATGCAGGAATCGGTGATAATGGAGGTCAGCGTTTCATCTTTGTTATTTTGGTAGGCCGTCCACGCTTCGCGCAAAGTCTGCAAAAATTTTTCCAAAGCGTCCGTCTTAAATTCTGTCATCGTAAAAGCCTTTGGGTTTTTGTTTATGAGGCATATTAACGTATTATCATTTTTTTGCCAAGACGCCATAAAAGCATAAAACAATCACGTTAAAAGAAAGTTTTAAATCCTGTTTATTTTAATCCGTTTATTTCTTTTTGCAAATTTTCAAGGAATTTTCCGGCATGCGCGCCGTCCATTTGCGTGTGGTGGAATTGAAAGGATATCGGCAGGATGTAGCGGAAAAACTTTTTTCTGTATTTGCCCCAGATCAAAAACGGATTATTGAAGATGCCGCTGTTCATGCCGACTGCGCCGTCTATTTCCGTATCGACGATCGCCGATGTCCCGATAACCATGCTGTCGGCGGATAAATCAAAATCCTGACCGCTTTCCGCGACTTGCGCGGTATGTTTCAAATAATCACGGTTAAATGTTTCCAAGTCCTCGGAATAAGGAATATCGCAGGAGCTGACTTCGCCGTTCTTGTTTTTAACAATCGTGTTTACGGCGATTGTGTCGTATTGCATCAGTTTGTCGCCGACCGGAAGCAGGTAAAATTCCTTTATATCTGCGGCAGCTTTTCCGATACACCAGTCAAGAAGCATATTGAATTTCAGATGCTTCTTTTTGCCGATTTTAACTAAATTCGTCACGTCCAACGTTTTAAAAAACGTCACCATCGGATTCGGCGCGTTCAGCCAAAGCTTAAAAGCCATGGCTCTGGAGGTATTTTGAGGATCGACTTCCTTTGCCATTATTCAGCCTTCTTCATTATTAAATCCTTTTGAGCTTTTCCTTGAAAAATAAATTCTTAAAGGATCAATGTAAATCCGGTAAGCATAAAATTTAACCTTTCGGCGATTAAGTGTTGAAAATCCTCAAAAACCGTTTATATTTTTTTAAGTCATACAAATTTTTTGAGGAGATTTAATATGCCTTCAGTCGTTAATGATTCTTGCGTCAAGTGCCTGACCTGTGTTGAAGCCTGTCCGGTCGGCGCGATTATTGAAGCGGATACGCAAGTCGTTGTCAATCCGGATGTCTGCATTGATTGCGGTGTTTGCATTTCCGAATGCCCGCAGGGTGCGATTTCTTCCGACAGCGATGCCGATGAAAAATGGGTGAAGTTCAACGCCGAAAAAGCGGCTGCCGCCGGCTAATTCCCCTATAAACAATTTTAAACGCCCTCTGAATCATCAGAGGGCGTTTTTTGTTGGCCGATATCAAATGGCTATATCGGTCACACTTTTCTGAGCAGCTCCGGCCGCGCCATGTTGCGCCACTTTCTTGGCGGCTTCATAAGCGTCCAGCTGGCGTGTCATCGCTTCGGGAAACCACGAAGCGGCGGCGGAAACCTTTTCCGAAGACGTATTCGGCAGGTCAGGACGTTTGTAGCCGAATCCTTCCGAACTGACCTGAGCGCGAATGGCTTCCGGATCAATGACGGCGGGCTTTTTTGCTAAAGATGTGTTTGTTTCGGCAATCGTTTTTGCTTTTGCCTGCTGTTTCATTTCTTCCATACGCAACTGTTTTGCCTGTTCGGAAGCGCTGGCGGCCAACGGCACATTTCCGCCGAATTTGGTTTCGTTGTTTCTGTAACGGGCGGCTTTATCCATGGAAAAGACTTTGGCATTCCCCGACCCTTTTAATGTTTTTGTTTCCTGAGCCGTTTCACGCGCTTTGGCTTTTTCATCGGACATATTGTAAGGGGATTCCTTACCGAAAAGCTTGTTTTTTTGTTTGGAAAAAGTCGTGCGTTCCAGCTGTTCGTTCAAGCGCGCCCCCGGCTTTGAAACCGTATCCGCGCTGACGACGAAAGGCGTCAAATCGACGACATCCGCCAAAGCCACCGGCATTTCCTGAACTTTTTGCTCCTGCGCCGCCAAAACAGCCGGTGAAGAAGCGGGCATCCGCTTTTCCGAAACAACCGGTTTTTCAGGTTCCGTAACAGATATTTCCTTTATCTGCCGTGCAAAAGACGGACGCGCACGCGGCACGACCGTTTCGGCGACCGGAGCGGAATCCTGCTGAAACGTAAAGCCGTCTTGCCAAACGGACAGATCAACGGTAAAATCCATATTCAACATACGCGCCTCCCTTTTTCTAAAACAAATGCAACATTCGTGCCAATAATTTTAAAAGGAAAACATCATGCGCCGGATTTTGATTTATTCAATACAAGAACATCCCAGACAAGCTTTAGCCGGAGAGCTCCGCGCGCTTGATATCGCAGAGGAAGTCGATGAAACCGCTTCGTTTGAAGAGGTAAAAACGCTTTCGGAACAGGAAAGTTTTTCCGCTTTCATCATTGATGAACCGACGCCGGAACAAATGCGGCAACTGGCGGAAATACCAAGTAAAGCGCCGTTTTTTTATCTGGCGGCACAATCGCTTGCGGCGGATAAGGGGCAATTTGTTCAAAAACCTTTCCGTCTGTCCGTTTTCCTGCCGGCTTTGATTGCTTCCATCGCCAAATTCGAGCAAAGCGACCACGCTTCCTTTTTTCTGAACGGATGGAACTTTAATTTTGCAGGCAGAATCTTGAGCTGCGAAAACGAAGAAATCAAACTGACCGATAAAGAAGCGGCTTTGCTGAATTACTTGCATGCGCAAACGGAACCTGTCGACAAGGAAACGCTTTTGCGTGAAATCTGGGGATACGGCGAA
Source organism: Alphaproteobacteria bacterium (assembly GCA_017539865.1). Classification (GTDB taxonomy): domain Bacteria; phylum Pseudomonadota; class Alphaproteobacteria; order CAAGCB01; family CAG-977; genus UBA11549. The sequence continues at coordinate 46,851 of JAFYCE010000078.1, forward strand.
GGTATATCCACGCATACGCTGGAAACACATATTTACCGGCTACGGCAAAAGCTGGAAGCGACAGGCATCACGTTTTCAGCGGCAAACGGCGACGGCTATCGACTGATTTGTGAATCGTCTATTTGATATAATTCTCGCGGTTTTTACGCAGACGGCGCGCTTTTTCCGTCGGTGTTTCATCCATGTCGCGGTCGCGGATACGGACTTTCAGTGCATCAAAAGCATCGCCTATCGGGATAAAGCCGTCACGGCTTTCAATCAGGCTTTTGCTCGCATGCGCCAAACCGATGGCGTTTCCGTTGTCATCTACTAAAATACCGCCCAAAGTCACACTTTGTACGTTCGTGTTCGTCAGAATATCGACACCGCTATCGCTGAAACGGTAGCCTGCGACTTTGCCATATTCCATTGCGCCTTCAAATCCGCCGCGCATCGGCGTGCCGATGGCATAGAATTTTTCACCGACAGCCGGCAAATCGATCCTCAACGGTATCGGCCAGTTGTATTCGTCGAATTCTGCCGGAGGCATGTACAGCAACGCAACGTCCTTTTCTTTGTTCAGACGCAGAACCATTGCCGAAACGACACGTCCGTCCAAAAATTCCGTCTTAACAAACGTTGTCTTTTTAGCAACATCATAGTTTGTCAAAATCAACGATGGCGCAATCACCAATCCCGAACTGACCTCTTCTTCATTTGTAACGGCAACGACGCTGGAACGGATGCGATAAATGCGAATCGGCGACAAATAGCGGAACGGTTTTTGATTGTCGATTGTAATCCAACCGTCCACCGGTGACACGGCAAAACCGAATTTGTTTTTTTCCTTTTCCAAATCGGAAGAAAGGGAATATTCCTCCAAATACCGCCCCAACGGAATAGCGCGCAGCACCCGACCGAAGACACCTCTTGTCAACGGCGGCTCCGTCAACAGACGCGCTAAAACGCCGTCTTCACCTCCATCTTTCAATCCGTGTGCAAAAATACCGGTACCGTTTCCATCCGCCAACCCGTGCGCCGACAAACCGGCTTTGTCGCTTTCCCCTCCCATTGTTTTTTCGGAAGAAAGCATTTCCCGTTCCAATTCCTCTTCCATGGAATGACCGGACAAAGACAATTTTTCCAAATCATCTTTCAAATGGTCTTTATCGACATAGAACTTCATCCTTTTGCGTCGATAAGAGGAACGCAGTCTTTTACTCTTCTTATATTCGTTTGCCATCGCGTCAAATTCGGCTTTGGCTTTTTCAAGTTCTTCAATATCCGGAACGGTACGCATCGTTTCCAAGAATCCCGGCATGCCGATCAGACGCACCAACGCGTCGGCAAACGCTTTTTCGATCAGTTGAACTTCGCCGTCACGGACGGGCGTTTGGATTTCGGCATAGCCGCGCGTCGTATCCTCCCAGTAAAGTTTGCGGTTAAAAGGCGTCATAACGCGCCACAGCACTTGAATTTCGGAAGATCCGCCGCGTAATTGCGAATATGTTCTGGTGCGCCAATCATATTGGTCGCAGACGTTGATGAACAAATCCTTGATTTCCGCCGTAATGACATACCCCGGCAGCAAATCGGGTCTTTCCGCACTGATGGAATAAGGATAATAGGGATTGTCTTTACGGACGATGACGGGAAACAGTTCGTTCAACTCTTCAAAAAAGACGTTGTCGAACTTCATGTCGCGGCGCATCGCGCGGCCTTCGTTCAAAATAACGTTTCTTTCAGCTCTCTTACAGCCGAACAGCTTGAAATTATAGCGCCCGATGTCTTTGCCCCATTCTTCCGCCGTCCGGTTGCGGTTGATTTTAAAATCGACATATTCCAGTTTGATCGGAGCCAGCTTCGGATCAAACGTGAACAGCCGTTCCGCCAATTCCGTCGCCGCATCGCCGTAAACGGGCGTCGCATGATCCCCGTCAATGACGATCGTTGTTTTTTCTATGGCAAAAACGTCCGCAGGTATCTGAGATATGCAGAAAATCAACGCAAATAAGAAAAAATGTTTCAATTTCATCAGATACCTTTATTATTGACTCAGTCTATTTTACATAATCAGAAAAAAATTAAAAAAGGTTTAGCTTTTAAAGGATTTTATCATGTATTTGCTGCCGGCCATTGATCTCAAAGAAGGACATTGTGTCCGCCTGAAACAAGGCGATATGGCGCAATCGACGGTTTTTAACGATTCTCCGGCCAATCAAGCCGGAGAATTTGCGCGGCAAGGGGCGGAATGGATTCATGTTGTCGACTTGGACGGCGCTTTTGCAGGCAAACCGGTCAATACGGCGGCCGTGGAAGAAATCTTAAAAACGACAAGCGTCAAAATCGAACTGGGCGGCGGCATACGGTCGATTGAAACGGTGCGTTTCTGGCTGGAAAAAGGCGTTTCACGCGTGATTTTGGGAACGGCCGCTTTATGCAATCCCGAATTGGTCAAAACGGCTTGCCGCGAATTTCCGGACAGAATCGCCGTCGGTATTGATGCCAAAAACGGCTTTGTCGCCGTGGAAGGGTGGGCTGAAACGTCAAAAATCAAAGACATTGAACTGGCTCGTCAATTTGAATCTGCGGGAGTCAGCGCAATCATCCACACGAACGTGGCGCGGGACGGCGTTTTGCTGGGGCCCGACGTAACCTCAACTTTAAACTTGGCAAAATCAGTTGCCATTCCCGTGATCGTATCGGGCGGTGTTTCTTCTTTGGACGATATCAAAGCCTGTAAAAAAACAGGCGTTTTTGAAGGCGTCATTGCCGGCCGCGCGATTTATGAAGGACGATTTACGGTATCGGAAGCGATTTCCGTACTAAAAGGAGAATAAAATGACGGCGGAAGTTATAGAACGTTTGTTTCAAACGATCGAAAGCCGCAGAGAGGCCGATCCGCAAACCTCTTATACGGCAAAACTGTTTTGTAAGGGAACGCAAAGAATCGCGCAGAAAGTCGGCGAAGAAGCGGTTGAAACCGTCATTGCAGCGGTTGCCAAAGATAAAGAACACGTTATTTCGGAAAGCGCGGATCTGCTTTACCATTTATGCGTTTTATGGGCGGATGCGGGGATCAGCCCCGCAGACGTTTTTCAAACATTGGAAAAAAGAGAAGGCGTTTCCGGCATAGCGGAAAAAAACGCCAGACCGAAGGAGTAGAAAAATGAAAGTTTATGATGAAAACAATGTATTTGCCAAAATGTTGAAAGGGGATATCCCCGTCAACAAAATCTACGAAGACGATTTCGCGATTGCCTTTGCGGACATCCACCCGAAAGCGCCGGTTCATCTGTTGGTCATTCCGAAAGGGACGTATACGGATTTTTCCGATTTCACCGCCAAAGCCTCTGCAAATGAAATCGCCGGCTTTTTCAAAGCGGTCGGAAAAGTGGCTGAAAAACAGGGATTGACTGAAAACGGCTATCGTCTGGTCATGAACACGGGACGCGACGGCGGACAGGAAGTGCCGCATTTGCATGTTCACATTCTGGCCGGCAAAAAGCTGCCTTTCTAAAATTTGCACATAATAAAAAAGAGGGATATCCCCTCTTTTTTATTTCAGCGTCCCCGTTGTTTTGCCATAACATCCAAAATTTGAGAAACCGTATCCTCTTTTTTGGCGTTTCCGGTCGCTTTCCCTTTATCGCCCGCATTTTCATCGGGTTTAATCGCGCTGCCGCGGGTCATCGGCGCATCACTGGCAAAATAAGTCGCAAACGTAATACCGGCCACCACCGCGTTGCGTTTAACTTCTTTAAACGTCGTCTTTCCCCTTATCCATTTAAAGAAGCTCCGTCCCAATGTTTTTAATTCCGATCCCATCAACAAAGACGCTTTGCCGGTACGAACCATTTCTTCAACACCGACGGCTCCGACAACTTCGCATGCCGTCGAGGCCATTGTCAAAGCGCTGTTCGTTGTAGAAACGGCGGCTTCTTCTTTGTTTTTCTTCAAATAATCAAATACGCCTCCGACTTTGCCTTCCTGACGTTCCTTTTCGGCCGGTTCCAAAAAAGCGGCCGCGCTTTCACATACCTTATAAGCGCACATGCCGACCACCCCCGGCAACCCAAACATTTGAGCAGCCAAAACCGTTCTGGTGATGTTTCTGATGCTCTTGCGGATTTTAACGTAAACCTGTCCGTGTTTCGCTTCCATATTTTTATCAAAATCATCCGCTTTATGATACACGTTTCTGACAATGGGAATCGAATCGATTATCTTTTTCTCTTTTTGACGCATACGCTCTTTTATCGCCATTGAACGCGAAGTCGTCAAAGCGACGAAACGCTCTATCGTCGCCTTGTCCAAATAAAAATGATGCTTCAATTTCTTGTTTTTTTCTTTTTTCGTTTCCGATTCAGCTTCTGTCATAACTTTCGCCTAAAAAACACTTTGTAAAAAATACATATCGGTCAACGACCTTCTTTTCCGCCTTTGATTTTCAAAAGGACAGGGTTGTTTTTCGCTCCCGTTTCTTTTTGTCCGTTTTTCTTCTTTTCTTCTTTAGCCTTGCGAGAATCGCGTACTTTTTTTACCAGCCTTGATCCGACAAACATCATCGCTTTTCCGGCATACGCCATTTTTCTCAGACCGACGGCGCCCATGACTTTACCGATGACCGAAGCCACTTTCAGAACGGAATTCGTCGTGGAAACGGCTGCTTCCTCTTTATTTTTCTTCAAATAGTCAAAAATGCCTTTGACTTTGCCTTCCTGACGGGCTTTTTCGGCCGGTTCCAGAAAAGCGGCCGCGCTTTCATACATTTCACAGGCACAAGCGCCGATAATTCCCCATCCGCCGAACAACTGAGCGGCGACAACCGTCCTTGCCACGCAGTTTATGCCGTCGCGGATTTTAACGTAAGTTTGACCGTGCTTTTCCGTCATCCGTTTATCAAAATTCTCTATTTTATGATAAACGCCCCGTACGACGGGAATGGTATCAATCACCCTTTCTTTTTTCTGGCGAAAGCGATCTTTAAACGACATGGCGTAAGCCGTCGTTACAGCGACATAACGTTCAACCGTCGCTTTATTCAAATACAAACGCTTTGTTTTGTTTTCTTTTGCCGGTTGTTTCATTTTTTTCGCCCTTAAAGCATATCCATCAGATTTTCAAAAGCCTGATGAACGTCCTCAACACTGTTTTTACCCGTTGCCAGATCCGTTGTTTGTTCCATCATGAACAGCGTAATCAAAGCTTTTTCCATTTCGAACCGCATTTGATCCAAATAAACGTCCTGCGTCAATTCGCCGGTATACACGCACAAACGCATATATGCTTTCAGCTTTGCGGTTTCAACGATTGTTTCCTTAAACGCCGCCGTTTCCTCTTCCTGCTGTTCCAACGGATTGTCCCCGTCGGTCAAAACAACGGAATCGATGACTTTCAAGACCTGTTCAAACTGCGGATAAAGCAGTTTTCCGTCTTGCGTTTCAAAGGGATCTATCGTATCGAAATCTTCCAAAGAAGCTATATTTTCCCCGATTTTTTCAGAAGAAAGAGCGGACAGATTATCCAATCCGACGGTTTTATCGAATTCTTTCAGCATCGGCGTGATTTTCGCCTCGGCTTTTTTAGCCGACAGATTCAAATCGACGTTTTCCGTTTTTGAAAACGCTTTGATAAAGCTGAAAAACAAAGGGGATTCGTCTTCCGCCACCGGCAAATCGCCGGCCAGATAAGCATTTATGCGCGATAAGGCTTCATCCGCCAAAGCTTTTTCTTTCAGTGTATCGTTTTCCTTTTGAGCCTGAGCATATTCGAAAACCAGTTCCGCTTCCGTTTTTTCTGAAAAATCTTTCATTTATGCCACCTTTGTTCAAATCCGAAAAATATCAGCGCCCCGCTTTTCTGGACTTTATATCAAAAACGGTTGACGGAGCAATCCCGTTTTCCAAAGTTTTCCGTATCTGAACGGCACATTTTTGCCCTTTTGTCAAAGCGCTGCGAATCTTTTCCTCCGCCGGATCATAAGAGGCGAGCGGTTTGACTTCTTCAGCCGACTTCGGTTTTCCCGATCCGCGGGTCATCGGAACGCTTGAAACGAAAAATGTTCCGAACGTAATTCCCGCAACGGCGGCATCGCGTTTGACTTCGACAAAGGATTCCTCTCCGCGCAACCATTTGCCGGTCGTCGCAGCCAGCCTTTTAACTTCCGGCGCAATCAACCACGACGCTTTTCCGACCCGAAAAGCCCCCTTGACAATCGGAGCCCCCACCACATCGCAAGCTGCCGTACAAATGCTGATGGCACCGGAAGTCACCGTAAAGCGCGTTTCTTCCTTATTTTCCTTCAAATAATCCAAAACGCCTTTTGTTTCACCGCTTTCCTTGGCTTTCTGGGCAGGCTCAAGCAATGAAAAGGCTTTTTCGCATGTTTTATAGGCGCATATCCCTACGACTCCGGGCAATCCGAACAATTCTGCAGCCAATACGGTACGCGTGATGTTTTTGATGCTGTCGCGGATTTTAGTGTAAACTTGTCCGTGTTTTGCTTCCATATTCTTATCGAAAGCTTTCCACTTTTGGCTTATTTTATTCAGTACGGGAACAGCTTGAATGAATTTTTCGCATTTTTGAGACAAACGCGCCTTAAGACTCATCACGCCATGAGTCGTCGCCGATAAAAACGACTCCAACGTTTCCTTTCTTAAAAAAAGCTTCGGCGCTTTAGTCTTTTTTTCTGAAGAATCTGCCATTATCCGTTCCTGAATATTCCTTTCAGTCAAACCATTATCATAATCATATAAAACTTTTTCAAAAAATAAAAGCGTTTTTTGACAAAATTTTCTATTTTTTCACTAAACATCTTTAATATCCGGATATTCCCATACTGTTGGCAATCGTATGATATTTTTTGTCAATATGTCGATATACCTTTTCGGAATCATTTTCTTGCATTTAAAACAAAAATTGCCTATAGTGCAGCTTCCGTTCACTCCTTGCCGGCATAACGGACCGGCTATGCTTCAAGGCGGCCGTCCATGGGGGACGGTTCGTGTTTTTGAAGTTGAGAGAAGCCAAAAGGAGAATTTTAAATGGCTTTATATGAAAACGTGTTTATCGCACGTCAAGACATTGCCGCTTCTCAGGTTGACGCGTTGATTGAACGCTTTGAAGGCGTTATTACGGCCAACGGCGGCAAAGTGACAAAGAAGGAAAACTGGGGATTACGTTCTCTGGCTTACCGTATGAAGAAAAACCGCAAAGGACACTATGTCCTGTTCAATATCGACGCTCCGGCAAAAGCGATCGCGGAATTGGAACGTCAAATGCGTTTTGATGAAGACGTGATTCGCTATCTGTCCGTCCGCGTTGACGAATTGGAAGACGGCCCCTCTGCCATGATGTCTTACAAAGGCAAAGATGTCAAAGGTCGCAAGAAATTCGATGACAAATTTGATATTGAAGATGAAAGCGAGGAATTCTAATGGCTACCACAGTACGTCGTCCGTTCTTCCGTCGCCGCAAGGCTTGCCCGTTCGCGGCCAAGGACGCCCCGAAAATCGATTACAAAGACATTAAGCTGCTGCAGCGTTTCATTTCCGAACGCGGCAAGATTGTTCCCAGTCGCATCACCGCCGTTTCCGTCAAGAAACAGCGCGAATTGGCCAAGGCGATCAAGCGCGCCCGTTATCTGGGTCTGCTGCCTTACGTCATGGACTAAGGAAGGAGAAAGACTATGGAAGTTATTTTGCTGGAACGCATTGAAAAGCTCGGTCAGATGGGCGATATCGTCAAGGTGAAACCGGGGTTCGCCCGCAATTATCTGTTGCCGCAGGCTAAAGCTTTGCGCTCGAACAAAGAAAATCTGGCTTTGTTCGAATCCCGCAAGGCTCAGTTGGAAGCCGCCAATCTGAAACGGAAAGAGGAAGCCGAACAGATTTCCGCCAAAATGGAAGGTCTGAATCTGGTCATCGTCCGTCAAGCCGCCGAAACCGGTCAGCTGTACGGTTCCGTGACAGGCCGCGACATTCGCGACGCGATTCGCGAAGCCGGTTACACCATCGAACGCCGTCAGGTCGTTTTGGATCAGCCGTTGAAGGAAATCGGCTCCTATAACATCCGCATCGTTTTGCATCCGGATGTCAGCCGTATGGTCAGCGTCATGGTCGCCCGTTCCGCCGAAGAAGCCGAACGCAGTGCCAAAGCTGCCGCCAAAGCCTCGGCCGAAGCGGTCGCCGAACCGGAAGCCGTCGCTGTTGAAGCTTAAGCTTTAACCTTAAAGGCGGGAGGCTTTCTTAAAAACCTCCCGCCTTTATTTTATCAACAAGGATACTTGTTTCATGACATCCTCCGAAGAAATCCCCGTCAGAATACCGCCTCGAAACATTGAAGCCGAACAAGCCCTGCTCGGAGCTATTTTGGCCAACAATCACGCCTTGGAAAAAGTGTCCGAATTTTTAAAACCGATTCATTTCGCCAGTCCCGTTCACGCCGCTATTTATCAGGCGATCATAAAACTTCACTCGCGCGGGCATACGGCCGATCCCGTCACTTTAAAAGGATATCTGGCCAATGACGGAACGTTGGATGAAGTCGGCGGCGTCAAATATTTGATGGAGCTGGCGTCGACCGCAACCACGATCATCAATGTCGAAGATTACGGAAAATTGATTTTCGACCGCTATTTGCGCCGGCAGTTGATCAATATCGGAACGGATATTGTGAATGACGCTTACGCCATCGGTTTGGACAATGATGCCACGCTTCAAATGTCGCAAGCGGAACATAAACTGTATGAACTGGGATCGGAAGGTCAGGTGGAAGGAGGCCCGAAACCTTTTCATGAATCCTTAGGCGAAGTCACGCAGGAAATCGCCGAGGCCAGAAAAAATCCCGACGGATTGTCGGGTGTACCGACCGGTTTTTGCGACCTTGACAGGAAAATGAGCGGCTTGCACAAGTCGGATCTGATTATTTTGGCGGGACGCCCCGGTATGGGAAAAACGGCGTTTGCCACTTGCCTGGCATTCAATACGGCGCGCAGCTTTATGAACGATGTCAAAGACCCCCGCGGTGTCGCCTTTTTTTCTTTGGAAATGTCTTCATCCCAGCTGGCGGGACGTATCTTGTCCATGGAAACGCAGATTTCATCCGAAAAACTGCGCAGCGGTAAAATCACCGACGACGAATTCCGCCGTATCGTCACTTTTGCAAGCGAATTGGAAAAAGTCCCTTTGTACGTCGACGATACGCCGGGGCTGACGGTTGCCGCCATTCACAACCGTTGCCGCCGTCTGAAACGGGAACCGGGAAAAGGATTGGGATTGGTCGTCATCGACTATTTACAGCTGATTGACATGTCGACTTCCGCTTATAAAGGGGACATGGTGCGCGGATTGACGGAAACGACGCGTTTATTGAAAATCATGGCAAAAGACCTGAATGTGCCCGTTTTGGTTCTTTCCCAGTTGAACCGCGGCGTGGAACAGCGTGATGACAAACGGCCGCTTCTTTCCGATCTGCGCGATTCGGGCTCTATTGAACAGGATGCGGACATTGTTATGTTTGTTTTTCGCGAACATTATTATATTAAAAACAGCATTCCCGTCCAAAAACAAAACGAAACGGACGACAAATTCAACGACCGCATGAGAAAATGGGAAAAATCACTTATAGATTTGGAAAAGAAAGCGGAATTGATCATCGCCAAACAGCGTCACGGTTCTTTAGGCACGATCAATTTGTCTTTCGAAGGTCAATTCACCCGCTTCGGCGATTGGAACGAACCGGAACAAAATTGATTTATTTTGATTGAAGGATGGCGGGAACGATTTGACCGTTTTCGAATTTCGGCGGTATATACAGACTGTCGGCCGGAGCTTTGTCCGGTATGGAAAAAATGAACAGAAAAACGAAAACCAATCCCAACCCGACCGCTGTCAACGCTTGGAACGGAAAATCGTTACGACGCGTTTTTTTCCGGAGCTGGTACGCCCAATAGCCGGCAAACGGCAATAAAAACGGTAAAATGATGCTGTATAAAATTCTGAACATATCGCCTACCCTAAATCTTTCGGATAGGATTTTACCACAAAAGCACAGGATGATGGAACAATGATTACTCTTCGCCCTTGTCAAAACAAAAAAGAAGACGCCCTGATTGCGTTTTCATGGCGGAACGATCCGAAAACGATTGCCTCCTCCTATATTGCTTTGCCTAAAAGCTGGGATTCGTTCTGGTTGGAATATAACGCCGGTTATTTTGAAAATCCGCCGTTCGATCCCGTTTTTGTCATGGAAGGAAATGAACCGGTCGGCTTTATCCGTTTTGAACCGGCGGTATTGCAACAATATCCGGACAAAAAAATCATTGAAGTCATGATCAACATCGCCCCCTACCGGCGCGGCGAAGGTATCGGAACGGAAGCTTTGATCGTTTTACAGCAAGAAATGAAAGCCAGAAACGTTTTTGCACTGATGGCGGATATCCGAAAAAACAATCGGGCTTCTTTAAGTACCTTTGAACACGCGGGCTTTTCTTTTTTTAGCGAAAGAACGGAATATATTGCCAAAACAAAAGAAAATTGCTGTATACTGTGTTATCTTTGCAAATTATAATTCACTGAAAAACGGAGTTATTGATGACAAACATCCCTTATTTCATTCTGCTGGCTTGCGTGCTTGTCCTGAACATCTCCGTTTTGTACAGTTATTTTTTAGTCTGCGATATTAAAACGAATGAAACCGTACATAATGATTTGGCTCCTGTTATTTTAAAAAAAGCCTATTGTGTTCAAGCGTTGACTTTTCTTACCGGTTCGGCGGCTCTTTTTTATTTTTCCGATGACAAAATATGGTTCCGCATTTCAGGAATCGCTGTTTTTCCAACGTTGCTTCTTTTATTTTTTCTGTCCGGATATTTAAAAGGGAAATCTAAAATTCTGACAGCTTTAAGTTTGATTACAGAATTAGCCGGCATGCTTCTTTTTACCTTCAACCTATCCGGTTTTTCCATATTCTCAAATTCTTCGCTGTCTGTCGCCGCCGTCAAAATCTCAGCCGGCTGCATTTGGTTTGTCGTATTTCAATTTTTCCGTTTATTATCCGCCCGTTTTGACAGTCTCATCGTCATCCAATCCCTGCATATCGGTTTTTCTTCCCTTTTGGTTTTACTTCTTCTTCCGTTCACGCCGGTTCCATTGTTGCAGCTGTGTGGCATACTTTTACCGATCATGCTGATGCTGGCACCGTTTTATTGTATTCTTCAAACGGTTTTGCCTTTAACCGAAAATATGCGCAATTTTTTCTGTCTGTTGCTGACAGGGTTGGCCTTTTTCACAATTCCCGCCGGCCACTGGGGCGTTGGCGTTTTAATGTCCGGCTATATCCTGTTTGAAATAGCGGTCGTCGTCATTCATTTCATGCTTAATTTGATAAAGAAAAAGAAAAAACCTTTATTTTTCCATGACAATCTTATGGAAAAAAACGCTTCCGCCGCTCACATTGTCGTTTATTACAATTTTTTGGCATCCGGACTGCTGTTTTTTGCCGTTTATATCAATCAATCGCTTCAAGTCATCATTTTAGCCGTTTTCATGTATTTTAAAATGTATTTAAATATCATGAGTCCGAAAACAGCCAATACGGGCATCATCGACCTTTTCAAAGAAGCCAAAAAAACGGCCGTGTCCAGCATTGAACAAACATCGCAGACAATTACCGATTTAAAACAGACGTTTTCGCCCAAACAAGGAAAAGACAAATGAGCGGATTTGATTTGTTGACCCGCCGTTTGGCCGTTAATATTTTTGACGCCGTGTACAAACACGGTAAAGGATTGGAAGAGGAATACTCTTTCCAAATGGAACGTCAGGAAAAGAGTAATCCTTTGGAAATCCGCGACAGGACCTTTGTCCGGTTGCTGACGACCGTAATGTTGCGGCGATTGGGACAGATCGACGATATTCTTTCACATTTTTTAAAAAAGCCCTTGCCTGAAAAAGCTTTTTACGTACAGAACGTCTTGAGGCTTGGAACGGCTCAGCTTGTTTTTCTGGACACGCCGCCGCATGCCGCCGTTTCGACAGGCGTTTCTTTGATTAAAAACAATCGAAAATACGCAGGATTTGCCGGATTGGCCAACGCCGTCCTGCGTCGAATCGCTCAGGATGGAAAAAAACTTGCCGAAAAGCAAAACGCGGCGAAACTGAATGTTCCCGACTGGCTGTTTGAAAAATGGCGGCGGGAATACGGAACGGAAACAGCGGAAAAAATAGCAAAAGCGGGGTTGCAGGAAGCCCCTTTGGATTTCAGCGTCAAATCCGATCCGGAATTTTGGGCCGGACAGTTGGACGCCGTTATCATGCCGACGGGAACTTTACGCAGAGAAAAACAAGCTTCCGTTCCGCAATTAACCGGATATGAAGAAGGGAAATGGTGGATTCAAGACTTGTCAGCCGCCATGCCCGCGAAACTGTTTCATTCCTTGAAAGGCCGTACCGCCGTGGACTTATGCGCCGCCCCCGGTGGAAAAACGGCACAGATGATTACGGCGGGTGCCGACGTTACGGCGGTGGACATTTCGGAAAACAGAATCAAACGGCTGAAAGAAAATCTGAAAAGGCTGCATTTCGACGTTAAAACCGTTTGCGCCGACATTCAAAAATGGGAACAGGAGAAAAACCGGAAATTTGATATCGTTTTGCTGGATGCCCCCTGCTCGGCGACCGGAACGTTGCGCCGTCATCCCGATGTCACCTGTCATCGTACCGCTCAGGATGTCGACAGATTAAGCAGCACTCAAAAACAACTGTTGAAAACGGCTGTCAACATGATGAATGAGAACGGGGAAATGATTTACTGCGTTTGTTCCGTCCTGCCGGAAGAAGGACGGCAAATCATCGACGACGCCGTTAATTCGGGCTTGGTGGAACGCGTTCCATTAGACAGCTCGGAAGTTCCTCCGGAAATGATTTCCAAAGAAGGCGATCTGTTGATTTTTCCGTTCTTTTACGAATCTGCGGGCGGCTGCGACGGTTTTTTTGCCGCCCGATTGAAAAAAAGGAAGTAAAAAAATGAAAATGACCGTTTTTTATCCTTTTATGGAAGACCTTTTTTCAGAAAACACGCTTTCATTCATAGAAACAATTGCAGCGCTGCAAAAATCAAAAGCCATTGACGTTCTGATTACCGTGGATAAAGCGGGACGAACGGCGGACGCTTTGAAAAAAGCGCATCTTTCTTATGAGGAAACCGCCTTTTCCCATCCGGTCGGCGTTCGTGATTTTTATCTGACGGCGTTGTTCAAGCTGGTTCGTTCGGCGCTGCCTTCCTTTTTTTATTTTAAAGAACACAAAATCAATGTTATGCACTGTCCGGATGCTTTGTCTCTTTTGTGTTGGGGAAACACAGCCAAAATGAATCGCGTTCCTTTTGTGACTTCTCTTCAGGAAAGTGAAAAATTTTCCCATTACGCCCGTTTGATGTTGGCGGACAGCAGGAAACTGATTTGCCGGAACGAAGAGGTTCGCAACGAATTGCCTTCCCGCTTTTCTTCAACGGCTTTGCTTTCCCCTCAAGCGCAAAATATTCCGGAAAACCTTCGACATGAAACGGCTGAAAAATACGCTGTTGATTTTTGGATTCAGCTGTATGCTTCACTATTTATTAAACCTGATTTGAGTAAAATCACCGGTATCTTGAATAAAAATTGAAAGGATGGATAACGAATGAAAAAACTTTTTCTTCTTTTTTTAATGCTGTTTTCCGTTCCCTGTGCGGCACAAAATCTGATTGACGCCAAAAAAGTTCAGCATATCGGCGTTTTCGACGATTGGAACGCGTATATCTTCAATGATAAAAAAGACAAAGTCTGTTTCGTATCCTCCATGCCGTTGAAATCAACAGGGGAATATACCCGCCGCGGCGACGTTTTTTTAATGGTATCGCACCGTCCGAATGAAAAACTGTTTGACGTTTTGACACTGGTTGCCGGCTATACTTACATGCCCAGATCGGAAGTTCAATTCCGCGTAGGAAATGTCAAGGCTTCTTTATTCACCAGCGAAGACACCGCTTGGTCAAAAAATCTGAAAACCGACGATGAGATCGCCAAAGCGATGAACAAAGCCGTTCGCGTTACCGCAAAAGGATTGACGATTGAAGGTGTGGAAACTTATGATGTCTTTTCAACAAAAGGGTTTAACAACGCGATGGAAGCCATCAACCGTCTGTGCCGCCAGCCTGCCGGTTTTAATGAATAGCTTTTTCGCTTTGTATCTCAAATCGCAAAGTGTTATGCTTTTTTCAGTTCGTTCTTTCAGAGGTCATAAAATATGAGCATGGAAATACCCGTTAACGATCCCGTCCGTCAGGAATTTATCGATATGTACGAAGAAACGTTAATCGATTTGATGGAAAAATCAGATGAAAGCTCCTTATCCGAAGACGATGAACGGACATTACGTATCAACGCCATGGTCGACACGGCTTTGCGTGTTCGTAAAGACCTTGATCCTCTTTTGGCCAACAAGTTGAAATCCCTTGAAAATCTAAAAGATTACAAACAGATTCTGTTAACGGAATTCCGGCTTTTCGGCAATATTCCCAAGGCTTCCGTTGCACGTATTTTTGCGGAATATTTACTGCTGTCCCTCTTAAACGAATTTGAAATTGATGACAGAATCGACTTTGATGTTTTCGGAAACGAGCTTAATAAAGCCTTTTCCGAAATGACCGACGATTATAAAGATTTGCGCCGGATTTTCCCATGGGGACGGCTGGTGGACTAATCCCCTTTTTTCGGCAGCTTTGTCAAAACGAATTCGGCAAGGCACGCCGGCAAACAGGAAACAAGCCATGCACTGAAAGCCAACAAGGGCGGGAATGTGATTCGCCCTTTATTTTTTCTCAAACCTTCGCCAATGATAGCGGCCGCCTTATCCGCCGGCATCAAAAACGGCATCGGGAATTTATTTTTTGCCGTGATACGGGAAACAACAAACCCCGGACAAATGACATTCACTTCAATACCGTAAGGTTTTATATATCCGCGCAAAGCTTCCCCCCACGCCCGAACGGCATTTTTAGAACCTGAATAAGCCGGCGCCGAAGGCAACCCTCTGTATCCCGCCAACGAACTCAACATGGCGACTTGTCCCGTATGGCGCGGGCTCATTTTTTCCAATGCCGGCAAAACGGTATTTAAAACGCCGCCAACGTTAACGGCAAAAATCTTGCGTGTCGTTTCGCTGGATTCGCCGTTTTTCCCCGGACCGGCGGAAACACCGGCATTGGCGATAACCAAATCCAGTTCGGCGATCTGATCGCACCGGCTGATCCAATTTTCCATAGCGACCGTATCCGTTACATCTATCTTTTCGGCAAAGACCTCCGCCCTTTTTTCACGGCAGCGGCGCGCGACATCTTTCAAACGGGTTATATTTTGCCCGCAAAGAAACAACGTCACATTTTTTTCAGCATAATACAAAGCCAAAGCCTCGCCGATGCCGCTGGAAGCTCCCGTAATTAAAATATGTTGCGGATTTTGCATTTTTAAATTCCCGTTTTGATTCGTTTTATGTAAGGTAATGCAAACGGTTTCATAAATAAAGAGGCTTTAGCAATGGAAAGTATGACAGGTTTCGGCTCCTGTTCGGAACAAAACGGATGTTCATGGACATGGACGTTACGCAGCGTCAACGCCAAAGGATTGGATATCCGCTGCCGCTATCCGCAGGGATATGAAGAATTGGAGCAAAAAATACGGGATTGTCTGCGATCTTTTTTTACACGGGGCAGTCTTTCGGTTTCGTTGGATATCACGGTTGATCCGGCAAATCAAAAGCCTAAAATCAACTATGCTTTTTTAGAAGAGCTGTGCGCCTTATCCCAACAGCTGCAACAAAAATTTCCGAACCTTCGACCGGCGGGAATCGACGGTTTGATAAATGTGCCGGGGGTCGCGGAATTAAATGCGGAAACAGCGGAAGACCGTTCGGAAATGACGGCTCTGTTTCTTTCTTCACTGGAAAAAGCCGCGGAATCTTTAAAAAAGTCACGCTTGGCGGAAGGAGCTAAAATCGCAATTTGTCTGAACGAACAGGTCGACCGTATCGAACAGCTGGTCATCGCCGCCAAAAATCACGCGGCCGCCCAACCTCAGCACATCAAAGAAAAATTAAAAGAGGGTTTGGCGTTGCTTAAAGAGGAAAAAGACCTGACCGAAGATCGCTTTATGCAAGAAGTCACCGCCTGCATGATGCGCGCGGACGTACGCGAGGAACTGGATCGCTTGGCGGCACATGTTCATACGGCGCGCGAACTGTTTGCGGAAAAAGGCTCTATCGGTCGGAAATTGGATTTTTTGTGTCAGGAATTCAATCGGGAAGCAAACACTCTTTGTTCCAAATCCATGGACATTGAACTGACACGTACGGGTATGGCTTTAAAAACCGTTATCGATCAGCTCAGAGAACAAATTCAAAATATCGAATAGGAGATTTTTCATCATGTCAAACACAATCAAACGCAGAGGCTTCATGCTGGTTTTATCATCTCCGTCCGGAGCGGGAAAAACAGCGATAGCCCGTCGTATTCTGGAAACCGAAGAAAATATGTCGCTTTCCGTTTCCGTCACAACACGCCCCCCCCGCCCCGGAGAAATCAACGGCAAAGACTATTTTTTCGTTGATATGCCGGCTTTCGAAGGCATGGTTCAACGCAACGAATTTTTGGAACATGCGAAATTTTGCAACAACTGCTACGGTACGCCGCGGGAACCTGTTCGTAAAGCTTTGGAAGAAGGAAAAGACATCTTATTCGACATTGAATGGCAGGGAACCCAGCAAATTGCGGAAAACGCGCGGGAAGATTTGGTCAGCATCTTCATCCTGCCGCCGTCCATGGCGGAATTGGAACGGCGTTTGTTCTCCCGCGCACAGGATTCCGAAGAAGTCGTACATCAGCGTATGGCGACCGCTGCCGCTGAAATGAGTCACTGGAACGAATACGATTACGTCATCGTCAACATCGACTTTGAAGAAAGCGTTAAAAACGTCCGTTCCATCATTCAAGCCGAACGTCTTAAACGCCAACGTCAAAGCGGATTGGCCGGCTTTGTCAACGGTATGCGCTCACAGACTGCATAATCCGAAAAGCTTTTTATAAAATTAAAGGTCGTTTTCGCTTTTCAAACGGAAACGGCCTTTTAAATTATCATCCCTGTCCGGAAGGTTTGGGCGGAACGGGAGCCTCTCCCTGATGCAAGGCTTTGGGAATTTTAACACGTACGACACCCGGCATTTTCGGAACTTTAATCATTCCGGGCGGCATTTTAATGGGAACTTTCTTTAAAACGGGAACTTTGACGACCGGTACTTTGACAGCCGGAACAGAAAAAGCGCTTTCCTCTTCATCAGGTTGTTTAACGACCGTCGGCGGAATCGGTTCCTGAAATTTTTCTTCGACAACAGCGGCGGACGGTTCCGGTTCGAAAGTTTCATTTTCCTCCGGAAGGATTTCTTCCTGTCCGTCTTCAATCCCTTCCCCGGCCGTTTCCTGTTCCGGAATTTCAAATCCGTTTTCCGGAGCCGGATAAATTTCTTCTTCTTCCGTCGGCAGCTCCTCTTCTTCCAAAGGCGTTTCTTCCTGTGATTCTTCAACAGGATGATATTCTTCTTCAGGTTCATCGGGCGGCAGTTCTTCCTCCGCTTCCTCTTCCAAAAGCAATTCATTTTCGACTATTGGCGGCGGAACGGGTTTGTTTGCCGGAACAAAGCCGGAATCGTCATCATCCGATTCATACAAAGAATTTAATGAAACGCCTTGCTGCGAAGATTGAATTTCATCCTCGTCATCATCCAGATATTCCTCATCATCAGCCGTATCGCCGCTTAATCCGACAACACCGGTTTCCTCCGGTTCATCGGATTGGTTTCTGATAACCGGCGCGGAAGTCGGTTTGAAGTAATACAACGGTTCGGCTTTGACTTTTTCTATATCCTCACCTTCCGGCCGCGGCAGATTCTTGTTCGGTCCCGTTTCTTCATAAACAACGACCTGATTTCTGCCGTTTTCTTTTGCAACATACAAAGATTCATCCGCCATCTTCAACATTTCCGGAATATCGTCCGTCACCGTTGAAGACACCAATCCGATACTGACCGTAAACTGAACGTCTTCATCCTGTTCGTTTTTCACGACGAGCTTGGAAATCTTTATTCTTAAACGTTCCGCCACGCGGAAAGCGTTTTCGATTGTCGATTCGGGCAGCAGAATGACGAATTCCTCTCCGCCGAAACGCGCCACGATATCGGATTCACGCAGCGTACGACGGCAACAATCCGCCAATGCCTGCAGCACCAAGTCGCCGACGGCGTGTCCATGCGTATCGTTGACGTTTTTAAAGTGGTCGGCATCAATCATAAACAAACAGAACGGATGATTATAACGACGGGAACGCTGGATTTCCTTCTTGGCCAACTCGTCAAACTGGCGGCGGTTATAGCATTTTGTCAGCGGATCGCGGGTCGCCTGATCAAACAGCTGCAATTCTTTTTTCTTACGATCGGTAATGTCTTGGAAAGCCATATACAACGCGATTTCATATTCAAAGTCGATAACGCGCGCCGACAACAGCAACCAGAACGGATCGCCTTTGCGCGGTTTGACCAGAAATTCGAAATCGTCAACGACCGGATGTTTTTCCAGCTTAGCCAACAATTCCGTCCTTTTTTCCGGTTCCGCAAAGTAATCCACCGTTTTGAAATTCCCCGGATGTTTGACATCCAAACCGAACAATGCGCCGGCTTTGTTGTTAATCAACATCAGCTGATCGTCTTTCAATCGGGAAATGATGATCGGGAACGGCGACATTTGAATCATCAAACGCAGACGGTCTTTACTTTCTTGAGCTTCCTGTTCCAGCGTATCGAATTGCTGCGCCATCAAATTGTTGGAAATCAAAATCCATCCGCACATAATGGCAATATACAAGAACGTTTCAAAAGCTGGCGAAATCAGATTTTGTCCCCAAGACATCAAAGTCAGTAAATTATATAACGCCAAAAAAACGCTGAACCATCCCGTAACGACAAATCCGACAGAATTGCGCAACCCTTTTCTGCGCCACAGGGAAGCGGCTAAAAAAGCATATCCGACAACCGATGCCATTAAAGAAAACGTCAAAGAATTTCCGTCACGCGTAACAATGACGACATACCAACTCCACACACCGGCCAAAAGAGCGGAAAAAATAATGACCGTCCGGCTGAAAAGCTTGCTTCCTTTGATACTGGCGGCACCGGCCGTTAATAAAACGGCCGACCATAATTTCAGCATCAGGCAAATGAAATAATAATATTCCGCCGACATAAAGCGGGAAGCGAACAGCAATACCTTTGTTAAAAAGAGACAGACAAACCCCCAAAAAATCAATTGAACGGCTTTTGAAAAATCAGCCATTCCCTTTAAATATTGTAAGGCCGTTAAAACGCCCACCAAACTGAGCATCATCGGTATAAGGCCGACTGTTGAATCAAGCGAGGTTTCCATCTGTTATCCAAAAAATATTCTTTTCCTTATTTATTTATAGTATATTGCTCTTGCGGAGCAAAGCTGAATTTGTCATAACAGAAAAAAAACATCATTTTGAGGACGGGTATGCTGCAAAAAGAATTGTTGGAAAATAGCGATTTGGACGAGTTGGAAGGGTTATCTGTCAATGAAGAAAAAATCGAAACCAGACGGTTACGGCCATTGGCTTCCTTTTTGGATTTTGACGTTTCCCGCCGGCCGACACAAGCGAAAGACCGTGTTTCAAAAAGAAAGGTTTATACGGGAATTGCTTTGGGAATCACTCTGATCGCTTTGGGATTCCTTGGTAATTTCGGCACGATCGACAATTCTTTGTTTGCCGGAAAAGATTCCCCCCTTCCCTCCGAAAGCGCAAATGTTTTTTCCGCTTCATGGCTGTTTGTCGGATTGGGGCTTTTTCTGATTGCAACCCGTCTTTCATTAATGCTTTACGGTCGCGATTTTTTCATCGGTCACAAATTTGCCGCCGTCGTTATTCAAAAACCGTTTGAACAAAGCCAAAGAATGGCGGATTCCCTGACCGAATATATCGGCGTGCGTTACAGAACGCGCATTGTCAATGTCTTGGGGCTGACCTCTTTCACCCAGCACATTATTGATCTGCAACATCCGAACGAAACCAAAACCATCCCGCTTTACATTACTAAAAACGGCGAAAATATCTCTAAAAAATGGGAAGAACTGGCGCGTCAAATGCAAAAACCCGCCATTTTCAACACAGCGGACGGCATTATTGAAATCGAACCGCAGGACATTCAAAAAACTTTGCCGGATATGATTTCGGAAGGAAAAATATCTGTTTCCGATCGCAATCTATACAAAATTCCGCGTTCTTTTAAAATCATAGAAGATGCTGAAAGTTGCCAAATCGATCCGCAAATACGTGATAGTGCCTTTTCCTTATCTTCGGGTATTATATGTTTCAG
The DNA here is from genome assembly GCA_017539865.1 of Alphaproteobacteria bacterium. Classification (GTDB taxonomy): domain Bacteria; phylum Pseudomonadota; class Alphaproteobacteria; order CAAGCB01; family CAG-977; genus UBA11549. The sequence continues at coordinate 67,307 of JAFYCE010000078.1, forward strand.
TCTGTTTTTCGGCATTCTGTTTTTAAGCTTTGTCCTGCATCTGCCCTTTTCTTATTTTCCGATTTTGCTTGTAGGATCGGTTTTCTTTATCATTGTACCGGCAGCGCTCTTTTTCAGACGAAAAAGAGTGATTATTTCCGCACAGGGAATCAGGATCAAATCAAAATGGTTGTTTTTTCCGTCGATCGGATTTCTTATCAAGCCCGAGCAGCTGGAATACAACTACGTCATTCATAACAGCTATGATTTCAAATATACTCTTGTGCTTGGCGCAGACGGTCAGACAACGCATATCGGTCGCGGCTTGCCGAAAGAGGATCTGGATTGGCTCCGGAACTTCATCAATGCGCAAATCAAACACTTTATGTGTGATAAAAAGAATTAACTTTTTGCCGACTTGATATAGCCCAGAACGGCCGTCACCGCCGCCGGTGTAATGCCGGAAATGCGCGATGCCGCGCCCAACGTTTCGGGTCGGACTTTCGACAGTTTCATAATCACTTCGTTCGACAGACCGCCGATTTTCTTATAGTCTATGTCTTTGGGAATTTTCAAAGCTTCGTCTTTGCGGAAAGCGGCGATATCCGCTTCCTGCCGCTGTAAATAACCGCGGTATCTCGCTTCGATTTCCAGCTGTTCGACGACATCGGCGCGCGTATCTTTCAATTCCGGCCAGACGGCGGAAAGCTTTTTCCAGTCGATTTCCCCGTACGCCAGCAAATCAAACCCGTTGCGGTGGGAACCGTCCTTGTTGACTTCAAAGCCGAGTTTTTCCAATTCTCCGGGGGTTCCGCCAATCGCATTCAGTTTTTGCCGCGCGATTTTCAACGCTTCCGCCTTTTCTTCAAAAGCTTTGCGCCGTTTTTCACCGACACAGCCGATGGCGATACCTTTCGGCGTCAGACGCATATCCGCGTTGTCCGAACGCAATAAAAGCCGGTATTCGGCACGGGAAGTAAACATACGATAAGGCTCGTCCACACCTTTGGTCGTCAGGTCGTCAATCATCACGCCCAAATAAGCGTCCGCGCGGTCCAGCGTAAATTCTTTTTCCGACCCGCTTGCCTTTAACGCAGCGTTAATGCCCGCCAAAAGCCCCAAAGCGGCGGCTTCTTCGTATCCCGTCGTGCCGTTCAGCTGCCCCGCAATAAACAAACCCGATACTTTCTTTGTTTCCAAAGTCGTCCGCATTTCCAACGGATCGACATAATCGTACTCGATCGCATACCCCGGCCGGATAATCCGCACGTTTTCCAAGCCTTTGATCGAATGAATCATCGCGTCCTGCACGTCGGCGGGCAAAGACGTGGAAATCCCGTTCGGATAAACCGTGTCGTCGTCCAATCCTTCGGGTTCCAGAAAGACATGATGGGAATCCCTGTCCGCGAATTTGACCAGTTTATCTTCAATGCTGGGACAATAACGGGGACCTATGCCCTTAATCTGCCCTGAAAACAGCGGCGCGCGATGCATATTGGCGCGAATGATTTCATGCGTTTTCGTATTTGTCGCCGTAACATAGCAAGCGATTTGAGGCGTTGTGATTTTGTCGTCCATAAAAGAAAACGGCTCGGGGTCGGAATCGCCTTCCTGCCGCTGAAGAATATCGTAATTGATCGTTTTACCGTCCAGTCTTGCCGGCGTTCCCGTTTTCAACCGCCCTACTCTTAATCCTAAACGAATTAAGAAATCGGACAAATGTTCGCAGGAAATTTCCCCGACGCGCCCGCCAACCGTCTTTGTTTCCCCGACGTGCATCAACCCGTTCAGGAACGTCCCCGCCGTCAAAACGACCGCTCCCGCCGCATATTGCGTACCGTCAGATGTAACAATACCTGTCACTTGCGTCGGATTTTCCCGATACATCAGACCTTCGACGGCGGCTTCAATGACGGTCAGATTTTCATAATTCAGCAATTCCGCCTGCATCGCCTGACGGTAAAGCTTTCTGTCCGCTTGCGTCCTTAATCCCTGAACGGCGGGACCTTTCGAGCTGTTCAGCATACGGAACTGAATCCCCGCTTTATCGGCGACACGCCCCATTACACCGTCCAAAGCGTCGATTTCGCGCACCAAGTGACCTTTTCCCAATCCGCCGATGGCCGGATTGCACGACATTTCCCCGAGCGTGGAAATCTTGTGCGTCAATAAAGCCGTTTTCGCGCCCATGCGCGCTGCCGCCGCCGCCGCTTCACAACCGGCGTGACCGCCGCCGACAACTATCACATCAAACGTATTCGTCATCATTTCCCTATGCAAAAATCTTTAAAAATAACATCCAGCAGTTCTTCCACCTGCACCTGTCCGGTGATTTTTCCCAAAGAACGCATCGCCATGCGCAAGTCTTCCGTCAATAACTCTATTTCGGGCGCATTTAAAGAAGAATCTAAAAATTCAACACATTCCTCCAACGCTTTGCGATGGCGCAAACGCGTTAAAGACGGTTCTTCGCGCATTGAAAGCTTTTCTTCGACATACCTGCCGATTTTTTTTAATAAAGCATCGAGTCCCTGCCCTGTTTTGGCCGAAATCCAGAAATTGCCGTCGTTTTCAGCCGGAACCTGATCGGCCTTGTTCATAATCGGAATGATCTTTTCAGGGTCGAGTCCCCGCGTTTCCGCTTTGTCTTTTTGTCCGTTTGCGTCCGTCAGCCATAACACAAGGTCAGCCTCCTCCGCTCTGGCTTTCGCGCGACGTACGCCTTCAGCTTCGATTTCCTCCACCGTATCGCGCAATCCCGCCGTATCCGCCACAATGACCGGATAACCGTTGATATCCAACCGGACTTCAATCACGTCGCGCGTCGTTCCCGCCGTGGAAGACACAATCGCCACGTCGCGCTGCGCCAGACGGTTCATCAGACTGGACTTGCCCGCGTTCGGTGCTCCGATGATCGCAATTTGCAATCCGTCGCGCAGTCTTTCCCCGCGCCTTCCGTCGTTCAGATGTTTTTCGATTCCCTCTTTCAAAGACATAATCTTGCCGCGGACTTCGGCGGAAACACTTTCGGGGATTTCCTCTTCGGGAAAATCAATATACGCTTCCATCCACGCCAGAACGTGCATCAATTCGCCGTGCCAGCGTTCGTAAATCTTGGCCAAAGCGCCGTTCATCTGACGCAACGCCTGCCGTCTTTGCTGCTCCGTTTCGGCATCAATCAAATCCGCCATGCCTTCGGCGGCGGTCAGATCCATTTTGCCGTTTTCGACCGCGCGTCTGGTAAATTCGCCGCGCTCGGCCGGTCTAAATCCATCTATTTTTGCCAGTTCCGCAAGCAATATCGCCGTAATCGCCCGACCGCCGTGCGTTTGGAACTCGACCACATCTTCGCCCGTAAAGCTGTTCGGATTTGGAAAATAAATAACCAACGCTTCATCAATCTGAAGGCCGTCAAGCGTATGAATCTCAGATAAGACGGCTTTTCGGGGAACGGGATTTTGAATCGGCGTCATCAAATGAACGGCCTTCAAAGCTTCCGCGCCCGAAACGCGCACAATGGCCACACCGGCTTTTCCCAAAGCCGTTGCCGGTGCAAAAATCGTTGCGCTCATTGTTTTCGTCCTTTAAAACTTTTGTTGAGCCTGTCTTATCACGTTCTGTTCCGTTTTAAAAGAATATAAAAAGCGCCGTCGCCGCCGTCTTTCGGCTGTGCCGTCGTATAAGACAAAACCAAGCTTCTTATTTCCGCCGAATTCATCCAGACAGGCATTTCGGCCTTTAAAACACCGCGTCCCAACAGTCCGCCCTTTCCCGTAATCACCAGCAGACAACGCGCGTTCCGGCGGCTTTGATCGTGAATGAAATTTTTCAGCACGTCAAAAGCTTTATCCAGCGTATAACCGTGCAAATCAAGCCGCGCGTCGATTTGCATCGCTCCGGCTTTGAAACGCTGTCCCGTTTTTTTATCCATCGCATGCAGATCGCCCTGTATCAGCGGATCGCAAACCGCATAGTTGAAATCCGGACTGTGGCGGGATGGTTGAAAGTCGATTGTCAGCTTTTTGCGCAAAGAAACATGTTCGGATTTTTTGGCCGGCGTTTTGGAATTTAAAGGCCGGACAGTATCCGTCACCGCTTTCCATAAAGCTTCATCGTCGTTTTTATCAGTCATTTTGTTCTTTATCCTTCGACATCGCGTCTTGAGGAATCAAATCTGAAAAATAAGCTTGAGTAAACTGTTTCCAATTTCCGAAAGGCGCCCGACAGGAATATCGGGGATCGGCCGTTAAAACAAGGGTAATGCCGCCATACCGCCAAGCGATTAAAAATTTTTCTATTCTGGGAACAATACGTTTCATGACACGGTTTTGCATAAACGGTTCCAAAAAATAAGGCATTAAAAACGCATATCCGACACATAAAGCCATCAAAACCGCCGTTCCGATGATTAAATTACGGAAAATCATCAAAAATAAAGACATTCCCAAGATAAACAATAAAGGCAAAACGTTTTCCCACGGATTGAAAAACGGCGATTTGAACCGGTTCAACCGTTTAAAATTGATACTGATAAACGCTTTTTTTTCAACCAATGCGCGCTGTAATCCTTGAAAAACCATCAAATCTTCCCGCGTCGGCGGCTTTATGGCAAATTTATCCATTTCAATTTCCTTTCGGCAATAGCAAAAAATAAGTTCCCTGACTTCTCATGCTTCCGGCCTCTTTTAAAGCCTTTTTTCCCGTTCCCCAGAAAAAATCCCCGCGAACGGCTCCTTTGATGGCGCTGCCGGTATCCTGCGCCGTTACCAGACGGCTTAAATCCGTTTTATCATGTTTTGCCTGCAGCCATAAAAAACTGCCCAAAGGAATGTAAGCCGGATCAACAGCCAGACTTCTGCCTGCCGTCAAAGGCACGCCCAAAGCTCCGACAGCCTCCGGTTTATCAAGCTTTTTAAAGAAAATATAACGCTTGTTTTCATGCATCATTTCCCGTGCCCGTTCAGGATTTGCAATCAGCCAATCCCTGATTTCAGACATCGTGTAAACGCCTTTTTCCAACAATCCCTTTTTGGCCATGACACTGCCAATTCCGGTAAAACGATGACCGTTATTACCATCGTAACCGATTCCGATTTTTTCCCCGTCCGGCAGTTTCAATATACCCGATCCTTGAATATGCAGAATGAACAAATCGACCGGTTCTTTGACCCATCCGATAATATCCGCCGGAAATTTTACTTTTCCGGTTTCGATTTCCTTACGTGTCAGATAGGGTGTGATTTCTTTGCCGTTCTGTTTGCCAAACAGGATTTCGCCTTTGTATTTCCGATTGAACCTGCCCAAATCGATCCGGAAAATATCCTGCGGCAATCCGTAAACGGGGGTTGTATATTCTTCCGTTTGAGTAAGAGACCCCTCTATTTCAGGCTCGTAATAACCGGTAAAAAGCCCTTTTTGTCCGTTATTAACGGCATAAGGCTGAAAATTTTCTTTCAGAAAATTCCTTAATTCCCGATCCGATTGAAAAGAATTGTTCAGACGTTTGCAAACGGCTTTCCATTGTTCGTATTTTTTCAAAACAATGCATGATTTTCTCAAAGCCGGCAAAGCGTCCAGCATTTTATCCGTTTCAAATCCGTTTAATTGATTGAAATTGACCGCCGCAAGTTTTATCCCCTTGGGCAATTCGGCAATAAAAGAAATCTTTTCCGCCGGCTTTTCCGATGCTTTTCTGAAACAGAACGACAGACCGGCGATCAAAACGGCACAAAGAATGATAAAAACGTTTTTCATCAAGCCTTATTTACTGTGTGTTGCCGTTAACACCCAAACCGGATTGTCCGACCGCATATCCTTTTTCAAAGTCCAGATATCGGTTACCGTTTCAATATAAGTCGGATCGCCAACAATAACTTCTCCGTCAGCGTTTTTAACGATATTGGTTTGTTCCGTTTCAAATTCAACGGTCAATTCGACTTCACTGCCGAACAATCGGGCATCGGTCAATCTGATGGATTTAAACCCGATTAAGCTGAATTCCGCCGTTTCATGGCGTTCATAACGTTCATCAATCACTTTTTCAAAGCTTTTGTAAATATCATTACTTAACAACGGCTTCAAGCTTTCCTTATCTCCTTTAGCGAAAGCCGAAGCGATATATTCGAACGCCCGCGGCGCTTTTTGCATAAAATCGACCAGATCAAAAACGGGAAAAGCTTCTTTGATTTTTTTCAAGCTTTGAACGATTTCGGCGTCTTCTTCAAAGTCGGCGTTTGCGGCGACATCCGGTTTCAGTTTAGCACCGGTCGTACTTTCCAGCGTTCTGTATTCTGAAATCTCAACGATATTGGAAGATTCCCCCGTTTCGTTTTTAACGGAATTATCAGCTGAAGGACGCGTTCCCAAAACGCTGCGCAAACGATTGACCAACAGTAAAACGACTATTCCCAAAAAGACGATGTCCAAAAATTGAAACTGTTGTAACATAATTTTTTAACCTTCTTTCTTTCCTTCCCGATTCAATTAGGATAGAGTATACCAGATTTTTAATTCAGGAGAATACTTTATGAGCGAAAATAATACCGAAAATACCCAACAACAGCAAGTCGCCATTGCAATCAACGCGCAATTTGTCAAGGATATTTCATTCGAAGCCCCGCATGTCCCCCAAATTTTCACCGAAGTGAAAACCAATCCCGAAATCAATGTCAATGTCGACGTCCAAGCCGGCAAAATTCAGGACACGGTTTATCAGGTCGGCTTAAAAATTAAAGCCGAAGCCAAAGTGGAAGACAAGGTAGCTTTTTTATGTGAAGTCGAATACGGCTGTATTGCGACCGTTCAAGTGCCGCCGGAACATGTCGAACCGATTTTATTGATTGAAATTCCGCGTTTACTGTTCCCGTTTGCGCGCAACATCATTGCCGACCTGACTCGTGAAAGCGGATTCCCGCCCTTGATGATCAATCCGATCGATTTTGTCGGCCTGTATCATAAACGGTTGGAAGAACTGAAAAAAGAAAAAGAAGCCACAACGGTCAACTGAACCACATAGGATCTTTCAATTTTTTTAAAAAAGCCTCGTGATTCTCCGCTTCCCCCTCTAAAAAAACGGCAGGACGCGGTTCTTTGCGGGGCTTTTTAATATGTTCCGAGGAACGCGCCTTGATTTCTAAAGCGCTTTCCTCTTTTTTCATGCCGAGAACAAACCCCGGTTCACGGCCTCCCAAAAGTTCCAGATATACTTCGGCCAACAACTCGGAATCCAGCAACGCCCCGTGCTTTGTACGCTTGGTATTGTCTATGCCGAACCGGCGGCAAAGTTCGTCCAGATTGACACGGGAACCGGGGAATTTCCGTTTGGCAATCAGCAAAGTGTCAATCGCCCTTTCCATCGGAATGGGATCCCGTTTGATCCACGATAATTCCGCATTGATAAACTTCATATCAAATTCGGCGTTATGAATGACTAACGGAGAATCCCCGATAAAAGCCAGAAAATCGTCGACGATATCACGGAACGGCGGTTCCTTGTCCAGAATTTCGTTGGTCAATCCGTGAACTTTGACGACTTCTTCCGGAACATCGCGCTCCGGATTGATCAGCTGATAATACGTTTTGCCGGTCGGCATATGGTTTTCCAGTTCGACACAACCGATCGACACCAGCTTATGCCCCGAATACGGGTCAAGTCCCGTCGTTTCCGTATCTAAAACAATCTCTCTCATTCGATTTCTTCCATAATTTCAGTCAACTGCCGACGCACCGGTTCAATTCCGTATTGTGTTTCAATGACATAATCCGCTTTTTTCCGTTTTTCTTCATCGGATATCTGACGTGCGGTTAAAGCTTGATATTTTTCCTCCGTCATGCCGGAGCGTTCGAAAACACGCCGTTTCAACACCTCCGCCGGCGCGGATACGACAATGATTTTATCGCAGAATTTGTCCCACCCCGCTTCAAACAGTAAAGGCACATCCAAAACGACCAGCCGTTCTGAACGATGACGCATGAAAAAGTTCCGCAATTCCTTTTCCAAAAAAGGATAAATCATTTTTTCCAGCTGCCGGACGTCAAGCTTTCCTTCTTTAATCAAAACGGATAGAATGGAACGGTCGATTTCGTCATTGACGACACTTTCCGGAAACTTGCGATAAAACAAAGCTTTCATTTCCCGATTGTCCCGCATCAGGATATGCACGGCTTGATCGGCCTCAAAAACGGGAATGATCATTTCACGGATCATCTTGACGGCGGTCGATTTTCCGGCGCCCATATTTCCGGTCAATCCGACAATAACGCTTTTTGTCATGTCAAAACAAGATCCCTTAATTCCGGCGTAATTTCCGGCATGACACCAAACCAAGCCTGAAAAGCCGGACACGCCTGATGCAGAAGCATTCCCAATCCGTCCGCCGTAATGTACCCTTTTTCTTCGGCTTGTTTCAATAATGCCGTTTTCAAAGGAGAATACACCAGATCCGCGACAATCGCCGACGCATCCAAACCGGACAGGTCGATTTCCAGCGGATCGAACCCGTTCATCCCGAGTGTCGTTGCATTGGCAAGCAATCCTGCGTCATTTAAAACCGTTTCTTTTTTACTCCATTCGATCAGACGAAAATTCCCGCCGACCGAAGCGGCAAGTTTTTCGGCTTTTTCCCTTGTCCTGTAAACCAGCCTGATTTCCGGCACGCCGGCTAAGACCAGAGCCGCACAAACTCCTCTGGCCGCTCCGCCCGTTCCCAAAATGACAACGGGTTTTTGCTTAATATCAAAGTCTTTCTTTTTTTCCTGAATATTGGCTAAAAAGCCTAAACCGTCCGTGTTATGTCCGAATAAAGTCCCGTCTTTTCCGACAATGACGGTATTGACGGCGCCCGCTTTTTTCGCCGCATCGGACAGCTCGTCCATCAATTTCATCACGGCGACTTTATGCGGAACGGTGACGTTGATTCCGGCAAAATCTTTTTCTTTTAAAGAAAGTATAAATTTTTCCAGTTCTTCCGGCTTGACTTCAAAAGCATCGTATTGCGCCTGAACGCCGTATTTTTTCAGCCAGTAATTATGAATAACCGGAGATTTTGAATGATGAACGGGAAAACCGATGACGCCGGCCCTTTTCAAGGTCATTTTTTCAGTTCCCCGCACTGGCGCAGACAATCCAACAACGGCAGCAAAGGCAGTCCCAAAACCGAAAAATAATCGCCTTCAAAAGACTTTACCAGCTGCGCGCCCAAGTCCTCCATATAATAAGCCCCGACAGAATAACAAACTTCTTCACCCGCTTCCGCCAGATAATCATCAAGAAAATTATCGGAAAAGTCGCGCATTGTCACTTTAACGACAGAATTGTCAAACCAAATCAATTTTCCGTTTTTAACAACCGCCGTCCCGTTCACCAATAAATGCGTCTTATTGCGCAGTTTTTTCAAATGTTTGTGCGCCATGCTCAAATCGGCCGGTTTTGAAAACCATTCGCCGTTCATGTCCAGAATCTGATCCGCGCCGATAACGAAGGCTTTCGGATACTTTTTAGAAACGGCCATCGCTTTTTCGGTCGCCAGTTTCAAGCTTGCCTGTTTGCTGTCGCAACCGGCGGAGCGCATTTCGGATTTGATCGTTTCCTCGTCAATATCGGCGGAAACGCTTTTAAACTCAACGCCCGCAGCGTCCAAAAGGTCTTGCCTGCTTTTGCTTTGAGAAGCCAATATCAACATTTTTCCACACTCCTGTGTATAAGTCTGATAAAACAACATTCGATTTATTTTTATCCCTTTTATGCCATTATGTCCCGTTTTTTATGCATATGTGTATAAAAATTTTTATTTGTTTGACTATAACGGGGATAACGACTTATCCCCGTTATCCACAAAACGGAGCGACTCGCCGTAATATTGTTTTTTCCGTTTTTTTATTTTTTATTTTTCCAGAATAAGGGGACTGTGACCGTTTCTGTTGAAAACCTGTTGATAAAAAAGTATCCGACTTATGCACAGAAACAAAGGATAACAACATCCTTTTTTATATAATTTATTGAAGATATTTTTTTCAGCTTGACCGGAAACGCCAAAAAAGATAAAACAAAACTCTCTTCTCTTTGGCGATATTCCGCCGTTTTCCAATCATAACAAAGACAGAATAAATATGCATTTGAAGAATCTGAAAAAGAAATCTCCGGCCGAGTTGTTGAATATGGCGGAGGAATTAGGCGTTGAAAACGCCTCGACGTTAAGAACGCAGGACTTGACTTTTGCCATTTTGAAACAGTTGGCAAACAACGAAGAAACCCTTTTGGACGAAGGCGTCATCGAGGTTTTGCAGGACGGTTTCGGCTTTTTGCGTTCACCGGAATCCAACTATTTGCCGGGACCGGACGACATTTACGTTTCCCCCAGTCAGGTCAAAAAGTTCGGTTTGAGAACCGGTGACACGGTTGAAGGCGAACTCCGCGCTCCGAAAGACGGCGAAAGATACTTTGCCCTTTCCAAGATTTCCAAGATTAACTTTGCCGATCCGGAAAACGTGCGTTACCGCATTAATTTCGATAACCTGACACCGCTGCATCCGAACGAAAAAATCAGGATGGAAAACGATCTGGACAACAAAAACATGACGTCCAGAATCATCGACCTGATCTGTCCGCAGGGCAAAGGTCAGCGCGGCATGATTGTCGCGCCGCCCAGAACGGGTAAAACCGTCATGCTGCAAAATATCGCGCACGCGATTACGCAAAACAATCCGGAAATCTATCTGATTGTCCTGTTGATTGACGAACGCCCCGAAGAAGTCACGGAAATGAGCCGCACGATTCAAGGCGAAGTCATCAGTTCGACGTTTGACGAACCGGCTTCCCGTCACGTTCAGGTTGCCGAAATGGTTATTGAAAAGGCTAAGAGACTGGTTGAACACAAGCGCGATGTCGTTATTCTGCTTGACTCGATTACGCGTCTGGCGCGCGCTTATAACACGGTCGTGCCAAGCTCCGGAAAGGTCTTGACCGGCGGCGTCGACGCCAACGCTTTGCAAAAACCGAAACGCTTTTTCGGCGCGGCCAGAAATATCGAGGAAGGCGGTTCCCTGACGATTATCGCCACTGCTTTGATCGATACGGGATCCCGTATGGACGAAGTGATTTTTGAAGAATTCAAAGGTACGGGCAATTCTGAAATCATTCTGGATCGCAAAGTGTCCGACAAGCGTATTTTCCCCGCAATCGACATTACGAAGTCCGGTACGCGCAAGGAAGAATTGCTGGTTGGTAAAGACATGCTGTCGAAAATGTGGGTTCTGCGTCGTGTGCTGATGCCGATGGGACCGGCGGACGCAATGGAGTTTTTGATGGAAAAACTGAAACAATCGAAAAACAATCACGACTTTTTCGACGCGATGAACTCTTAGTATTGCCCGTACGGGATATTTCATACGGGAAATAACGCCCTCCCCGACGGGAGGAATTTAATTTGAAAGGGTTGAACAATGAAGCGTTCTTTTGTGGCTTTGCCGGATTATATGATCGGAACCGACGTTTATCAAAAAGCGTCCGTCATCTTGAAAAAATACGGTAAAACGGCGGTGATCATCGGCGGAAAGACGGCGATGGCGGTAGCGGCGGAAAAGCTGACGAAAGAATTGGACGGCGTTGAAGTTCTGGGACAGGTTTGGTTCGGCGGGGATTCCACTTATGAAAACGTCGATATGTTGACCGCCGACGAAACCGTTCAAAAAGCCGATATGATTCTGGCTATGGGCGGCGGCAAGTGTTGCGATACCTGCAAAGTGACGGCGGAACGGTTGGGAAAGCCTTTGTTCACGTTTCCGACGATTTCCTCGAACTGCGCGCCATGCACCGCTTTGGCGATCATGTATAACGCCGACGGCAGTTTCAAAAACAATTTTTACAGTTCACATCCGCCCGTTTGCGTGTTCATCAACGATCAGATCATCGCCGAGGCTCCGATCAAATACCTGCAGGCCGGTATCGGCGACGCTTTGAGCAAAGAACCGGAAGTTGCTCTGGCATTAAGAAATGTGAAACTTGACCAGAATTTATTGGTTGGCAAGTGCTTATGCGGCGCGTGTTCGGAACCGTTGTTGCAGTTCGGCGAAGAGGCGATGAAGTCCTGTGAAAATAAGAAAACCTCCGAAGCGTTGCAGGAAGTCGCCCTCTGCATCATCATTTCCACGGGACTGGTCAGCAATATGACGGTTTGCCCCGAATTTTACTACAACACGAATCTGGCGCACTGTTTTTATTACGGCGCGACGATTTTTCCCGTGTCGCACAAGTATCTGCATGGATTTCTGGTCGCTTACGGCGTTCTGGCACTGTTGGAATACGACGGTCAGACGGCTTTGCGCGACCGCGTGCTGAAATTTTATAAAACAACGGGACTGCCGACGACTTTAGAAGAAATCGGATTGACCGAAGCCGATTTGTCCGCTTTAATCGACAAGGCGACCAAAGTCCCCGGCTGGCACGTTAAAGGATATGATTTAAGCGCGGACAAGTTTAAAAATGCCATTCTGCACATAGACACTTTGGGAAAGGCTTTGAATTAACGAAAAATGAAATTGTAAAACGACCGGATTACCGTTTAAAATACTGATATCATCATGACGGCCTGAAAACTTATTTGACGGAGATAATAAAATGCAAATCGAAAAAACAAAGGAAGGCGATATTGTTGTTCTGAAAATCAGCGGTCAGCTGACATCTGTGACTTCACCTGAGTTGGAAACGGCTATCAACGGCGTTTTGGAAACGGAGAGCAATTTGGTTTTGGATTTTGCCGAATTGGATTTTCTGGCTTCTTCCGGTTTGCGCGTCATTCTTTCGACTCAGAAAAGAATAAACGCCAAAGACGGTGCCTTGGTCATTCGCAACGTTAACAAAGTTGTGATGGAAGTGTTCGAAATGACGGGTTTGCGTGATTTTTTGAACGTTTTTCAAGGTAATCGGCAGATTTCCGGTTCGAAATAGCCGGATTACGGAAATTTATTAATATTCTTAACAAAACGGAACAAAAGCGATGCCCGAAAAAAAAGTTCCTTCTTTGCACCGCGTTTTTCAGGCGTGGCTGCTGGTTTTTGTTTTTGCCGCTTTTTGCATTACATTCGGTCTGTCATATTTTTTTCAAACGCGTACAGCCCAAAACATGGCGGCGCATCAGGCCATTTTACATTTGGATTATATCGGCAATCAGGTCAAAGTCATCGAAAACGATTTGAAAGACCTGAAATCCGATTTAAGCAAAAGTCTGGTTGAAAAAGCCCGTGTTTTTTCTTTGCTTTTAAAATACAATCCGACTTTGCTGCACAATAAAGATTTTTTAAGCGAATGGAGCAAAGCCGCAGGGATAAAAGAAGTCAGCATTCTCGGTAAAGACGGTGTCGTTATAGAGGCTTTTCCCGAAGAATTTATCGATACCGACTTTAAAGAATTGGATTTTCTGCATCCTTATCTGCCTTTGATTAACAAGAAGGATGGTCTTTATATCGAAGACATACGCACCAGTTACAAGAAAAGCGGCAGTACGAACTCATTGGTGCAGTTTGTCGGCGTATCGCGCTTGGATTCTCCGGGTGTCATTCAAATGGGTTATTCCGCCGAACGATATGCGGAAGCCTTGAAAACGGCGTCCGCCGATGTTTTGGCCGACGATTACGTTTTAGGAAAAGACGGCTTCGTCATTATCTCGCAGGACGGTAAGATTATCAGCGCCGGCAATAAAGAGTTAAAGGGAAAAAAGTTAACGGCTTCCGGTTGGAGCGTTATCAACGATATGCCCGAAGGAAAGCTCTTTTTAGAAACGATTGACGGAAAATCCGTTTTTCTGATGACGCGGCGGATTGATTCTTATCTTTTGTCCGTCGTTATGCCGAAAAGTGATGTTTACGCCTTTCGAAACACGATTTTATTATGGGCGGCGCTTGTTTACATACTTTTGTTGTCCATCGTTTATATTTTTCTGTCGGCGTTGTTGGAAAAAATCGTTGTTCGCGGAATTGAAAAAACGAACACGACGTTGGAAAAAATCACCGAAGGATATTTGGATGAGAAAGTCGATGTCCATTCAAATCAGGAATTTATTTCCTTGTCCAACGGCATCAACACGATGGTTGACGCTTTAAAAGACGCGATCGCCGAAGCGGCCGCCCGTTTGGATAAGGAACTTGAATTTGCCCGCGAAATTCAACACTCCGCTTTACCGCGCGTGTTTCCGCCGTATCCGAATAAAAACGAATTTGATATTTTTGCATCCATGACGGCGGCAAAGGAAGTCGGCGGCGATTTTTACGATTTCTTTTTATTGGGACACGCCGGAAGCCATGTCGGCATAGTCATTGCCGATGTGTCGGGAAAAGGAATTCCCGCCGCTTTATTTATGATGTCTGCCAAGACGTTGATTAAAAACTTTTCCGAAACGGGAATGTCGCCTGCAGAAATTTTTTATCATACCAATCAGAAATTGTGTGAAAATAACGAAGCCGGCATGTTTGTAACGGCGTTTATGGGGATTTTGGAAATCGAAACGGGGAAATTCACCTATGTCAATGCGGGACATAATCCGCCGTTGATTAAACGGGGAAGCAGGGGTTTCGAACGGATGAAATTGAAATCGGGCTTTATGTTGGGCGGCTTGGATTCTTTCGTCTATCAACAAGAGGAAATATATTTGGACGGTGACGATACCGTATTTCTGTATACGGACGGCGTGACCGAAGCGCAAAATAACAATTTACAGTTATTCGGCGACGACCGGCTGCACGATGTTCTGAATAAAAACATCGGTAAAACGCCGAAAGAATTGCTGACTGCGGTGCAGGAAGCGGTGGCCGGATATGTTGACGGTGCGGAACAGTCCGACGATTTAACGATGCTGGCGTTGTCGTATCATCCGAAAACAATCACCGTTTCCGCTGAAATCGAAAATCAGGACAAGGTCATGGACTTTGTCAACGAACGGCTGGAAAAGGCTTCCGCGCCGATGAAAGTCACCGCTCAGACGGATATCGTGATAGATGAGGTTTTTGCCAATATCTGTAATTATGCATACGCGCCTGACAAAGGGACGGCAACGATCCGCTGTTCTGTCGGCGGAACTCCCGCTTTTCTGTCTTTGGTATTCCGTGATAAGGGCAAGCCTTTTAATCCGTTGAATAAAGCCGATCCCGATATTACGGCAAGCATAGAGGATCGCGAAATCGGCAATCTGGGCATATTCATGGTGAAACAGATTATGGATACTGTTGAATATGAATATAAAAACGGCGAAAACGTGCTGACGATGACCAAGCATTTCGGAAACGTTCAGGATGAAGTCCAATCATCTGCCGAAGAAGATAAGATTTTGACGGATGATGGTGACAAAAGCTTTGAACATGATGAATAAACAAATCGCCGGAGTTGTCCGTTTCGGCAATCAAGCTTCACGTTTCCGGTATTTGTTTGAAATTTTTTGTTTTTAAAACGGCGGGGCGGAATTTTTATTAAAAAATTCCGCCCTTGTTTCATGTGGAACATTTTTTTCTTGAAAGAAACCGGTATTCTTCATATTTTGGATACGTATCGGCAACATTGGGTTGCCGGTAAAGTACCTTAGCGGGTGCAGAGATGCGCCATTATCCGTTTTGCTTATTACAAACACGGAAAATATTCTCGGATAACTTTAAAAGTCAAAAGATAATTGTTCTATGTGATTTTCTCAACCTCCCAAACTGCTGAAAGGTGATTTCATGAAAGAAAAAATTTTTGGTGCGCTAATGGCTTTAATCGTTTTGGCGTCGACAACGGGTTTATGGTTTTGTCATAAAGGAAAGATAACATTTTTGACAAATTTAAAACCGGAAACGGAAGTTCTTTTACAATATCAGAAAAAAAACGACGGCAATTTAATATCCGTAAAGAAAAAATCGAAACCTGACGGCAAGATTTCATTTGAAGTTAAAGGAAGAACACTTTCTTATTTTAAAGTCAATGTGCCGGAGAATACAGTAATAAAAAATATTCAGTTCCGCGGTTGGAAAAAACAAAACATTATCCTGAACGCTCAAAATGAATATACGGGAAAAATACTGAGGAATCGTATCAGTATAACGGATTGGTATAATCTGATTGTTCTGGGAGGCTTGGGATACTATTTGGGATGGTTTTTAATTCATTCCTTAAAATACGGCTTTCCGAAAGACGATCCGAAACTGCCGAAAATGTTAAATATCGAATTTTTGAGGATTGTGTTCACATTAATACTGGTTATTCATCATCTTAATAATAATTTTCGGGAATTAAAAATATGGAATGCAGGCTGGTTAGGCGTTGAATTCTTTTTTATTTTAAGCGGTTTTTTATTAGTGTTAACTTTTCGTCCTGAAAAAACTGCAATCAGCTTTATTAAAAACAGATGGATTAGATTTGCACCTCTTGTCATTTTCGGAGGAGTATTGTCAAGTCTGTTTTTTAATCATGTAAGAGCAAGATATTTTGTAGAATCGATATTCTTTTATAGTTATGACTTCGATTTCATAAAATGGTATTATAATAAGCCTGTTTGGTATATTTATGTATTATTTTGGGTTGGAATATTTTATTTCTGTTTAATGAAGGCTTTTAAAAAGGAAATTGTAAATTTATTGATGTCCATTATTACTGTGTCAAGTCTTATCTATGTTATGCGGTATAATGTTGCCACTTTAGGAATCTTTAGCGGTTGGATAATGCGCGGTTCGGCTTGTATGGGATTGGGGTATTTTTTAGCAGAAATATATAAAAATGCGGAAAATGCCGTAATTGTTCGAAAGAAAACATACAATTCTTTTGAATTGTTTATACTTTTATTTTCAATATTTAATATAATATTTATAAAACAATTGTATATGGATCGGTTTGTTTCCTGTATTTCTTTTATGATTTTAATCCTATTATTTTCATTGAGAAAAGGTGCTATTTCGAATTTTTTCGAAAAACCCGTTTTTGCGAAAATAGCACGGTATTGTTTATCTGTATATCTGACACATTGGGTTGTAATACGACATATTTTTCCGATTTATTTGGAAAAATATAAAGAATTTTTTCTTGCGCATACAATTGTTCCGTTTTCTTTAGTTCTGATATCGGTATGCTTGTTAGGTGTTGTCACGCATCATGCGATTGAATTACCGGTAACTCGCATTTTGAAAAAATGGTTGGAATAAGTAAATTCAAATGGCAATTTTAAAATAAAAAAAGCCGGGGAACTCCTCCGGCTTTTTGCTTTATAACTTGTTGATCCAATAAGTGGCTTCGGTTTTTTAGAATTTATGGAATGATTCAAAAAAGTGGAAAAATAATATGACTGCGAATGGTAAATTTGCAGGCTTAATATGAATTTTTCTCTTAAAAGCAATCTCGATTTTTTGTTAAAACGGCATTTCTGTTTGATATTTTAAAGCGGTTATAGCTTTATAGTCCGTGACGAGCCGGTAATTTATCACGGATTTTTTTGTAAAGATAAAATCGCACGGGTATCTATTATATCCTGAAAAAATATCCCTTCATTGAAAAAACAGTCTATAACGGCTATATAGACAACAACTAATAGGCTATATACATTAAACAATGTCGGTTAAATAAAACAAGCTACTTTTAATAGTGTTAACAGGAGGTTTGAAAAATGGGTAAAAAAGAAACACTGGATAATAATTTGAACTGTGAAAGAGGCTATTTGACTTTTAGGCAAAAAGAAGTGTTAGGATATTTGAGAAAAGGACTCTTAAACAAACAGATTGCTCACGCAATGGGATTGTCCGTTTCAACGATTAAACTGCACATTTCCGGTATTTTTATACGGCTGAACGTTAATACGCGGACGGCAGCGGTCGTCAAAGCGCAGGAATTGGGATTGATTTGAGTTTAACATTTGGAATCGGAGCGGTTTTTCTAAAAGAAAAACCGCTCTTGTTTCATATGAAACATATTTAAATATTTTTCTTGTATTCTGATAATGTATTGGTGCAAAAGAAAAATAAAAAAATGGCACAATTTGAAACGGACAGCATTGTTCTTATCACGACAATACGATTGTCAAAATTTTAGTGGCGTTACATCGGTAAAATTTTTGTTGAGATTTGTTTAAAAATCAGGATAATCTTAAGAGATAAAGAAAATGCTTCATTGGAAATATTTCTTTAAAAGTGGAAAATCGGCTTTTTGTCAGAAGTTTTTTAGATCATTTGAAATTTCAATATGATAGAGTGGGGATATGCTGGTTGAAATCTGAAAAAACAGCTGAAAAGGAAAAAAATGCCGACGATAAAAAGCAAAACTCAATTTTTAAAAGAACTGATTGCATTGAAAGAAGTAATTGATGCAGGAAAAATCAGCACTGCAGCAGATAAAAATGGATTGAAGTCGACTAATTTATCTAAATTGATTACATCTCTTGAAAGTCGATTGCATACGAAATTAATTTCAAGGTCTTCAAAGGGAGTATATCCATTAGAAGAAGCTGTGAAAATAAATGAAACAACAGAAAAAATTATAAAGCTGCTTGAAGTCTTATTTGTTGAATATGGTCATAGTACAAAAATGACAGGCTGTATTTCCATATATTCCGAAGAGGATTATATCGGAAGCTATTTTTTTGAAAAATTACAAAAATTTTTGCAAAGTTATCCTTTTTTAAAGATAAAAATTTTCTCTGGAGAAAAGGTGGATTTGGATCAAATGGATCTTATTATTTCCTCAAACGGTTCTAATTTATCACGTACGCGGTCTTTGTATAAAACAGAAATTCAAAGTCATTTTTATATATCGGATAAATATATTCAAAGACATGGAAAACCTGAAAATTTAAGTGATTTGTTGGAAAACCATTTCCTTTGTATGCGCCATAGCGATTTTCAACATAAGGAAATATCTTATATCATTAAAACGGCTAAACATTTAAATATAACGGCGGACGAAACCTCTATCGTATTTAGAGTTATTCAGAATGGAGATGCTGTTGGCATTTTACCGGAATGGTGCGGAGATTTTGATCCTTCGGTCTTTAGGTTGGATAATGTTTTTATAAGCATCAAAAAAGATTTTGATGTAATGTATAATATGAAAACAAAAAACGCTGTTATGATGAAATCTGTGCTGTCTTTTCTTAAAAATTTTAATAAAGAAGGAGAATTTTCTAAAAATCCTCCTTTAAATTAATTGCCCCGATGTTGGTTGATGAGAAAGATTTTATAGCTCCATACAAGAATAAAAAAACATCTCTTTATTGCAACATCGGAAGTAACAGAATTATTTTTTCGATATGTCGGAGAGTGTTTCCGATTTCTGAATAAATTTTTCTTTTATCTTATTCAGAGATTTTGAAAAATGAGGATAATCAAATTGCATAAAAAGTTCTTGCAATCCGTTAATTTGGTACAAGATATAGTCTTCTACATCGTTTTGTTTGAATTTTCTTTGCATTTTATACTCCTTTCATCGTTGATATAAGAAGTATATTTTTTTTATGATTTATAACAAATTACCCATTTTATCATAAACCTGTATATTTTGAGGATATTCACGAACGCAGCTATAGGAGGCGGTTGTCAAGACGTAGAAACTGGGATTGGTCTGAAAGAAAACAAGGGCGGGTTATTCCGCCCTTGTTTCATATGAAACATTTTTTCTTTCTTGAAAGAAACCGGTATTCTTCGTATTCTGAAAACGTATCGGCGGCACAGGGTCGTCGATAAAGCGCCTTAGCGGGTGCGGAGCCGTGAGAAGCTCTCATATATAGCCGGCGCAGAGATGCGTCGTTATCCGTTTTGCCTATGGGAAAACGGAAAATATCCCCGACTGTCTTTAATGATGGTTCGGGGGGCTTTTGACGTATGTTCAGAAGTCGCCGGTTTATCCCCGGACGATTTTAAAGGTCAAAAGGGTCATCGCTATATATGATTTCTCAACCTCCCGAACCGCCAAAAGGCGGTTTACGGGGGATTTTTTTATGGATAAACCGCATAATGCGATTTTAAATCAGGCTCAACGTATTAGAAACGATGAATTTTACACGCAATACGCCGATATTCAGTCGGAAATGAACGCTTATCTGGATTTTGATCCCGATGTGTTCCGCGACAAAACGGTTTTACTGCCGTGCGACGATCTGGAAGGGAGCAATTTCACCAAGTTTTTCGCGCAGAACTTTGAATTGTTCGGATTGAAAAAGCTGATCAGCACCAGCTACGCCGTTGAAAGCAAGCAATATAAGAAAGGCTATCAACCGACTTTGTTTGAAACGCGAAGCCCGTTGTTCGATTCGGACAAGACGCGGACGAACGGCAAGATTTTCACGCTGACCCGCGTCGAAGCCGAAAGGACGAATATCAACGCCCTGAAATGGGACTATCTGGACGGCGACGGCGATTTCCGCAGTCCGGAGGTGACCGCTTTGCGCGACGAAGCCGACATTATCGTTACCAACCCGCCCTTCTCTTTGTTCCGCGCGTTTTTAGCGTGGATAATCGAAGGAAAGAAGACTTTTTCAATCATAGGAAATATCAATGCTCTGACATATCGGGAAGTGTTTCCGCTGATAACTTCAAACAAAATTTGGTTAGGGCCCAGTATTTCAAGCGGAGACAGAGAATTTATAATACCTGAAGGAATTGTTGATTTTGAGAGATTTACAGGAATCATCCGGCAAAATGAAAAAGGGGAAAACATTTATTTTCAAAAAGTTGTCGGCGTCCGTTGGTTCACAAACATTGAACACGGCAAACGTCATCAACCGTTGTCCCTGATGACGATGGCGGACAACGTCAAATTCAGCAAACACAAGGAAATCAAGGGCATCGGTTATCGGAAATACGATAATTACGACGCGTTGGAAGTTCCCTTTACCGACGCGATCCCGTCCGATTACGACGGCGCGATGGGCGTTCCGATCAGCTTTCTGGATAAATACAATCCCGAACAGTTCGAAATCATCGGGGCTACGGAAAGTGAAGGCAGAGGGTTTTCAAACGGGCTTTGGCATGAAGAAAGTAAAACGCCTCAGCCTTTGATCGACAACAACAGAATCTTCAAACGTATCTTTATCAGGTACAAGGGGAAATGAAATGAAAACTTTTTTGAATCAAATCAGCGTGAAAGACATCTGTGAAGGCTTTATGTATAACGAACTGGAAGGGAAAGGACTGTACGGATTAAACGGAAAACTGGTCATTCAGCCGGAATATCAACGCAATTACATATATGCGGACGGCAAAAAGGATGTCGCCGTCATCGAATCCCTGATAAAAGGCTATCCGCTCGGGCTGATCTATTTCAACAAAACGGGGGATGACGCTTTTGAAGTTCTGGACGGTCAGCAGAGAATCACCAGCATCGGACGCTTTGTTACAAATCGTTTTGCCGTTAAGGATTCAAACGGAATGGAGCAAATCTTTGACGGCTTGGACAAGGAAATACGGGAAAAAATTTTAAACACAAAATTGCTTGTTTACGAATGCGAAGGAACGGAAGCCGAAATCAAAGAATGGTTCAAAACGATCAATATCGCGGGGATTCCTTTGAACCGGCAGGAATTGATGAACGCGATCTATTCGGGACCTTTCGTAACGGCGGCGCGACGGATATTTCCAACTGCGAAATGCTTTGCAAATCGCATAACCGCGCCAAAGGAAACCGTTGAATAAAAAAAGCCGGAAAACTTCTCCGGCTTTTTGCTTTATAACCTGTTGATCCAATCGGCGATTTTGGCTTCAACCTGCTTATCGTATTTTTTATCCATGTTGTTAAAATCCGCGTGTTGCAGGATTTTTGCATTTTTTGCGGTCGCGGCGAAATCTTCGAAGAATGTGCCGACATTGCTTCCCTGCGTTGAAAAAGGAACCACTTTTTTTCCTTTAAAATCAAGCTGTTCCAGAACAGAGAAAACCGGAGGGGCGACCGTGTACCACCAAACGGGCGCGCCGACGAAGACGATATCGTAAGCAGTAACGTCCGGCAGGGCTTCTACAACCGGATACTGTTTGTTTTTGATTTCCTTTTTCGATGTCGTGTAGAGTTTCGCACCGGTAGGATAAGCTTCTTTTGTTTTGATTTCAAACGTGTCCGCATTCGTTTTCGCGGCAATTTTTTCCGCAATGTCTTTCGTGTGTCCCGTCAGCGAATAATATACGACCAGAACTTTGCCGAGGTCGTTCTTGACTTCGGCGGATTTGTTTTCGTATTGCGCCATTTCCTTTTTGTTTTTTGCCGAAACGCGGTAAAGACGGAACAAACCGCCTATGCCGCCGATGACGACGGCCGCAATGATGATGCCTAAAACGTATTTCATTTATAAAGCTCCCTTTGTGCTGGGGGTGATGTTCGCCGCTCTCGGGTCGGTTTCGGACGCGTGTCTGAACGCGCGGGCGAACGCTTTAAAGCACGATTCCGCGATATGGTGCGAATTGTCGCCGTACAGGTTTTCAATATGGATCGCCGCTTTCAGGTTGTCGGCGACGGCGGCGAAAAATTCTTTGAAAACTTCGGTGTCCAATTCTCCTACTTTCTCCGTCGGAAATTTGACGTGCCAGACAAACGCCGTCCGGCCGCTTAAATCAATGACACAGCGGGTCAGCGTTTCATCCATCGGAATGCACGCCGAACCGTATCTGTTCAGTCCTTTTTTGTCGCCCAGAGCCTGTGCTAAGGTTTTGCCCAGCACGATGCCTGTGTCTTCGACCAGATGATGCGCGTCAACGTGCAGGTCTCCGGTCGCTTTGACGGTCAGATCCACAAGGCTGTGGCGTGAAAACTGCTCCAGCATGTGATCGAAAAAGCCGCATCCGGTATGGATGTCATATTTTCCGTCTCCGTCCAAATTCAAAGAAACGGAAATCTGCGTTTCCGTGGTCTTTCGTTCTAATTGAGCTTGCCGCATTGCTTTTTTTCTTCCTTTTCGCAATAATCTGTTTTAAATCACTTTAACGCAGATTGACTGAGGAGGCAACATGGACAATCAAACGCCGTCTTTAAGAGGAACGACAATCCTGTGCGTTCGCAAAAATGATTCCGTCGTCATCGCCGGCGACGGACAGGTGACTTTCGGCAACACGGTTTTGAAAAGCAACGCGCGCAAAGTGCGGCGGTTGGGCAACGGTTCGATCATCGCCGGATTTGCCGGAGCGACCGCGGACGCTTTCACACTGTTTGAACGGTTGGAGGAAAAAATCGAAAAGTTCTCCGGTCAGCTGACCCGCGCTTGTGTGGAATTGGCTAAGGATTGGCGCACCGACCGCTATTTGAGAAAGCTGGAAGCGATGATGATCGTGGCGGACAAGGAAACAACGCTTGTCCTGACCGGAAACGGCGACGTTCTGGAACCGCAGCACGGTCTGATCGGTATAGGGTCGGGCGGCTCTTACGCGCAGGCGGCGGCTTTGGCATTGATCGACACGGAATTGTCCGCCGAAGACATCGTTAAAAAGGCGATGGATATCGCCGCCGATATTTGCATTTACACCAATCACAACATCGTTATGGAAAAGCTATGAGTACGTTTTTTTCTCCGCGTGAAATCGTTTCCGAACTGGACAGGCATATCGTCGGGCAAACCGAAGCCAAACGCGCCGTTGCGGTCGCTCTGCGCAACCGTTGGCGCAGACAGCAGCTTTCTCCCGCTTTAAAAGAGGAAGTCGTTCCCAAAAACATTCTGATGATCGGTCCCACCGGTGTCGGAAAGACGGAAATCGCCCGCCGTCTGGCTAAGCTGGCGCAGGCTCCCTTTATCAAAACGGAAGCGACGAAGTTTACGGAAATCGGCTATGTGGGCCGCGATGTGGAAAGCATCATTCGAGACTTGTTGGAAATCTCGATTACGATGACGCGCAAGAAAATGCGTAAAAGCGTCCATGTCAAAGCCGAAGAAGCGGCCGAAAAACGTGTCCTTGACGCTCTGGTCGGATTGAACGCAACTGAGGAAACACGGCAAAAGTTCCGTAAAATGCTCCGTGAAGGCTCTTTGGACGACAGGGAAATCGAAATCGAAGTGCAGGAAGCGCCGAACAACTCCATGCCGACGTTTGATATTCCGGGGATGCCGGGGGCGCAAATGGGCATGATCAGCTTGGGCGATCTGCTGGGCGGCAAAGGAACTTCTTTCCGTAAAAAGAAAATGACCGTCAAGGATTCCTATGACGTTTTGGTGACGGAAGAAAGCGACAACCTGATTGAACAGGACAAGGTCATTCAGGAGGCAATCGCCAATGTTGAAAACAACGGGATTGTCTTTATTGACGAGTTCGACAAGATTTGCGGCCGGAGCGAAGGCAAAAATCCCGACGTGTCCCGTGAAGGCGTTCAGCGCGATCTGCTTCCGTTAATAGAGGGAACGACGGTGACGACGAAGCACGGTATGGTCAAAACCGATCATATTTTATTTATTACGTCCGGCGCGTTCCATATTTCCAAACCGTCCGATTTGTTGCCCGAATTGCAGGGACGTTTGCCGATCCGCGTCGAATTGAAGCCGCTGACAAAGGAAGACTTTTACAGAATTCTGTGCGAACCGGAAGCCAATCTGATTTTGCAGTACAAAGAGCTGTTAAAGACGGAAAATTTCACGTTGGAATTTGAAGATGACGCAATCAAGGAAATCGCGGCTCTGGCGGCGGAAGTCAATGAAAATATCGAAAATATCGGCGCGCGCCGTCTGCATACGATTTTAGAAAAGTTGCTGGAGGACATTTCTTTTACTGCCGCAGAACGACAAGGGGAAACGGAAGTCATCACAAAAGAAAAAGTTATTGAAAAAGTCGGTACACTGACAAAAACAGCCGATTTATCTAAATTTATTTTATAATAAGTATTCTTTCGGAATCGAAATAAATATTCCGGAATGAAAGGGTATAAAAATAAAATGAAGCGGGCATGGCAGCTTTTTTGTGTTTTTTTTAAGATAGGTTCGTTTACGCTTGGCAGCGGATGGGCGATGATTCCTCAAATCAAAAAGGAAATCGTCACCCGTTTGCATTGGTTGGACGAAGACGAATTTATTGATATTCTGGCGGTGACTCAATCCGCTCCGGGACCGATCGCCGTCAATTTGGCCGTTTTTTTGGGATTGAGAATAGGGGGCATCAAAGGACTGATTGCGACAACTTTTGGTTCCGTTTTACCGTCTTTTATTATTATTCTGATGATTGCTCTGTTGTTTCAAGGCATACAAAACGAACCGATATTCGTTGCGGCTTTTAAAGCTGTTAAACCGGCTTCCGTCGCTTTGATTTTAGTGCCGGCGGTTTCTATTGCCAAGCGTTCCGGAATGACGGGACTGAAATTCATTATTCCGCTTTGCATTGCATCTTTGATAGCATTTACGGCCTTTTCACCGGTTTATGTGATTGTTATTTCAATCGTTGGCGGGATACTTTATTACGGACGGAAAAAAGAATGATTTTTTGGCAGCTGTTTTATACTTTCTTTATTATCGGTCTGTTCAGTTTCGGCGGCGGATACGGTATGCTGCCGCTTATTCAAAATGAAGTTGTCGTCCATTGGAATTGGATATCCATTTCCAAATTTGCCGATATTGTCGCCGTTTCCCAAGTCACGCCGGGGCCGATTGCCGTAAATTCCGCTACTTATATAGGCTATACGGTGACAGGCAGCATTTGGGAATCGGTTTGTGCGACGACAGGCGTCTGTCTGCCATCGTTGATTGTTGTTATTTTGTTATATGTTTTTTTGCAAAAATTCAAAGAATCCGTTTGGGTTAAGAATGCGCTTAAAGGATTGAAAATCGGTGTTGTCGGTTTGGTTTTGGCTGCGGCTTTGGTTTTAATGACGCCGGAAAATTTTGTTGATTATAAAAGTTGGCTGATTTGCCTGATTTCTTTTATTGCTTGTTATAAATTTGATGTTTCAGCCATTACATTGATTGCGATGTCCGTTGTTATCGGAATTTTTCTATATTGATTGTTTCACGTGGAACATTAAAAAACGGCGGATAAAATATAAAATATAATTTTATCCTTGAATTTATCAAATAAGAAAAGTTATCTTAAGAAACATTACGAAAATGATGTTTCACGTGAAACAAAGGGACGGGAAATGATAGCAACTGATCGAGATCAGGTTGTTAAACAATTGAAATTATCACAACCGGTTATTAAAAATTTGGACAGATATGTTGAATTGTTGGAATCGGAGCAGGCTAAAATGAATTTAGTCGGCGCTTCGACGCTTCCCGTTGTATGGACGCGTCATATTCTGGATTCCGCACAATTGTTTGAACGGCTTTTTCCGTCGGATAAGGTCATGTTGGATTTGGGCAGCGGCGCGGGATTTCCGGCTTTGGTATTGGCTATAATGGACATGGAAAAAAAACGCGTTTTTCATCTGGTCGAAAGCGATGGCAAAAAGTGTGCTTTTTTGCAAAAGATAACGGATGCATGCGGTTTGAAAAATGTTCAAATTCATAATGAACGTATTGAAAAAATGGAAAAATTCAGCGCGGACGTGATTACCGCCAGAGCTTTGGCTCCTTTGGATAAACTGATAAAATACGCCTATCCTTTTTTTAAAAAGTCGACGCGATGCCTGTTTATGAAAGGGGCTAAGGCCAATGATGAATTGGCGGCGGCTTTGAAAAAATATCAATGCCGTGTCGAAAAAATTCAAAGCGTTTCCAGTGACGAAGGAACAATTCTTGAGCTGTCAGAGGTTAAAAAGAAATGAAATTGAATCAACAGCCGAAAGTGATTGCTATTTCCAATCAAAAAGGCGGTGTCGGTAAAACGACGACAGCCGTCAATTTAGCGACCGCGTTGGCGGCCGCCAATAAAAAAGTGTTGGTGCTGGACTTGGATCCGCAAGGGAATGCTACGGTCAGTTTCGGGCTGGATCGTCGCAATGCGCCGAAAAATATGTATCAGGTTTTGATGGGCGAAGAAAAAATTTCTTCGGCAATCGTGTGGACGAAGATTCCCAATTTGTCGGTGGTGGCTTCTTCCAAAGACTTGGCCGGTGCGGATTTTGAATTGTCTCATCAGGCGTCACCGCAGTTTTTTTTGAAAAAAGCGATTGAAAAAGATTTATTGACTTATGACTACGTCTTTATCGACTGTCCGCCCGCAGTGGGAATGCTGACGGTCAACGCATTAGTGGCGGCCAAATCCGTTATTATTCCGGTTCAGTGCGAATATTTGGCTTTGGAAGGTGTCGCCGATTTGATGAAAACAATCGAGCGGGTGAAAAAGAATTTCAATCCGGTATTGGAACTGCAAGGCATATTGCTGACCATGTTTGACGGACGCACCGGATTGTCCGAAGTCGTCGCTCAGGATGTGTGTAATTATTTCGGAAAGAAAGTTTATAAATCGGTTATTCCCAGAAACGTCCGCGTTTCGGAAGCTCCTTCGCATGGAAAACCGATTTTACTATATGATTTCAGAAGCAAAGGGGCGCAGGCTTATATCAGTCTGGCTAAAGAGGTTTTAAGACAGGAGGCAGAAAATGAGTGCTAAAAATCTCGGACGGGGATTGAACGCTTTATTGGGGGAAACGGCGGAGGAAAATGTTCAAGGGGTAAAGACCGTTTCACTGTCCGATTTGGAACCCAGCCCGTTTCAACCGCGTCATGTTTTTAATCAGGAAGCTATTGATGATCTGGTTGAATCCATCCGGACAAAAGGAGTCCTTCAACCTTTGATCGTCCGTTTGAAAAACGGTTTTTCGGATAAGTATGAGATTATCGGCGGTGAACGTCGTTGGCGCGCTTCGCAGTTGGCCGGTTTGAAAGAAGTGCCCGTTTTGGTCAAGACGTTGACGGACAAGGAAGCTCTTGAAGTCGCCTTGATTGAAAATTTGCAGCGGCAGGATTTGAACGCTTTGGAAGAAGCGGAAGGTTATCGCCGTCTGATGGATGAATTTGCCAATACGCAGGAAGAACTGGCACAGGCTGTCGGTAAAAGCCGCAGCCATGTCGCAAATATGATGCGTTTGCTCGGATTGCCTGAAAAAGTGAAAAGCTTTTTGGAAGACGGGCGTTTGACTTCCGGACATGCTCGCGCTTTACTGGCGGCCAAGGATCCGGAAGCGTTGGCTCAAACGGTCGTCGATAAAGGCTTGAATGTTCGTCAAACCGAAAAACTGGCGCAGGAAAATACACCGAAGAAAAAAAGAGCGGCTGTAAAAAAATCCGATAAGCAGGAAGAATGCGATTCGTTGGCGGAGGATTTATCCCGCATTTTAGGCATGACCGTAATGATTAAATCGAAAAGCGTCGGCGGCGAACTGATTGTTTCGTATGAAACATTGGAACAATTGGATGCATTGATTCGCAAACTCGGCTCAAAGCCTTCTGAAAATACAAAAAAGAAAACCGACGAAGAAACACTTGTCAACGAAGAAGACGTTATTCAGGCGGCAGATGATGAGATAGGCGATATCGTTTTTGATGATTCTTTTTCAAACGGATTGAGTGATGACGTTATCAGTTTACCGCCTGAAGATGAGATTTGATTATGAACAGATAAAAGCGTTTTGAATATGTTCGGGAAAGCGGTTCGGTGCGATTAAAATCACGTCGAACCGCATTTCTTTATCCGCCAGTTCGGGATGGATCATTAAAAAATACTCCGCTCCGCGTATGCGTCGGGTTTGTACGTGTCCGTTGACGGCTTCGGCGGCAGAGTCAAGCGAAACCCGACGTTTGACTTCAATGAAAACGATGATATTATGTTTGCTTGCAATGATATCGATTTCTCCTGCGCCCGTTCCTTTGGGCGGTTTGAAATTGCGTTCCAGAATTTTATAACCTTTCAAACGCAAAAATAATGCGGCGGTGTTTTCCGCTTTATAGCCTTCATTTCTGGCTTTTTTTCCCGTTTCCCGTTTATTCGGTAGCATCTTTGATTTCCAATGCTTTGCGATAGATGACTTTTTTAGTCTGACTCGTTTGTCGGGCTATTCGGGCGACAGCTTCTTTAACGCTCATCGTTTTCAAAGCCGCTTTTAATTGATTTTTGATTTCATCTTCGGAAAAGCTTTTTTGTTCCGCAGGCGAAACGACAATGACAATCTCGCCTTTCGGAAAACCGTTTTGCCGGTATTCTGCCAATAATTCCGAAAAAGAGCCGCGAACGGTCTGTTCAAATTTTTTAGTGATTTCCCGAACGATCGCCACTTGACGATTCCCCAGCGCGGAAAGCATATCTTGCAGCGTTTCTTCCAGTCTTTGCGGTGCTTCATAAAATATCAGCGTTGCGGGAATGTCCGCCAGCAACGATAATTCTTTTTGTCGGGCGGCGGATTTAGGGGGCAAAAAACCTTCAAACAAAAAACGGTGACAAGGAAGCCCCGACAACTGCAAAGCCGTTAAAACGGCGGAAGCTCCCGGAACGGCGGTCACATAAATGTTTTGGTTGATGCAATCCTGAACCAATCGGTATCCGGGGTCACTGACTAAAGGGGTTCCGGCATCAGAAACCAAAGCAATCATTTCACCGTTTCGCAACCGTTCCAAAATGCGGGGGCGGGCTTTGTCGGCGTTATATTCATGATAGGCCGTCAGTTTTTTTCCGGATATTCCCAACAACATCAATAATTTTTTTGTGTTTCTTGTGTCTTCGCAGGCGATCACGTCCGCTGCGGTCAAAACGTCAACGGCGCGGGCTGAAATATCGCCTAAATTGCCGATAGGGGTTGCAACAAGGTATAATCCTTTGATAAAACAAGCTTCAGACATTTGCACTCCATTGCAAAAACAGTTAAAATATATAACCACTTTTTAAAATCGGGAGCAATTCTTTGCAGCAAATTATTCGCCGTTTTTTGGTTTTTTCTATGATTTCGGTTTTATTGTCGTCCTGCGGCGGCAGTACGCCTTTGTTTTCAAAGCGTGTGGACAGGAGTGCATTTCATATCCGTGATGCGGATATTGTGGATGAGGGGAATGCGAAAGAAAAACCGGTTCCTTCGGAAATGGTGCGTGTCGGCATTTTGGTTCCGTTGACGGGCGGATCGGCAAAATTAGGCGAAGCTTTGCGTAATGCGGCAATGATGTCATTGTTTGATATCGGCAGTCAACGGCTGATTTTGCAATTTTATGATACGGAAGGAACGGCTGAAGGTGCCCGCAAAGCCTCTGAATTGGCTATCAGTCAAGGCGTGGAATTGATCATCGGTCCCGTTTATGCCAAATCCGTGCGTGCCGTTCGTCCGGCGACGCATTCTGCGGAAGTGGGCGTTATCACGTTTTCGTCAGATCCGGTCAATTTGGGGGACGGTATTTATACAATCAGCACACTGACTTCTCAACAGGTGGAGCATATTGTCCGTTTCGCCTGTGACAAAGGATATAAGCGTTTTGCCATTCTTTCTCAAGACAATGCGGTCGGCGACATTATTTCCATGGCGGCAAAATCGGCGGTTGATATGTGCGGCGGGATGATCACAAAAGCGGCTTTTTACGATCCCAGAACGGAGGATTTTCAAACAGCGGTTTCTTCTATCATGCCCAAGCTGATGGAAGATTTGGAAAAGGAACGCGACGACGAAGTCAAACGTTTGGAAAAAGCGACGGAACAAGTTGCTTCGGGAAAACCGGTTTTAATTAAAAATGAGGAAACCGGCGGCTATGAAGAAAAGAAACTGACGCCGGAAGAATTGCAAGCGACAATTGATGTTTTGAAAAATCAAGAGCTGGTTCGTGATCCGTTTGAATTTGATGCCATCCTTGTTCCGGAAGAAGGCAGTCGTTTACGTTCTTTGGGGGCTTTGCTTTCTTATTATGATTTGCCTGCGGAAATAAAGGTTTTGGGAACGTCTCAATGGGCGGATTCCAAACCGGCGCGGGAACCCGCGTTAATCGGCGGTTGGTTTTCGCACTTGCCTTCGGAAGGGTTTGCGCTGTTTTCCGAACGTTACAAAGGGCTTTACGGGGAAAAACCGCCCAGAATAGCCTCACAAGCTTACGATGCGGTGGCGTTGGCCGCGATTTTGGCTGAAACGGGCAGTTTTTCCTTCAGCAATTTGACAACGGTTTCCGGCTTTAAAGGGGTTGACGGCTTGTTCCGTTTGTTGCCGAACGGTTTGTCCGAACGCGGGTTGCAAGTGCTGGGGGTTGAAAAGAAAGGAACGGTCACGCTTTCTCCGGCGGCGGATGTTTTTGAAACGGTTCCGGTGTTTGCTCCGGATGTTTATATCAAGGATTTCCGTCATTCTCCCGATTTGGTTACAGTGCCGGATGTTGACGGTGAAGAGGTCGGAAAGCCGGAATCAGACAATCAAAGTCCGGCAGAGGGCGTTTAAAATCATTATTCCGGATGCCGTGGCGCGTATGCCCCGATTGTCACAGACTAAAAAACCGTCAGTTTGATAGTCCTGCAGCGTACCGGCGTCCATGAAGTTTTCAGGCGGCTCGCCGATGATTGAAACAAAGGCGTTTCTATCGATGCCTTCCCGTGTACGCAAAGCCATGAAAATAAGTTCTTGCGCCTTTTCTTTCGGTGTCAAAACGGTTTCTTCGCCGCTTGGACATTGAAGCCATTTCAAAGGGGCGTTGCTTTGCGCCGTTGCCTGAAACCGGCCATTTTCCGTAAAACGGCCATGAGCGGCGGGGCCGATACCGATCCATTCCCCGCCATGCCAGTATAACAAATTGTGTTTGCATTCATGACCGGCAACGGCGTGGTTGGAAACTTCATAACGTTCCAATCCCGCCTGATAAGTCATTCTGTCCGTCAATTCGAACATATCCGCCGCCAACTCATCTTCAGCCGGAGATATTCCCTTTTTATAAAAGAAACTTCCTTCTTCTATCGTCAGCTGATAAAGCGACAAATGCTTTAAATTCAAATTCAGAATGGCGGAAAGTTCATTTTTCCAATCGCTTAACGATTGATCCGGCAAGGCGTAGATAAAATCGGCGGAAACGCGGGGAAAGATATTTTGCGCCGTTTTCAGCGTATTTAAAGCTTGTTCTGCTGTATGGAGACGTCCTAAAAATTTAAGTTCCTTGTCGTTTAAAGACTGTACGCCAACGGACAGGCGGTTTATGCCCGCTTTTTGAAATGCGGTCATTTTTTCACGGTCGATTGAACAGGGATTGACTTCCGCAGAGATTTCAACATTATCTGAAACTTTCCAGAAATTACGGATTGTTTCGATAACGGAATAAATAAGTTCTCCACTCATTAAAGAAGGCGTTCCGCCGCCGAAGAAGATGCTGGTCACGGTTTTGTTTGCTGTCCGTCTGACGTAAGCTTTTAAATTTGCGGCGTAGGCTTTTGCCCAAGCGTCAAAGTCGAAATCCTTTGCCGGCAGACTGACAAAGTCGCAATAAGGACATTTCGACCGGCAAAACGGCCAATGGATGTAAATACCAAAGCCTGTCACAAGCAGTTGTCCGTGAACGATTTCAAGGCGCGCGCTCTGTGACTGATGGTATTTTTGACTTCCGCCGGCAATTCGGCAAAGGAAAGGTCATAGCCGTTCGGCACAAACATGGGGTCGTATCCGAAACCGTTCGTTCCTTTGACCGGCCATTGCAAAGCGCCGTCGACCCGTCCTTCAAATTCCGCCGTTTCCCCGTCCGGCCAAGCCATGACCAGAGCGCAGGAAAAATGCGCCGAACGATCCGAAGCGTTTCCCAGTTCTTCGTTCAGTTTTTCCATGGCGTACATAAAGCCGTTCTTTTTCGGTTCGTTATATCGGGCGCTGTAAATTCCGGGGCGGTCGTTCAAAGCGTGAACACACAGGCCGGAATCGTCGCCTAAAGCGGGCAGGCCGGATTCTTTTGCGGCGGAAACGGCTTTGATGCGCGCGTTTTCGATGAAGGTTTTCCCGTCTTCTTCCGGTTCCGTCAGCTTCAAATCGCCGGCGGACAGCACCTCAATACCGAAGGGAACAAAAATAGCTTGCATTTCTTTGACTTTTCCGGCGTTGTGCGTTGCCAGAACAATGCGTTTTTCTATCAATTTGCGCATTTTATTCCCCCAGAACGTCATGTTGGATTTTGCTTATTTCCGTCGTTCCTTTGCAGGCCAGTTCGTACAAGCGCTTGAATTCATCCGGTGTAAAAGGCGTACGTTCGGCCGTTCCCTGAATTTCAACAATGCCGCCTTTGCCGGTGATGACAAAGTTGGAATCGGTTTGGGCGTTGGAATCTTCAATATAATCCAAATCCAGAACGGGTGTTCCTTCATAAATGCCGCAGGAAATCGCGGAAACCGTATCAAACAACGGCAGTGCGTAAAAACGGCGTTGCGCCCGCAGTTTTTGAAGAGCCAGATGCAAAGCGACATAACCGCCGGTGATTGAAGCTGTACGCGTGCCGCCGTCCGCTTGAACGACGTCGCAGTCGATTTTGATGCAGATTTCTCCCAAAGCTTTCAAATCAACGACGGAACGCAGAGCGCGTCCAATCAATCTTTGAATTTCCTGTGTCCGTCCTGACTGCCCTTTTTTGGCTTCGCGATCGGTGCGTGTGCCGGTTGCGCGGGGAATCATACCATATTCGGCCGTCACCCAACCACGGCCGGAATTGCGCATCCACATCGGGACTTTGTCTTCCACGGTGGCCGTACAGATTACGTGCGTATCACCGCATTTGATCAGGCAGGAGCCTTCGGCGTGTTTGTTGATATTCGGTTCGATTGTGATTTTCCGCAGTTCGTCCGGCTGTCTTTTAGAAGGTCTTTCCATTTTTCATTTCCTCGGTATAAAAAAATATCTTATTTGTCCTGTTGACGTTTGATATTCCGATTACTACATTTGTCAACTATGAATAAGCAAATATCAACTTTATCCGAATTAAACAACCGTTTCCGTGACATTTTCAAGTCATTGGTGGACGCATATCTGGAAACGGGCGAACCCGTCGGGTCGAAAACGATTTCCAAACTGCTGGATTTTTCGCTTTCTCCGGCGACGATTCGGAATGTGATGGCGGAACTGGAAGAAGCCGGACTGCTGTTGTCGCCGCATACTTCCGCCGGTCGGATTCCAACGGAGCGCGGATTAAAGTTGTTTGTGGACGGTTTTTTGGAAATAGGTTCTTTGGAAAAAGAGGAACGTCATGCCATCGAAGCCCATTGCCGCACGACGGGCGTCAGTCTGGAAACGATGCTGACGCAGGCGACGACGATGCTTTCCGGATTGTCGAAATGTGCCGGTTTGGTTATCGCGCCGAAGACGGAAGCGCCGTTAAAGCATATCGAATTTGTGCATTTGGGGGCGGAACGTGCGTTGGTCGTGATGGTGACGGCGGACGGCGTGGTTGAAAACAGGCTGATTTCCATTCCGGCGGGGACGCTTCCCGCCGCGTTGACGGAAGCGACGAATTATTTGAACGCGCGGCTGCAGGGACGGACGCTGGAAGAGGCGCGTTCCGAGATTTTGGCTGAAATGGATTCGCACAAAGCGCAGTTGGATGCCGTTTCTTCGCGTTTGATCGCCGAGGGGCTGGCGACTTGGGGCGGCGATAAAAAAGGGATTTTGATTGTCAAAGGTCAGGCAAATCTGCTGGAAAACATTCAGGCGGCGGAGGATCTGGAACGCATTCGGACGTTGTTCAATGTCTTGGAAGCACAGGAAAGTATGACAAAGCTGCTTGATTTGACCGAAAAGGCCGAAGGCGTACAGATTTATATCGGGTCGGAAAACGAATTGTTCGCTTTGTCGGGGTGTTCCATGATCATGGCGCCGTATCGCAACAGCAATGAAAAAATCATCGGAGCCGTCGGCATTATCGGTCCGACAAGGATGAATTACGCCAGAATCATTCCTCTGGTGAATTATACGTCACAGGTTGTAAGTAAACTGATAGGGTAGGAAGATGTCACATCATCATAAACATGAATCTGAAAAAGAAGAGGTAAAGCTTGAAACGGAAGCTTCCGAGCAGGAGGAAATCGCCGGACAGGAGGATATTCCTGTCGAAGACGGGAGGGACGATAAAATTGCCCAGCTTCAGGCGGAAGTCGATAAATACAAGGATTTGTATATCAGAGCGCAGGCGGAAATGGAAAATTTGCGCCGTCGGACACAGCAGGAGTTGGAAAAACGTTCAAAATTCGCCGTTTCTTCTTTCGCGCAGGATCTTTTGCCGGTGAATGACAATCTGTCCCGTGCGATGGATGCCATTCCCGAAGAGGAAAAAGAAAACGATTTATTTAAAAATCTGTTGGTCGGATTGGAATTGACTCAAAAGGATTTGAATTCCGCTTTGGAAAAAAACAAGATCACGCCGATTGAAAGTGTCGGTCATATTTTTGACCCGAATCTGCATAAAGTCGTTCAGGAAATCGACGATCCGACCCAGCCGTCGGGGATGATTGTTAAGGAATGGCAGAAAGGCTATATGATCGGCGGCGACCGCGTCTTGCGCGAAGCCGTTGTGATCGTCACCAAAGGCGGACCTGCGCCGGGGCAGGAAGCTAAAGAAGTCCATATTGATACGACCGTTTAAAAAAAGCCCTCGGGAGAGGGCTTTTTTTATAACCATTTGATTCCTTTTTTGCGCCATCGTCCCGAACTTAGGTAAATGACGGCTAAAATGTTGGAAGCAAAAGAAGCCAGCGGAGAAGCAAAACCGACGGCGAAGATCGACGCGCCCGCCATTGTGCTGAAATACCAAGCCATCGGGACTCTGAAAGCAAAAGTACACAGTACGTTGTTCAGCATTGAAAAGAATGAACGGCCGCATCCGTTGAAAAATCCGTTTGTGCAGAAAACAACTGGTACAAGGATGTATTCCAGACAAAA
Source organism: Alphaproteobacteria bacterium (assembly GCA_017539865.1). Lineage (GTDB taxonomy): Bacteria > Pseudomonadota > Alphaproteobacteria > CAAGCB01 > CAG-977 > UBA11549. The sequence continues at coordinate 102,972 of JAFYCE010000078.1, forward strand.
GCTTTTGGCATAAGAGGCGCCCGCTTCTATCGTTTCTTGCGCGCCGAAAGCGTTTTTATCAATGAACAGGCCGACGATTTTTTCCGGAAATCCCAGAAAGGCGATCATAGCCGAAATGCCGAAAATCATTGTGCCGGCAATTCCCAGTTTTAAAGTGTATAACGCTCTGACCGGTTTGCCGGCTCCCATGTTTTGCGCCGTAATCGCCGAAATGGCTCCCATGGCGGAAATAGCCGGCAACATCGCAAACGAATTGATTCTGCCCACGATTCCAACGCCTGCCGTCGCGGCTGTTCCCATCGTGTTGATGATTGCCGTGATGAACATGAAAGACAAATCAATCAGACTTCCCGTAACGGAAATGGGCAATCCGATGCGGAACAGTTCTTTGACAATCGCTTTATCCGGTTTCAGATTTTTCAACGTAAATGAAAAATCAACGTTTTTCCGCATGAAGAAAAAAGCGAAAAGCATGCTCAACCCTTGTCCGGCAACGGTCGCGATCGCCGCACCCGCCGCTCCTGTTTTCAAGCCGGCGACCAGAATCAAATCGCCGATTACGTTGAAAACGCAGGCAATGGCTACGAAAATCATCGGAGCCGTCGAATTTCCGAGACCTCTGAAAATCGCGGCAAAAGCGTTATATCCCGTGATAAAGAAAACGCCCGTTACGCAAATGCCGGCATACGCGGCCGTTTCCTGCAATGCGTTTTCGGGGACATGCATGATTTTCAGGACGAAAGGTAAAACCGCCAGCAAAAAAATCGTCAGGCAACCGGCACAAATCATGAATAAAGATAAAGCCGTTCCGATGCTTTTGTTTAATTTTTCCTGATCATTCGCTCCAACGCATTTTCCGATTAAAACAGTGGCTCCCGTCGTCAATCCGGCGGTAATGTTCAAAATGAACATCATGATGCAGCCGCCGTTGGTGACCGCGGCTACGGAAATGCTGCCGTTGCCGAAGCGGCCGACAATGAACATATCCACCGTGCTGTACAAAGCCTGTAACAGATAGGCCAGCAAAAAAGGAACGGAAAACGCCCACAAGTTCATTAAGGCGTTTCCCCGTGTCAGATTCCGAACAGCGTTCATGTTTTAAGCTTTTGCCAATTCTTTCGAACGTTTTTCGGCCGCTTTGACGGCTTGAGTTAAAAGCGGTTCGAAACCCGATTGCGGATTCATTAAAAGTTCCAAAGCCGCTGCGGTCGTACCGTTCGGCGTTGTGACGTTTTGCCGCAGGACGGCCGGTGTCTCGGAACTTTTATCCATCAAACCGGCAGAACCGATGACGGTGGCTTTGGCCAGCTTTTCCGCGTTTTCATCCGATAAGCCCAAGGTTTTTGCGGCTTTTATCAATGCTTCGGTCAGATAGAAAATATAAGCGGGACCGCTGCCCGATACGGCGGTGACGGCGTCGATTTGGCTTTCATTGTCCAGCCAGACGACTTCACCGCAGGATTTAAGAATGTTTTCCGTAATCTTCTTTTGTTTTTCGCTTGCCAAACCGCACGAAGTCACGCCGGTGATGCCTTTGCCGATGGCCGCCGGCGTATTGGGCATGGCTCTGAACACGACGGTGTTCATTCCCAATTTTTCTTTAAACCAGCCGATTTGTCGTCCGGCTATAATGGAAAGAATGACAGAATCTTTATCTGTGAACGGTTTGACGCTGTTGATGACTTGCTCGATTAAAAACGGTTTGACCGCCAAAAAAACAATGTCCGGATCAAAATCCGTTAATGCCGATGCATCGACGGCACAACGGATGCCTTTTTCCGTCAGAGTCTTGCGGATGGTTTCATCCGGCTCCGCCACGCGGATGTTTTGCGGCGGAAATCCGTTTTTTAATAAGCCGTTCAATACGGAACCGCCCATTTTCCCGCAGCCGATTAATAAAAGGGATGTATCTTGAAACATAGTCGCTCCTTTGATTTCATGAATTTTTCTTAAAATAAGACGACCTTTTCGTTTTTTAAAGAAAAACATTTGAGAAAACGGTCTGTTTTGACATATAAAAGAAAAAAGAAAAAAATCAGTGGGGCTGATATGTATGTTATAACAGGCGGAGCGGGCTTTTTAGGTTCCAATCTGGCGGCCGGCATGGAAGAACGGAAAATGGGCGAAGTGACCGTTGTCGACCGTTTCCAGACAGACAGTCGTTGGCGTAATATCGCCAAGCGGTCTTTGCGGGAGATCGTCTTTCCAGAAAAGTTGTTTGAATATTTAAATAAATACGCCGAACAGGTGGATGCAGTCGTCCATATCGATTATTCCGGCTTTACCGATGAAAACAATATCGACGCTTTGATAGAGGAACGCGTTCATTCGACGTTCAGACTGTGGCTGTGGTGTGCCGAACATCAAAAACCGTTCATTTACGATTCGACGGCCGGTGTTTACGGAAGCGGATCTTTGGGATTTAAAGACGATGATTCGGCAAAAGCTTTGGCGGAATTGCATCCGTTGTCGGCGGCGGCATGGACGAAGCTGTTTTTGGATCGCAAAATCGTCGATGCGATTAACCGCGGGGATAAGAGGCCGCCTCAATGGATCGGTTTGCGCTGCTTTAATTTATACGGGCCGAACGAATATCATAATACCCGTCATCAAAGCGTCGTTCCCAGAATTTATAACGCCGCTAAAAACGGTAAATTGTTTCCGTTGTATAAATCCGACAATCCGGCTTATAAAGACGGCGAACAGATGCGCGATTTCATGTGGGTGAAAGATACCGTTGACGTCATTTTGTGGTTGATGGAACATAAAGAAATCAGCGGCTTGTTCAATATCGGAACGGGACAGGCGCGCACATATGCCGATGTTGTCAGAGCGGTCTATGAAGCCGTTGATAAAAAACCGGAAATGGATTTTATGGATTTGCCTGCGGAAATCAAAGGACAATATCAGTATTTTACGCAGGCCGATATCCGGAAACTCCGGACGGTCGGTTATACCAAGCCCTTTACATCTTTGGAAGAAGGCGTATCGCGGTATGTCAAAGATTATTTGGAACAGTCGGATCCGTACAGATAGAGGTTTTTGATGGTTTATAAAGGAATTGATTTCCCGAATATCGATCCGGTCGCCGTTCATATCGGCGATTTCGGAATAAGGTGGTATTCTTTGGCATATTTGGCGGGAATCATGTTGGGATGGTTCCTGTTGCGTCGAATGGTTCGCCGGTATCCGAATCCGGTGACTCAGACCATGATAGACGATATGGTTTTTTGGGTGACGCTCGGCATGATTGCCGGCGGCCGGATTGGGTATGTTTTGTTCTATAATTTAGGATATTATGTGGAAAATCCGATGCAGATCTTTGCGGTATGGAAAGGCGGCATGTCGTTCCACGGCGGTTTGTTGGGGATTATCGTCGCCGTTTTTTTCTATGCGCGCAGCGTTCATGTCGGTTTTTTCCATTTTACGGATCTTTTGGTCTGCGTCGGACCGCTCGGATTGCTTTTCGGCCGGTTGGCGAATTTCATCAATTCGGAATTGTTCGGCCGCGTGACGGTATCCGTGCCATGGGCTGTCATTTTCCCGAACGGAGGACCGTTGCCGCGTCATCCCAGTCAATTATACGAAGCCGGTTTTGAAGGTTTGTTTTTGTTCTGTATTTTATACTTTTTATGGACGGCCAGCGTTTGGATTCGAATCCGTCCGGGATTCATATCGGGACTTTTTTTGGTCGGCTACGGGCTGATTCGCGGCGTTCTTGAAAATTTCAGAGAACCGGATGCTCAAATCGGTTTTTTGTTCGCTCGGGTCACAATGGGGCAGATGTTGACGGTTCCCATGCTGCTGGCCGGTTTGTGGATAGTGATTTGGGCTGCAAAAAAATCTTAGACATCGGAACGTTTCTCTGTTATTTGATAACAAGGGAAAAACGAAGACTCGGACAGATGGGGTTATGCCGGTAAAATTCAGAAAGCGGGGTTTTTTCAAAACGATTGCTTTACTGGTTCGCGTGAAACTGGTTATCCCTATGATTCGGTCTAAAAATCCGCCCGAAATCACAGCCAGAGGAGCCATGATCGGCATGGCGTGGGCGATGACGCCGTTGGTCGGCGTTCAGATGTATCTGGTCTTTATGACATGGCTGTTGACCAGAAAGTTGTTTAAGTGGGATTTTAATTTACCGGTCGGACTGGCATGGACTTGGGTGACGAATGTTTTTACCATGCCGCCGTTTTACTATGTTTTTTATGTGACCGGCAAAATCATGACGGGTGAATTCGCCGAACGTACGACGTATGCCAAGTTTTATCGTTTGATAAAGACGGTCTTGAATGAAAGCGGCGCGATTGAAGCGTTGAAAGCGATGGGCAAAATCCTGATTAAAGACTGGGGGGCGGCAATGATGATCGGTTCCGTTCCGTGGATTGTCATTGGCAGTTGGGGGGCGTATAAATGGACGCTGTGGTATATTCGCCACCGACAGAAAACATTGGCGCTGCGATTGGAAAACCGTCAAAAACGATTAGAGCAGAAAATCAAAACAAAGCAGGAAAAATTTGAACGTACGGTCGAAAAAGCCGAACAAAAAATGGAAAACAGACAGCAAAAATTTGAAATCAAGCAGAAAAAGCTGGAACAAAAGCTTGAAAAAACGATAGCCGCA
>JAFYCE010000079.1 GCA_017539865.1 Alphaproteobacteria bacterium
CGTCAATCACGGATGCGCGGGATATTTATATGGTCTGTATATTGCCTCTTCCTTAATTGAAAGCGGTTCATGTAAAAAGGTTCTTCTACTGGTCGGCGATGTGAAAAGCCGCACAATCAATATTAAAGATCGCATTTCCGCTCCGATTTTCGGGGACGGCGCCGCGGCAACCTTGTTGGAATATTCGGAAACGGAAAATCCTTCATTTTTTGTCATCGGCGCGAACGGAAAACTGCACGAGAATATAATCATTCCCGCAGGCGGAGCAAGATTGCCCTGTTCGGAGGAAACCCGCAAGGAAACGACGGACGCTTTCGGAAATACGCGCAGTCCGGAAAACTTTATGATGAACGGACGCGCCGTCTTTGATTTTACGATGAACACCATTCCGCCGTTGTTGAAAGAGACACTGAAATATGCGCAACTTTCCCCCGATCAGATCGACTATGTCGTTTTACATCAGGCGAACAAAAGCATCTTAACCAATGTGGCCATGCGTGCGGGATTTAAGGATAAATCCAAAGTTCCGACGGAAACGCTGCGCAAATACGGTAATCTATCCGTTGCTTCCGTTCCGAGCGTCTTTTCGGATCAGCTTTCGGAACAACTTTCAACCAAAAAACTCAAGCTGTTGATTTCCGGCTTTGGCGTTGGATTAGCGTGGGGTGCTGCCGTTATCAGTACGGATCAGATCTATTGCCCGAAACCTTTCATTTACGGAGATATAAAATGACAAAAGAGGAATTTTTAAACGAATTGACCGCAATTGCTGGTACAACGAAGAAAATCTCGGAAAAAACACTTTTAGCGGATATTCCCGAATGGGATTCTCTGGCGGCGATGAGTACGGTTTCTTTTTTTGAAGAAAAACTGAAAAAAGAAATTGATCTGGGAACAATCGAACAAATGAAAACCGTTTCCGATTTAATGAAGGCTGCGGGACTATGAGTAAGAAGCTGATTATCATCGGAGCCGGCGAAACAGCGGCTTTGGCTTATGAATACTTCACGCACGACAGCACATATGAAGTTTGCTCTTTTGCCGTTGAAACAGCTTTTCTGAAAGAAAACTCGTTTTGCGGTTTACCTCTTGTCGCTTTTGAAGAGATCGAAAATTTATATCCGTCCGCGGAATACGATGCCTTCGTTGCTATGGCGGGAGCCAATCTGAACCGTCAGCGCACACGTTTCTATCACGAAACAAAAGCTAAAGGATATAAATTGGCATCATACGTCAGTTCCCGCGCTTTCGTCTGGCATAACGTCGAAATCGGCAACAACTGTTTTATCTTGGAAGACAATACTCTTCAGCCGTTCACAAAAGTCGGCAACAATGTCGTAATGTGGAGTGGAAACCATTTGGGACACAGGTCAATCATCAAAGATAACTGTTTCATTACGTCTCATGTCGTAATTTGCGGTTTCTGCGAAATAGGAGCGAACGCTTATATCGGCGTTAATGCATCAATTGCCGACAATGTGAAAATAGCCGACGATAATTTTATCGCCATGGGTGCCGTCATTGGAAAAAACACGGAAGAAAACGCGATTTATAAAGGAAATCCGGCAGTAAAAGCGCCGATTACGGCAAAAAGATTCTGTCAGGTAAAGGAGTAAGGAAATGAAGTGGGAAAAGAAAGGCTTAATTTATTGTCCGGACAAAAATAGTCCGGAGTGGATGGATAATTCCGTTTTAACTCCTCAACCTTTTTTGCTGAGGGAGGATATTATCCGTGTTTACGGTTCTTTTCGTGATAAAGATGGAGTTGGACGCATCGGGTATGTTGATGTGGATGCGAAAAATCCTTCCCGTATTTTGAAAATCAGTGAAAAGCCCGTGCTAGACATCGGTGAAAATGGTCATTTTGATGATAATGGCATAATTCTCGGTGACGTTTTACGCGTTCATGACAAGATTTATATGTATTATGTAGCTTTTCAGCTTGTAAAAAAAGCCAAATTTTTTGCTTTTTCAGGATTGGCTATCAGTGATGATAATGGTGAGACATTTGTGCGCCAGAGTAGTATCCCTGTATTGGACAGAGCCGAAGAAGGCATTTTCGGCAGATGTATCCACTGTGTAATGTATGATA
>JAFYCE010000080.1 GCA_017539865.1 Alphaproteobacteria bacterium
ATATGCCGCCGCCCAACTCGCCGAATGTCGGTGCGTAAAAAAACGTTTTTTTGCCGGCGTTTCGAAAAGCTTTAACGGCTTCCCTGATTTCTTGAATCTGAGCCAATCCGAGCTTTGTGTCCGGCATATAAGCCACCAAGGCTTTTATGTTCGGATCTTTGGCCGCCCGATGAAGTCCTAAAACCACATCGGCGACGGTCGGGCGATTACCGAATGTGACGGAACCGAGCAAATCGTCAGGGCGGGTTTCGTATAGCTCCTGCGTCAAGGCCATGCGCAAAATCGTTCCTTCATCAAAAACGACGGGGGAGTTTTCTTTCGCTAAAGAATAAAAACGAACGGCAAGGACAACGGTGACGATAAAACCGATCAGGCAGAAAATCTTTTCTAAAAAACGAAGCCCGCGTTTGAAAAAGCCTTTTTTTTGAGGGGCTGATTGCCAGACGGAATCGGACTTCGATTGTGTTTCCGGAAACAGGGACATCATTTTTCCTTTGAAAGAAGATTAAGCGTATTGCGCGCGAAAACGCAACAAATGATCCGCCAGAACGCAAGCGGTCATCGCTTCGGCAACGGGAACGGCGCGAATGCCGACACACGGGTCGTGACGTCCCGTCGTACAAACGGTCGTTTCTTTCCGATCTGTCGTAACCGTTTTTAATTCCGTGGCGACGGAGGGCGTCGGCTTGACGGCAATGCGGGCGATTATCGGCTGTCCCGTGGACAGGCCGCCCAATATCCCGCCGGCATGATTGCTTTTAAAACCGATGCCGTTTAAAGCGGTCGGATCGGCGTACATTTCATCCGCGTTTTCAGTGCCGGTCAAAGCGGCTGCATCAAAGCCGTCGCCGATTTCGACGCCTTTGACGGCATTGATGCTCATTAAAGCTTTCGCCAGATCCGCATCCAGCCGGTCGTAAACAGGCTCGCCCAATCCGGCGGGAAAACCCGAAGCGCGGATTTCAATGACGGCTCCAACCGAGTTTTTATTTTCTTTGGCTTGATTTAAAACGGCTTCAAAACGGGGCAAAGCGGAAACATCAGGACAAAAGAAGGGATTTTTGTTGATTTCCGTATCGTTCCAAGCTGTCGCTTTTTCATTTCCGATTTGAATTACTCCCGCCGTGATATTGAACGGTGTTTTGATAAAGTGTTCCAATACCTTGCACGCTAAAACGCCGGCAGCTACACGCATCGCCGTTTCTCGGGCGGAGGCGCGTCCTCCGCCGCGGTAATCCCGATTGCCGTATTTCAAAAAGTAGGGCAAATCGGCATGAGCCGGACGGAATTTATCAGCGATCTCGGCATAATCCGAAGAATGGCGGTCTTCGTTTTGAATCAATAATCCGATAGGCGTTCCCGTTGTCAGACCGTTAAAAACGCCGGATAGAATCCGAACCGTATCCGGTTCTTTGCGCTGGGTCGTAAAAGCGGATTGTCCGGGGCGTCTGCGATCAAGGGCGGATTGGATATCCGAAACGTCCAGAGGGATGCGGGCAGGGACGCCTTCAACGACGCAGCCGATGGCACAGCCGTGGCTTTCGCCGAAAGAAGTCAGTCTGAAAATTTCACCGAATCCGTTTCCCGACATGCTTTACCCGACGTTCTTTTTGGCAATGGATGCCAATAATTCCGCCGCTTCTCCGGCATGGTCTGGATGAATCATGCCGATTGTATTGTATCCGCCGTCGACGTGCAGTATCTCACCGGTAACACCGCTGGCCAGATCGCTCAGCAGATAGACTGTGCTTTTTCCGACTTCGTCTTGTGTGATGTTGCGGTGCAGCGGCGCGCAATATTCGTTCCAGTTCAGGATGACGCGGAAATCGCCGACGCCCGATGCCGCTAAAGTCTTGATCGGACCGGCTGAAATGGCGTTGACGCGGATGCCTTGCGCCCCCAAATCCCGAGCCAGATAACGGACGGATGCTTCCAAAGCGGCTTTGGCAACGCCCATAACGTTGTAATTCGGCAATACCTTTTCGGAACCGTAATAGGTCATTGTGATAAAGCTGCTGCCTTGGTTTGCGATTTTAGCCGCCCGACGGCAAATATCCGTGAATGAATAGCAGGAAATATGCATTGTGTTCAGGAAATTGGTCAGAGTTGTGTCGCAATAACGACCTTTTAATTCGTTCTTGTCCGAAAAAGCGACCGCGTGTACGATGAAATCAAGCTTTCCCCATTCCTTTTCCAGAGTATCGAACAAGGCGTCCAATGTTTCTTCTTTTGTCACGTCGCAGGGCAAAACCAGATTTTCCCCTAAAGAGGCCGCCAAGGGACGGACGCGTTTTTCCAGCGCTTCTCCCTGATAGGTGAACGCCAGCTTCGCTCCGTGGCTATGCAATTCCGATGCAATTCCCCATGCAATCGACTTGTCATTGGCCAAGCCTAAAATCAGTCCCTTTTTGCCTTCCATCAAACCTGTCGTCATAAAAAAACCTTTCTGTAAGTCTGAATTCGTTATGATGGATATCATAAAAAAAAAGGATGTTCAAAGAATTTTTAAGATTCAATCATTCGATTGAACATTTTTTTTAACTCAGTCCCGCTTTCGCTCTGGGG
>JAFYCE010000081.1 GCA_017539865.1 Alphaproteobacteria bacterium
ACCGTCAAATCCGCCGTCGGAGCCTTTCCGGTTTCCTGCTGCCAAACGGTGCGCGCGGCGTGAACCAGCGACAAAGCCCCCGTTTCCATCGACCACAGCGAATTCAACATCACCTTTTTGTGCTTCGGATCGATGTGGGGCGCGGTGACATCGTCATAATTGAAATCAAACGAATAGCCGTTCTTTTCCAAAATGTCCAACGACTTCCGCCCGATGTCGCTTTCGGCCAGCATCGCCTCCATCCGGTCGATTTTGTCCGCCTTGACTTCCGGCTTCTGCGAATGGTTTCTGTGCATTCTGAAAATCGCGGCCAAAGTCCCGCCGACGACACGCGAATCATTACCGTGAAGGCTGACCTCGTTATAAAGGGAAACGGCATCCGACTTCGAACCGGCCTTTCTGATCGCCTTGAGCTGTTCAAGATGACTCATTTTTTTCCATTCATCCACATGGTTGTAATGATCGTTGAGTTGCTTGCCGCGATTGATCATCTTTCCGACAACGCCCAGTCCGCCGAGCTTTCCGTATTCCTTTTCGGCTGCGTTGTATTCGGCTTCATATTCGCTCAATGATTTTTCGTCGTCTTTCATAACACACTCCTTATACGAAGAAAAACGCCCTATTTTTAGACAAATACGGAAAAAAAGCAAGCAGAATCGGCATTGTTCCGTTATTTTTTCAAATACTTTTTCAGATATTTTCCCGTATAACTCCGATCGCATCCGGCGACCTGTTCCGGTGTCCCCGTCGCAACGATCGTTCCGCCGCCGTCACCGCCTTCCGGCCCCAGATCGATGATCCAGTCGGCCGTCTTGATAACTTCAAGGTTGTGTTCGATGACGACGACCGTATTGCCCTGCTCCACCAGCTGATGCAAAACGTCCAGCAGTTTGGCGACGTCTTCAAAGTGAAGCCCCGTCGTCGGTTCGTCCAGAATGTAAACCGTCTTTCCCGTCGCTTTCTTGGACAATTCCTTGGACAGCTTGATGCGCTGCGCCTCCCCGCCCGACAGCGTCGTCGCCGACTGCCCCAGCTTGATATACCCCAATCCGACCCGTTGCAATAACGTCAGACGGCTTTTGATTGCCGGCACGGCGTCAAAGAAAACGACCGCCTCGTCAACCGTCATATCCAATACGTCGGCGATGGATTTTCCCTTGTATTTGACTTCCAGCGTTTCGCGGTTGTAGCGCGTTCCTTTGCATTCGTCGCATTGGACGTACATATCGGGCAAAAAGTGCATTTCGATGCGCAGAACGCCGTCGCCCTGACAGGCTTCGCACCGCCCGCCCTTCACGTTGAATGAAAAGCGTCCCGACTTGTACCCGCGCAGTTTGGCTTCCGGCAGACCGGCAAACCAGTCGCGGATATGCGAAAACACGCCTGTGTATGTCGCCGGATTGCTTCGGGGAGTCCGCCCGATCGGCGATTGGTCGATATCAATAACTTTATCAATATGCTCCAATCCCTCTATCCTGTCATGCGCGCCGACCGTTACGCGCGTGCCGTTCAAAGCTTTTGCCAGTCCTTTATATAACGTTTCAATGACTAAAGACGACTTGCCCCCGCCCGAAACGCCCGTCACACACGTCAGCGTCCCCAACGGGAACTCGGCGTCGATATGGCGCAGGTTGTGAATGCTCGCCCCGAGAATTTTCAGCTTTTTGCCGTTTCCCTTGCGGCGTTTTTCCGGAACGGGGATTTTCTTCGTTCCCGACAGATACCGCCCCGTCAGACTGTTCAGATTGTCCGCGACTTCCTGCGGCGTTCCGGCGGCAATAACGGAACCTCCCAACGCCCCTGCCGCAGGCCCCATGTCAATCAACATATCCGCGGCGCGCATTGTGTCTTCGTCGTGTTCGACAACGATGACCGTATTGCCCAAATCCCTTAAACGGAACAGCGTTGACAAAAGCCGGTCGTTATCCCGCTGATGCAGACCGATGGACGGTTCGTCCAACACATACAACACGCCTGTCAGCCCCGACCCGATTTGCGACGCCAAACGGATACGCTGGCTTTCTCCGCCGGAAAGCGTCCCCGACGACCGCCCCAAAGACAAATATCCCAGACCGACATTGATCAGGAAATCCAGCCGTTCATTCGTTTCCCTTAAAATACGGCCGGCAACCTCCTGCTGCTGCGGCTTTAATTGTTCCAAAACGGAACCGAACCATTGACGTGCTTCGGCAATCGACATATTCGTCACGTCCGCAATGTCCTTGCCCGCGATTTTGACCGCCAGAGCCTCCGATCGCAGACGCTTGCCATGGCAGTGTTCGCAAACGATGTTGTTCTGAAATTTCTGGATTTCCTCGCGCATATACTCGGAATCCGTTTCCAGAAAGCGGCGGTTCAGGTTCGGAATCACGCCCTCGAAAGCCCCCTTACCGTATAAAATCGCTTGTTGCGTTTCCTGCGACAGATCGCACCACCGCGCCGATAAATCCAAGTCGAAACGCCGGCTCAATCCGTATAAAGCCTCTTTATGCCACGGATAGATTTCCCCGTTTGCCCCCGACCACGGCGCGATTGCCCCCTCTTCCAGCCGCTTGGTCTTGTCCGGAATGACCAAATCGGGATCGATATAAAGCTTCACGCCAAGCCCCTCGCATTCGGGACAGAACCCGTGCGGATTGTTAAAGGAAAACAGACGCGGCTCGATTTCCTCGATCGTAAAACCGGAAACGGGACAGGAATAGCGCGACGAAAACGTCGTTTCCTCGTGCGTATCGGCGTTTTCGACAACGGCCAATCCGTCCGACAGCCCCAACGCCGTTTCAAACGATTCCGCCAACCGGCTTTCCATGCCCTCTTTGACGACAACACGGTCGACGACAACGGCGATATCGTGCTTCAGCGTTTTGTTCAGCTCCGGCGTTTCCTCAATGTTATAAATCTCCCCGTCGATTTTCAGACGTTGGAAGCCTTTCTTTTGCAGTTCCCTGATTTCTTTTTTGTATTCGCCTTTTCGCCCGCGAACGACAGGAGCCAGAAGCAACAGCTTCGTCCTTTCCGGCATCGCCATGACTTTGTCGACCATCTGCGTCACGGTCTGGCTTTCGATCGGCAATCCCGTCGCCGGAGAATACGGAATCCCCGCCCTTGCCCACAGCAGGCGCATGAAGTCGTAAATCTCCGTCACCGTGCCGACGATCGAACGCGGATTGTGCGACGTCGTTTTCTGTTCGATCGAAATTGCGGGGGACAACCCCTCGATCGAATCGACATCGGGCTTTTTCATCAAATCGACGAACTGGCGCGCATAGACGGACAAGCTTTCGACATAGCGTCTTTGTCCCTCGGCATACAGCGTATCAAAAGCCAAAGAGGATTTTCCCGATCCCGACAGTCCGGTCACGACGACCAGCTTGTTTTTGGGAATGTCCAAATCGATGTTTTTTAAGTTATGCTCCCGCGCGCCGCGGATTTTGATGGTATCCATAAGCGTTTTCATCCGGAATATACGAATCTATTTCTGGTTGACGGAAGAACAAATCGTCGTTCTGGTTTGCTCTATATAGTTATTGCAGCGTTTGAACTCTTCGTCCTGCAACGCTTGAATCGTTTGAGAGACCGGCTCGATTGAACGTACCGCCCTTTGAAACGTCATGTGCGGATACTGGCGACAGAATTGGTTCACTTTTTCCAATAACGTCCATTCATTGTCGTTATAAGACATTCCCAACAAACGATTCCCGTATATATCCTGCAAAGCGGAAACATATCCCATCATAATCGAAGCCAACGCCTGCATTTCCTGCTCGTCTTCCTTTGTCGCCACGGCCGTTTTCAAAACGGTTCGGCCATACACTTCGGAAAAATCAAGACACGTCGGAAGCTGTTTCACTTCTTTTTGCTGAGCCTGAGCCGTCCCCGAAAGAATCGACATTCCCAATAAAAACAAAAAGAAAAAAGAACCGGCGTTTTTCTTCATAACATCCCCTTTGCAAGAACTTTTACGGTTTCACATTATCTTGAAAATCCAAAAAAATCAATCAATTTACCCTTATATTACGTCATTTGAAATTTTATGCTGTTTTTAAAATGAAAGCTCGTTTATAATAAAGAAATGCTTTTCGTGAAAAACGATGAAATCTGCCGAAACGGCACAATAAAAGGAATAAAACGCAATGACTGTTAGTGTCACTTTTTGGGGAGTACGCGGCAGTATTTCATGTTGCTCCGCTGAATATACGGAATACGGCGGCAACACTTCCTGCGTTCAAGCGGATTTTGACGGAAAGACCGTCATTTTTGACGCCGGCTCCGGATTGCGTACATTAGGCGAGCATTTAATCAAACAAAACAAAAAAGACGTCACTTTGCTGATTTCTCATACGCACTGGGATCACATCTGCGGTTTTCCTTTTTTTTCACCCATCTTTGAAAAAGATGCCTGTGTGCGTATATATGCGCCCTTACAGCCGAACGGTCAGCCCGCAAAAGAAATATTCGAATTGCTGATGTCCACGCCGTTTTTTCCGTTGCCCTTAAACGCCATCCCCTCCGTCCTGCATTTTCATAGTTTTCGAATATCTGAAAAATTCAATCTGTTTGACGGAGAAATTTCCATACAAACAATCGCTTTGAACCATCCGAACGGAGCCGCCGGTTACAGGTTGAATCATAATGGAAAATCCGTTTGCTACATTTCAGATCACGAACAAAAACCGACAGACGCTTCCGACGAATTGATCAATTTCGTCAAAGGAGCCGATTTAATGATTTTTGACACCATGTATACGCCGCAGGAATATCCTTTATTCACAGGTTGGGGACATTCTTCTTGGGAACAGGTCGTACGGTTGGCAAAAGCGGCCGGCGTAAAAAGAACGGCGTTGTTCCATCATGCACCGACGCATACGGATGCCATTATGCACGACATCGAACAACAGGTGCAAAAAGAAGATTCCGGTTTCTTTGCCGCAAAAGAAAACACAACGATAATTCTTTAAAAAAATTTCAAAAGAGCTTGGAAATTCTGCGTCGAATAGTACAACAGCAATTTATAAAAAAACAAAACGCCGTTGATACCGCGTTCCGAAAAAGCGAATATCGTCCCGAATGTCAGGCAGTTCGCCCCCGGTAAAAAGAAAATCGTGAATAAATATCCTGCCACTTTAAAATCCGTTTGCTCCGGATGCGTTTGTTCTGCAAAAGAAAACAGATTATAGCATACCGTCATTCCCAATCCGATATAAATCCAATCCGGAAAACAACCGATCGCCTGATTGACGGCTATGGCAAAAAACATCATCGTAAAAGCGGCCAACGGAAAGAAATACGGGGCGATGGCTATCAACCAGTTTCCTTCCCCCGAAAAAGTCATATAGCCGCCACCCGTTTCTTTCAGTTCAATTCTTTCGACGGGATGAAGCGTTGCCATTGCGAACAACGCATGAGTTATTTCATGTTCCAGCGTTTCCGCTTTCCCCCTGCGCAGCAAAATCATCACGCGAATAGCGGCAAAAAAACCGGCGCCGATTGCAAAATAAATCAAATTGTGCCAATTCAACTGATGCCTGATGACATAATAACGCCGAAAGGCCTGCCATGCCGCCGGAACAATCCATATCATTAAAAAAGCGACCGGCCATTTAACAATCTTCAAGAAAAAATTGATTTTGTTTCTGATTTTAGAAATACGTCTTCCAAACAGCATCTTTTCCGCCCGAAAAATAAAGGCGGAGATTGATAAAATCCCCGCCCTGAAAATTAAGACAATTCGGGAATCGGCGGCAACTTTGCCAACATGGCGGGCGTCACCAAAACGACGCCTTTTTCCGAAACGTAAAAATACTTTGCATCCTCTTCAGGATTTTCGCCTATGACCAAACCTCTGGGAATGACGCATCCTTCCGCTAAAATCGCTTTTTTAACACGGGCATGACGATTGATTACGCAATGCGGCAAAACAACGGAATCTTCAACCAAAGAGAAAGAATGCACGCGCACGGAGGAAAACAACAAAGAATGACGTACCGTTCCGCCGGAAATGATACATCCCGCGGAAACCAACGATTTGACAGCCATCCCCGTCCTCAGTTCACTTTCAAAAACGAACTTTGCCGCCGGATGCTGTTCCTGAAACGTCCAAATCGGCCAACGGGAATCGTATAAATCCAAATCGGGAATGACGTTCGTCAAATCCAGATTGGCCTCCCAATAGGCATCCAGTGTTCCGACATCGCGCCAATACGCTTCGTCCGTTTTATTGAAAACGCAACTGTCCTGAAAACGATGAGCCACCATTTTTTCCTTGCCGACCAAAGACGGCAGGATGTCCTTTCCGAAATCATGCGATGAATTTTCATCGGCCGCATCCTTTTCCAACAAATCAATCAGAAAATCCGCATCAAAGATGTAAATTCCCATACTGGCGAAAGAGCGATCCGGTTTTCCCGGAATTGAGGGCGGATCTTTCGGTTTTTCGACAAAACGGATGATATTCCCTTCCGCATCCGCATCAAGAATACCGAATTCATGCGCTTTTTCCAGCGGCACTTCAATGCAGGAAACCGTTGCTTTTGCACCGGCTTCAATATGCTGTTTCAGCATTTTGGAATAATCCTGCTTGTAGATATGGTCGCCGGCCAAAATCAAAATATAGCGCGGCGAATGCGCCCGAATCGTATCCAAATTCTGATACACGGCGTCAGCCGTTCCCTGATACCAAACCTCGTCGGAAGTCTGTTGCTGAGCCGGCCAGATTTCAACAAACTCGTTCAATTCCGGCTGCAAAAAGCTCCATCCTTGCTGCAAATGTTTGATCAGGCTGTGAGCTTTATACTGCGTCAACACGCACATCCGGCGCATACCGGAGTTGATACAGTTGGACAACGGAAAATCGATAATTCTGAATTTCCCTCCGAACGGTACGGCCGGCTTCGCCTGTATTTCCGTCAGGTTTTTCAAACGAGACCCTTTTCCGCCGGCTAAAACCAAAGCAAGCGTATCTTTTCTTGCCGCTATCAAATTTACTTCGTCCATACCGTTCTCCTTTGTCCTGTTTGTTTAACGGAAAATCAAATTAACCGTTCTTCCGACCGGAAGGGTTTGATTTATTTATATTAACGGTATTATTGCCGAAAAGCAAAGAAGAAAAAAGATATGTAAAAAAAACGTCTTTTTCTCCGATCCGGTTTAACGGAATCAATGTCTGAAACGGCGTTTTAACGCCAGTTCAAACGTCGAAAACTTTTTTAATACCGGACGCAAAAAAGCGGGAGCCGCCCCCGCAGCGGAAAAACGAACCGGCACTTTATCCAAACCCAATTCAAGCGCAATACTCATCCGGTGATGCCCGTTGTTAAGACAATCTTTTGCCCCGCATAAACGACAAAGCATGATATCAATCGGTTCCGCATCGCTAAAACCGTTGTCCCTGATGCTGTCGTATATGCGTTTATATTCGTCTTTCCGCTCTTGCTTGGACATTATACGACCGGAATGAGTAAAGGAATAAGCCGTTTCGGGCGTTTTAACCGAGCGTTCGATTTTCATTGCGCGGATATCTTTCGGATTCAAATGGTAAACATTGGAACCGTAATAGCGGATTCTATACCGCATGGCGCGAATGACCGGAGATAATAAATCAAACGGCTTATTGGCGGGAATGAAAGCAAACCGGACCGGAATAAACGGAAGCCGGTCATCCAAAGCTTTTCGAATGACGGCGCGCCCTTTGATTAAAACATCGCGGTTATCGGTACTTCCGATACTCCCGTTGTGACCGAGCAAAACGACGACTTCATCCGTATAATCGGCTTCACCTGATATTTCTCCGTCATTCAAAGCCATTAAATCCGACGGGGAAACACGATAAATCTCAGAGGAAAGAACGGGGATGACCATATTGAACTGTCAACTTTCATTCATCCGACAAACGCCTGTACAAAAAGCCGTCAAAACAAATAACGCACTTTCAGCGTTCCGTTGATGGCTTCCAGCTCTTTTTGCAGAACGGATGCATTGTCCAGATGACCGTCCACATCCACGACAACATAAGCATATTCCCCGTCCGTACGCAGATATTGTCCGCTGATGTTTAAACCGCCGTTCGAAAATACGCCGTTGATGCCGCTCAGTACGCCCGGAACGTTTTTATGAATATGCATAAAGCGCGTCGTCTTGCCGCTTTCCTGAACCGGCAGGGAAACCTCAACACAGTTGACGGCTCCCAATGTCGAACCGTTGTCGGAATATTTCACCAGACGCTCGGAAACTTCCAACCCGATATTGGCTTGCGCCTCCAACGTCGAGCCGCCGACATGAGGCGTCAAAATGACATTGGGCATACCGCGCAGGACGGAAACGAATTCTTCGGACTTATCAGCAGGCTCTTTCGGAAAAACATCCAAAGCGGCACCGGCGACCTGCCCTTCGTCCAAAGCGGCTTTCAAAGCGTCAACATCGACAACGCTGCCCCGAGACGCGTTGATAAAGAAGGCGCCTTTTTTCATTGCAAAAAATTCGGCGTGGGAAATCATGTTTTTCGTCGACGGCGTTTGCGGCACATGCAAACTGACAATATCGGAAACGCTGAGCAGTTCGGACAAAGAAGAACAACTTTCCGCATTTCCCATAGCCAGCTTGTCGACGATATCGAAATAACGGACTTTCATTCCCATCGCTTCCGCCAAAACGGAAACCTGCGTTCCGATATGACCGTATCCGACAATACCCAAAACCTTGTTACGGACTTCAACGGATCCCTTGGCGTTTTTCAGCCAGATACCGTTATGCGCCGCCCAACTGCGCTGCGGCACGCCGCGCATCAGCATCACGATTTCCCCGATAACCAGTTCGGCCACAGAACGGGTATTGGAATACGGCGCATTAAAGACAGGAACGCCATGAGCTTTTGCCGCTTCCAAATCCACCTGATTTGTTCCGATACAGAAACAGCCGACCGCCATCAATTTTTTGGCAGCCTCAAAAACATCCGCCGTCAGCTTCGTTCTGGAACGGATACCAATCATATGGACGTCTGCAATTGCTTCCTTCAATTCATCCTTATCCAAAGCGTTCTTCAAAGAAACCAGATTGTTGTAGCCGTGGCTTCTGAAATATTTTTCCGCATTCGGATGCAAATCCTCCAACAGCAGAATTTTGATTTTATCTTTATTCAGGGACATCGTGACCATGATCTTTTTCCTTAAAATTTGACTTGTCCACCCTTTCTATACATCAAGACGGACATTATTTAAAGTTTTGTTTTTATATTGCAAATAAATTAGGAATCGGTTAAAAATTTTGAACAAATTTTTTTTCGGATATGATAAATCGAAATCTCGAGGATATGTCCATTATGCGTCGTCTGCTCTTCCATTCAGCAATATTTTTTGCTTTGATTGCAAGTCATCCACTCTGTTTTGCCGCAGAAGAAAAAAACGACATCACAATTGATACCGATTTGGTTGAAATATTGGATTCATTTGACAATTCTAAAAAACATAATCCGCATTCCACTCCCAAATTGTCCGACATCTTAGAAGCCAAAGGAACACTTGTTTTCTTTGATAATTCAAAATCATCCGGCAAAAAACCGAAAATAGGAAAAAAAGCCTCAAAATCGAAAACATTAAAAAATACGCGGGCTAACGCAAAAAAAAGACAGATTACTTCCGCTGCCAAACAAGAACCGGCTTCCGCCCCCGTTTTTTCCGATAGAACCAGAGTCAGCCTGAACGATTTAAACATTCCTCAAACTCCGGCGAAAAAAACGATAAAAGCATATACTCTGAACTATGACGGAGAAAAAACGTTAGCGGCCATCCCCCCCGACGCACTTATCGAAGTCCCCTTTTTAAAGCATATTCCTTATTTTTTCAGCCGTATTGAAATTTTAAATAACGGAATGGTTAAAGTGACGGAAACGATAGAACGCGTTGTCGAGCCGAAAGAAACGGACTTTAAAGGAATAGACCGTTATTTTCCCAAATACTACGTTGACCGGACAGGAAAAAGGCATCGAACGAATCTGACCGTTTTAGAAGCTTCCATTGACAAAAAGCCGGCCTTTTTCAACTTTTTTCCGGATACGGACGGCATCCGCATTGCCATACGTTCGGAAAAGCCTCAAATGCCGGGAACGCACGTTTACAGCATAACTTATCTGTTTTCAAACCGGATTTCAGAGTTTGAAAACAGCGCAGAAGAAAATGACGCTCCCGATTTCAAAGAATTGATATGGGAGGTCACGGGAACACATTGGGATATTCCCATCACCCGCGCCGGAGCCGTTATCATTCTTCCGCCAAATTCCAAATTGTATTCTCAGACAGCCATCACCGGCGGAAGGGAAGGATATGGAAACAACTATAAAATCAGAAAAGACAAAGGAAACGATTTATCGTTTACCTTGACCTTTCCATTGGCTCCACACGAAGGATTGACTATTCTGGCTAACTGGTCCGATGCCGCCTCCCTTACCGCTTTTCAAAATGGAAAATTGGATCGTTTTATCACTGAATACGGCGCAACAACCGTTTCCTGCATTGCATTTTTGTTTGTTTTATCTTATTATCTGACAATATGGTTCAGTTTGCGTCAAAACAAACAGGAAAAAAATATTAAAGCGGCGCCACTGCAAAAAGGCGATTTATCACCGGCCGTTTTAAACTACGCGCTGAAAAAAGAGTTTACTTCGACTTCCCTATTCATCCTGTTGCTGAATATGGCGGCCAAGGGCTTTTTATCTTTTGACGAACGGGAAAACGGAACTCTTTTGTTGATAAAAAACACGGACAAGGAAACCGGATTGACCGGAACCGAAAAACGGATTGCCAAGCTTCTGTTTACAAAAGACAGCACTTCTTTTGATTTAAACAGCGCTAATTCCTTGCGTTTAAAACGTCTGGCCAATATCGTGGAAAAACGTTTGATAAAAGAATACCGCCAAAAATTCACGGTATTTCCATACGGTTACTTTTGGTTCGGGATTTTAATGGCTCTCATCACCGTCTTTGCCGTTTCATCCATATCGCTGTTTCCCTTGATTACGGCCTTGACGGCATCAGCGTGCGTCATCATATCAATACCGGTTTCTTTTATCGGAGAAAAACTCTTTTTCGAACTCCGTAAAAAAACTTTGAAAACGGATAAAAAACAAATTTTTAAACTTTTTGCCGCAATTTTCCCATTCTTGTTATGTTTGGCCGGATTGTTCGTTTACTACAGCATTCAAATGACTTTTTTGTCAGCGGTATTCTTCTTTTCCATACTGCTCTGCATCGGCATATTCAAAACATTGCTCCGTTCACCGTCAAGCCTGGGCAATTCTATTCTGGAAAACATTGAAGGATATAAATTGTATTTATCCTCTCAGGATGAAACGCTTTTAAACATCATGCGAAATGCCGAATTCAAGCTCAAGGCTCTGTATAACAAACATCTGCCCTTTGCCGTTGCTTTAGGACTGGAAAAGTCGTGGACGCGTCGTTTCGTTGCTTTTTCCGAAAAAGAAAATCAGTTGAAACCCGATTGGTACAAGGGTAGACTCCCATTTACCGAAGATTTTGCGGAAACGCTGGCTGTCCGCTTCCAAAAAGCTTTTCCACAGACAAACACTGCGAAAACAAGCGGTGTTTCCCCGCGCTTTAAAAAGCCGAATATGAAATAGAAGATAAAAAGTTATGCCTGATTTGTTTAATGAATCCGCTGTTCAACCGTCAACCGAATATTCCGCAAAAGATATTGAAATTCTGGAAGGACTGGAACCCGTTCGCCGCCGCCCTGGCATGTATATCGGCGGAACGGACGAACCCGCTTATCACCATCTGGCGGCGGAAATTCTGGACAACGCGATGGATGAAGCCGTTGCCGGCTACGCCAGCGTCATTGAAATGGAAATGTATGCGGACGGCTCTTTGCGCGTCAAAGACAACGGCCGCGGCATTCCCGTCGACCCTCATCCGAAATATCCGGAAAAATCCGCTTTGGAAGTTATTATGACTTCTCTGCACTCCGGCGGCAAGTTCAGCGGCAAAGCCTATACGGTTTCCGGCGGTCTGCACGGTGTCGGCATGGCCGTCGTCAACGCGTTGTCCTCCGCCATGACGGTCGAAGTCGCACGCGATAAATGCGTTTGGAAACAGGAATACTCCCGCGGTAAACCGACAACGCCTCTGGAAAAAGTCGGCATGGTTGCCAATCGTCGGGGAACGACTGTCATTTTCAAGCCGGATACGGAAATTTTCGGCGAACGTCTGCGCTTCAAGCCCAGCGTTCTGTTCCGTATGGCGCGCTCGAAAGCTTTCCTGTTCAAAGGGGTTGAAGTCCGCTGGAAATGCGATCCGCTTTTACTGAACGGCGAAGATAAAACGCCGGCGGAAGAAACGCTGAAATACCCGAACGGTATGGAAGATTACCTGAAATACCGTCTGAAAGACGAAGCCTGCGTCACGCCGAAACCTTTTGCCGGACGGACGGAGTTGCCGGACGGAAAAGGTCATTTGGAATGGGCGATCACGTGGCTGGAAGATTCGGACGCAGGCTTTATCAGCTCGTTCTGCAACACGATCAACACGCCGCAAGGCGGCACGCACGAAACGGGCTTAAGAACCGCCCTCACCCGCAGTCTGCGCAGTTACGCGGAAATGCTCGGCAATAAGAAAAGCGCGGAAATCACGACTGAAGATGTGATCGGCTCGGCGGCGATCATGCTTTCCCTGTTTATGAAAGATCCGCAATTCCAAGGCCAGACAAAGGAAAAACTCGGCTCTCCGGAAGCGACCCGTCTGGTTGACACTGCCATTAAAGATCCGTTCGACCACTGGTTATCCGGCGATACAAAGAACGCGACGACACTTCTGACGTATATTCTGGAACGCTCGGCGGAACGTCAGCGCAAAAAGAAACAAAACGATACCGCACGGGCTTCGGCGACCAAGCGCTTGCGTCTGCCCGGAAAACTGGCGGATTGCTCCAGAACGTCGGCGCACGGTACGGAAATCTTCATCGTCGAAGGCGATTCCGCTGGCGGTTCCGCAAAACAGGCTCGAAACCGCGAAACGCAAGCCATTCTGCCTATCCGCGGAAAGATTCTGAACGTCGCCAGCGCATCGGAGGAAAAGATCTTCGCCAGCGAGGAAATCAGCAACATCACAGAAGCTTTGGGATGCGGACGGCGCGAAAAATACGATGAAAATGCCTTGCGCTATGACAAAATCATCGTGATGACCGATGCGGATGTCGACGGTGCGCATATTGCTTCGCTGCTGATGACGTTTTTCTATCGCGAAATGCCGAAACTGATCCAGAAAGGCCACTTGTATCTGGCCGTCCCTCCCCTGTACCGGTTGGCGTACGGCAACAAAGTCTTTTACGCGATCGACGATGCGGACAAAGACCGGATCATCAAAAAAGAATTCAAGAACGCTCAAAAAATTGAAATCAGCCGTTTTAAAGGTTTGGGCGAAATGCCGCCCTCGCAGCTGAAAGAAACGACAATGGCTCCGGAAAAACGACTTTTGTTGCGCGTCATAATTCCGGATCCCCGCAGAGAAGAAGATCAAAATGAATTTCAGATGACGGCGGATCTGGTAGAACAGCTGATGTGATCAAAACCGGAACTCCGCTTCCAATACATTCAGGAACACGCAAAGTTCGTCGACGATCTGGATATTTAAAACGGAAGAAATGACGGATAGAAACACTCATC
This sequence comes from Alphaproteobacteria bacterium, assembly GCA_017539865.1. Lineage (GTDB taxonomy): Bacteria > Pseudomonadota > Alphaproteobacteria > CAAGCB01 > CAG-977 > UBA11549. The sequence continues at coordinate 13,667 of JAFYCE010000081.1, forward strand.
TGTCATTTTTTTTGAAAATAAGTTATTTTTCTGATTGACAGCGCGAAAAAATCAGATATATTTCATTTTGTTTTGAGAGCCCCTGTTGCGGAACTGGTAGACGCGACAGACTCAAAATCTGTTGTCCTTTCGGACGTACCTGTTCGATTCAGGTCAGGGGCACCATAAAATAAAGCCTTGAGAAATCAGGGCTTTTTTTATTGCCCGCTTTTATCCACCTTTCCTCTTTTTATCCTTTCAACCGCTTCGGGGGCACCTCCGTTTTCTTATTTCGTTCCTGCCAATGAACAAGAACGATTATCAATGAATCGA
>JAFYCE010000082.1 GCA_017539865.1 Alphaproteobacteria bacterium
CTTCGGCTCCGGCGGGCGCCTCGACATATTCGTATTCTATTTCCTGACCTTCGGGAACTTCTTCATAGGCGTATTCCGCTTCTTGTCCTTCGGGAACTTCGACATATTCATACTCGACTTGTTCTTCTTCTGCTGCGGGGGCTTTCGGTTGTTCAGGCATAAAATACTCCTGTGATGAATAAAGATGTTTTAAGCATTTTCCTAAAAAACGCTTCAAGAAACAAGCTTAAAACAAAAAAAGGCGGAAAAATCCGCCTTTTTCTGTTTTATCCGGTTTTCAGACCGGTTTCCAAATTTCTTCGGAACGTTCAAAACGTAAGGACAGCAGGCTCAATTCGGAAACAAATTCCTTCGGCAAGCGTTGCTGTTCAACAAACGGACGGAAGTATTTCTGCTGGTCTTCCGTGTCTTTCAAACCATCCGCTTTGTCAATGGCCATCAGGTCTTTGAATTTTTCTTCCGTGAAATCCAAGCCTGTCATATCCAAATCCTTATAATAAGGCATCAAACCGACAGGACCTTCCTGCGCGCCGACACGGTCGTGAACGCGGTCGATGATCCATTTCAGAACACGCATGTTGTCGCCATACCCCGGCCACATGAAATGTCCGTTTTCATCTTTGCGGAACCAGTTCACACGGAAGATTTTCGGCGCTTTCGGAGCCAAACGCTTCATTTCCAGCCAATGCGACCAGTAATCGGCCATATTGTAGCCGCAGAACGGCAACATCGCGAACGGATCGCGGCGGATACCGCCGGCTCCTTCGGCCGCAGCCGTTTTTTCGGAACCCATCGTCGCAGCTAAATAGACGCCGTGGCTCCAGTTGAACGACTGGTAGACCAATGGGGTGTTGTGAGCCAGACGGCCGCCGAAAATAAATGCGGAAATAGGCACGCCTTCCGGATTTTCCCAATCGGGATCAATCGTCGGGCACTGACGCGCCGGAGCCGTAAAACGGGAATTCGGGTGCGCCGCCGGCGTTTCGGAAGCGGGTGTCCAATCGTTGCCTTTCCAGTCAATCAGGTGAGCCGGTTTTTCATCCGTCATGCCTTCCCACCACACATCGCCGTCATCGGTCAGGGCGACATTCGTAAAGATGGTGTTCGCGCGGCAGGACTGCATTGCATTGTAGTTTGTCTTTTCGGATGTTCCCGGAGCGACTCCGAAGAAGCCGGCTTCGGGGTTGATTGCATACAAGCGACCGTCTTTCCCCGGTTTGATCCAAGCGATATCGTCGCCGACCGTCCAGACTTTCCAGCCTTTGAACGAAGCGGGCGGAATCAGCATGGCCAGATTCGTTTTGCCGCAAGCGCTCGGGAAAGCGGCGGAAACATAAGTCTTTTCACCCTGCGGGTTTTCAATGCCGACAATCAGCATATGTTCGGCCAACCAGCCCTCGTCGCGTGCCTGAACGGTCGCGATACGCAAAGCCAGACATTTCTTACCCAGTAACGCATTGCCGCCGTAACCGGAACCGAACGACCAGATTTCGCGGGCTTCGGGAAAGTGCGTGATATAGGTGTTTTCCGGATTGCACGGCCAAGCCACATCCTGCTTGCCATTGTCCAACGGCATGCCGACCGAGTGCATACAGGGGACGAACGCGCCGTCTTTTCCTAAAATGTCTAAAACTTTCTGTCCGGTGCGCGCCATGATCGCCATATTGACGACAACGTACGGCGAATCGGTGATTTCAACACCGATTTTGGAAATGTGAGAACCGAGCGGTCCCATCGAGAACGGAATGACGTACATCGTTCTGCCATGCATGCAGCCTTTGAACAGGGAATGCAGTTTTTCTTTCATTTCTTTGGGATTGGCCCAGTTGTTCGTCGGGCCGGCGTCGATTTCGCGTTCCGAACAAATAAACGTGCGCGCTTCGACACGGGCAACGTCAGACGGATTCGAACGCGCCAGATAGCAGTTCGGGCGCTTTTGTTCGTTTAATTTGATGAACGTGCCTTTCTTGACCAATAAATTGCATAAAGCATCGTTTTCCTCTTTTGTGCCATCACACCAGTGAACAGCATCGGGCTGACACAGTTCAGCCATTTTTTCAACCCATGAGATCAATTTCTCGTTTCGGGTTTTTTCCGGCGTATAATTTGTCTGCATTACGTTACCTCTATCTAAAAAGAAAGAATCACTATTGATTCGGAACGCTATCAGTGTATCCGAATTAAAAGAAAAGGGGTAGTCTTTTTGAAATAAATCGGATGATGATTTTAAATCGGGAAAACCATAACGACTTTCAATCCGCCCAGACGGCTGTCTTCCATATAGATTTTTCCGCCGTGAGCTGTGACAATGTCGCGGGTGATCGTCAATCCCAATCCGACTCCGCCCGTTTCCGAATTGCGTGATTCGTCCAGTCTGTAAAAAGCTTTAAAGACATCTTCGCGTTTTTCCAAAGGAATGCCGGGGCCGTTATCTTCAACGGCGACTTTCAACAATTTTTCGGAAGCCGTCATCGACACTTCGATTTGCGTGCCGTAACGTCCGGCATTCGAAACCAGATTCCACAGGCATCGTTTGAAATCGTTGCGCCGGATGTCCATGATAACGTTTGTCGCGCTTTCGAAATGAACGGGCAGACCGTTCTTTTTCAATCCGTCGACAGTTTCCGAAATCAGTTGGCGGATGTCCGTCGATTGCGCTTTTTCCTTGTCGCCGCCCCGAGCGAATTCCAAATAACCGTTGACCATGTGTTCCATTTCGGTGACGTCTTCCGTCAGATTTTCATTGTCTTCGTTTTTATCCATCATCGCCAGCTGCAGACGCATACGGGTCAAAGGCGTCCTTAAATCGTGCGAAACACCGGCCAGCATGCGCGTGCGTTCTTCAATATGGCGGCGGATGCGGTCGCGCATTTGCAAAAAGGACAGGGCGGCTTGCCGGACTTCAGCCGCGCCTTCAGGCTTGAAATCGGCGACGTCGCGTCCCAAACCGAAATTTTTGGTCGCTTCAGCCAGTCGCAGAATAGGGCGAATCTGGTTGCGCAAAAACAAAATGGATATTCCGGTGAATAAAAGCGATGAAAATAACGCCCAGAAAGCGAAAACATATGTCGTTGAAGAAAAGAATTTTTTATAAGGCAATAAAATTTCGACGGTATATTCCGGCAGATAAAAAGAAATAAGCAGCCGGCGTTTTTCCGGCAAATCGCTTAATGTGAACGGATAACCGAGCGCTTGCAATGCGGGAATCAGTTCCGCCGTTTTGTTGTTGGGTTTTAATTTGATATTTTGGGGGTATTCCTGAACGTCCGTAAAACGGATATCCAGTTCGGTGGATTTTCCGATTTCTTTAATGATGGTTTCCCGAACATTCATATCCGGAAAAGTATCATATAAGGCAATCGCGCCCTTGATGCCGGAAGCAACTCCCAAAGCCAGACGGCGGCTGATGTTTTGCCAGTGATTGTCATAAAACAGAACGCCGCTGACGGATTGAATCAAGATGACGGGCAAAACCAGAATCAGAATGGCGCGCGGTAATAAACGCCGCGGCAGCAAACGCAGCCGATAGTAACGCAGAGTGCCGTTGAAAGACATGTTTAGCCTCCTTTAATCTGGAATCAGTGAATATCCTTTTCCGCGGACGGTTTGGATGTAACGGGGGGGGCCGGCGTCCGGCTCTATTTTGCGCCGCAGACGGGTGATTTGGACATCAATGGTGCGCAAATTGGTTTCGTTTCCGGTTTGCCGCGCCAGATCGTCACGCGAGATTTCCTGTCCGGCGCGTTCGGCCAGCAGTTGCAGTAAGGCGGCTTCGGCAAGGGGCAGGCGGATTCTTTCTTCTCCACGGTAAAGAACATGCTCGTCCAAATCATAACGATGGACGCCGAATTTGATTTCCGCTCTTTGCTTTTCGGGCGGTTTGCTCATCACACGGCGCAGAATGCTGTTGATTCTCAATAGCAGTTCCCGCGGTTCAAACGGTTTGGGCAGGTAATCGTCCGCTCCCGATTCCAATCCTGTAATGCGATCGTCCGCTTCCCCCATCGCCGTTAGAATCAAAATGGGGACGTTTTGTCCTTTGGCGCGCAGTCTTTTAGTGAACTCTATGCCTGTTTCATCCGGCATCATCACGTCCACGACCAGCAAGTCGAAAGCATACCATGACATCATTTCGTCGGCTTCTTTCGTGTTGGCTGCGGCAAATACGCGAAAACCGTTTTCGGATAAGTATTTTTGCAGCAATTTGCGTAAACGGTTGTCATCGTCCACGACAAGAATCAACGGTGTGTTTAAAGAACGTTCTTTTCCCGACGAATCCATAATCTTTTTCCTTTATTCTCTGCCGTGCAAGATGCGGCGGTAGGACAGGGCTTCCGCAATATGGACGGAAGAAACTTCATTCTGTCCCGCCAAATCGGCAATTGTTCTGGCAACGCGTACGACACGATGATAACCGCGGGCGGACAGACGCATTTTCTCGGCGGCTTTGATGAGCAGATCTGACGCTTGAGCGTTCAGATGAGCCGTTTGCTCCAGAACTGATCCGGAAGACTGCGCGTTTTTCGTGATGCCATATTGTTTGTAGCGATGTTTTTGCCGTTCCAGAGCTTCCGCAACGCGTGCGGCAATGACGGAGGAGCTTTCTCCTTCCTGCGCTTTGGCCAAATCCCATGGCGCAACGGCGGGAACTTCGACATGCAAATCGATTCTGTCAAACAGAGGCCCTGAAATACGGGCTTGATAATCTTCGCCGCATTTGGGCGCGCGGGAGCATTCCTGACCGTTGATGCCCAAATAGCCGCAACGGCACGGATTCATCGCGGCAATCAGCTGAAAACGCGCCGGATAAGTCACATGCATGCTGACACGGGCGACCGAAACTTCGCCTGTTTCCAGCGGTTGCCGTAAAGAGTCCAGAGCGACGCGCGAAAATTCCGGCAGCTCGTCCAAAAACAGGATGCCGTTATGCGCCAAGGAAATCTCGCCCGGTTTGGCTTTTTGTCCGCCGCCGATCAGCGCGGGTATGGATGCGGAATGGTGCGGCGCGCGGAAAGGTCTTTGCGTAATCAGGTTGCCGTCTTTTAACAGGCCGGCAACGGAATGAATCATGCTGACTTCCAAAATTTCTTTAGTGGTCAATGACGGCAGCAATCCCGAAATCCGTTGCGCCAGCATGGATTTTCCTGATCCGGGAGGGCCGATCATTAACAGGTTGTGTCCGCCGGCCGCTGCGATTTCCGCCGCCCGTTTCGCATTTTCCTGTCCTCTGATTTCCTTCATGTCAAGCAGGGACGGTTCGTTCTGAATCCTGCCGGGGAGGGGAGGCGGCAAAGTTTTGCCTTCCTTGAAGCACAGAAGTAACTCGGAAAGGCTTGTCGGGGCGATAATGTTTTGATTCCCCGACCATGCGGCTTCAGCCCCCTGAACGGCGGGACAGACAAATCCGGCGTTTTCCGCAGTGGCGGCAACGGCGGCCGGCAGAACGCCGGCAACCGGAGCAATCCGGCCGTCCAATCCCAATTCGCCCATCACCCAAACTTTTTCAAATTGTTCGTTTGTCAGAATCCCCATGGCGCACAACAATCCGACAGCTATCGGCAAATCAAAGTGCGAACCCTCTTTGAGGACATCGGCAGGGGCGAGATTGACGGTGATTCGTTTCGTCGGCAGAGCCAGTCCGATGGAACCGAGCGCGGCACGCACGCGTTCTTTGCTTTCGCCCACGGCCTTATCTGGCAGACCGACAATCGTGAAAGCGGGCAAACCGTTGGCGATATGCACTTCCGTCGTGATGGGCAGGACGTCTATGCCTTGAAAGGCGACTGTGGCAATACGGGCAACCATTCCGTTTTACCAGCGCGGGATGTTTTGATGGTCGCGATAGCGTCTGGGCGGATAAGAGCCTTTCTGCAACATATCGTCCTTTCCCGGAAAGACGGATTTGTCCGTTAATCTGACATATCCCGCCCTTTCCAATTCGGCGGCGCAGGCGGCGGCGGAAGAATAGTCATCCGATTCGCAGTAAAAAACTTCGCGCGTAACGGGCTGCTGCAGGATGATCGTTTCATTCTGACCGGGGATGATGATGCGCGTACATCCCCCTAAAAAAGAAGATAAAAGCAGGAAAAAAACTGTTTTTTTCATTTCATTGACGTGTCCGGTTGTTTTTATCATTAAAAAATATTGTCATAAAAATTGATTAAAAACAAACTAACAGATAAAATCTTTGCATTAACAAATCGGGAGGAAAGCCTCTGATGTCTGAAAAATCCGGAAACGGTGTTGAAGCCGAAAGTTTTTATACGACAAACACTTATGATGAAATGATCGGTCGAAACGGCGCTTTATCGAAAGCGTACGCTCTTTACGGAAAGTGGCTGAAATCCAGATCGCCCGAAATTTTGAAACAGCGCAATACGCAGGCGGATCTTTTATTTCGCCGGATGGGAATCACTTTTGCGGTTTATGGCGAGCAGACGGGTGTCGAACGTTTGATTCCTTTCGACCCGATTCCCCGTATCATTTCTTCTTCCGAATGGGAAAAACTGAACGCCGGCATCTGTCAGCGCGTCAAGGCCTTGAACAGTTTTCTGGAAGATGTTTACGGTCAACGGGACATCTTGAAAGCCGGTGTCGTTCCTCAGGATCTGATTTTGCAAAATTCGGAATATAAAAGGGAAGTCGAAGGCTTTACTCCGCCCAACAAAGTGCATACGCACATTTCGGGCATAGATATTGTGCGGACGGGAGAAAACGATTTCTTTGTGTTGGAAGACAATATGCGTTGCCCGTCCGGCGTGTCTTATATGTTGGAAAACCGCGAAGTGATGATGCGCCTGTTCCCCGATTTGTTTAAGGAGTACAGCGTCCGCCCCGTTAATCATTATCCGCAGGAATTAAAGAAGACTTTGGCCGCTTCCGCTCCCGAAGGGGTCGAAAATCCGCGCGCCGTCGTCTTTACGCCGGGGGTTTACAACAGCGCCTATTTCGAACACGCTTTTCTGGCGTCCGAAATGGGCGTCGATCTGGTGACGGGACAGGATTTGTTTGTTGATTCGGACGATTGCGTTTATATGCGCACGATTGAAGGCCCCGCCAAAGTCGATGTCATCTACCGCCGTATCGACGACGCTTTTCTTGATCCCGAAGTGTTCCGAAAGGATTCATTGTTGGGATGTGCGGGCTTGTACCGCGCCGCGATGAAAAAGAATGTGACGTTGGTGAACGCCATCGGCAACGGGGTGGGGGATGACAAGTCCGTTTATCCGTACGTGCCGCAGATGATCGAGTTCTATTTGGGGGAAAAACCGATTCTTTCCAATGTGCCGACCTATACGTTGGCCAAGTCCGACGACTGTAAATATGTTTTGGAACATATCGGCGAATTGGTCATCAAGGAAACGCACGGATCGGGCGGTTACGGCATGTTGATCGGTCCCAAGGCGACCAAAGCCGAGCTCGAAACGTTCAAAGAAAAAATCAAAGAGCACCCCGATCATTATATCGCCCAACCGACCTTGTCGCTGTCTTCCTGTCCGACTTTGCAGGCGGAAGGCGTTGCGCCGCGTCATGTCGATTTACGTCCCTATGCTTTGATGCAGTCGCCCGATAAAGTCGTCGTCGTCCCCGGTGCTTTGACGCGTGTCGCTTTGCGGGAAGGATCTCTGGTCGTCAATTCGTCGCAGGGCGGCGGAACCAAGGATACTTGGGTTTTGGGCGCGTAAGGAGGAATGAAAATGTTAAGCAGAACGGCCGATAACATTTACTGGATGGCACGTATGATAGAAAGGGCGCAGGATACGGCGCGCCTGTTGGAAGCCGCCTACCGCATGGAACAGCTGCCCGGCGGCGGTGCGGGGTGGGATCCGATTTTGACGATTTCCGGTCAGATCGACGGCTATAAAGTCAAATACGACGATTTGACGTCCAAAGACGTTTTAAACTTTATGATTTTTGATTTGGATAATCCGTCCAGTATTTTTTCCTGCATTCGTGCCGGCCGCGAAAATACGCGTTCGGAACGCAGCATTTTACCCGAAGACATGTTCGAAAGCATCAATACGACTTGGATTGAAATGCAGGGATTGTTTTATGATTCTCTGGAACGCAGCGGTTTTCGCGAATTTTTCGAATGGGTCAAGGACAGAACGGAACTGTTCCGCGGTCAGACCGTTTCCCTGATGGTTTATGACGACGCTTTCCAGTTTGCCAGAATGGGGACGTATATCGAGCGCGCAGACTTTACGGCGCGTTTGCTGGACGTAAAATATCATATTCTGTTGCCGCCGAATGCCGTTGATAAAGGGCTGATCGATTATTACCAGTGGGGGGAATTGCTTCGTTCCGTCGGAGGCTGGCAGGCTTACCGCAGTATCTATAAAGAAGCTCCCGTTCCGTCAAAAATTGCGGAAATGCTGATTTTCAGTCCGGTTTTCCCGCGCGCGATGAACAGCGCCTACGGTGAAATCGTGACGAGCTTGAGCGCGCTGCGTCCGAATACGCTTTCGTTGAAATTGGCTTCTCAGGAACACGCCTTTTTGCGTACGGGCACATTGGCCGGTGTATTGAAGTCCCGTTCTCTTCACGATTTCCTGACGGACTTTGTCGGGTTTACGGCGAATCTGTCTGACCAGATCCGCTCCGATTTCATGCGGTAAAACGCGATTTTATAGGTCTGTTCGTTCGTCAGCCGTTTCGCCGTCGGCAATTCCGCCTAAGCCTCGCTTCAAACGTTTTTCAACGTCCTTGCGTGTCAATGCTCATTGAATTTGCAGACAAAAACGACAAACGTTTGCCGTTTTTGCTTGGCCTTTCGTATGCCCTGTTTTCCCGCCGTTTATTATAAGCGGCGGAATCACTCTTCCAAAGCCTGTTCTATATATTCAAAATAATCTTGCGTAACAATAATCACTGCGGAATTCGGCTCCAGCGTAAATAATTTACGAATCTCGTTGATTTGATGATTCTTTGCGTCTTGACCAAAATTATCTCCCAAATTGATTCTTATATACGCAGATTCTTTAAAGACGGCTTTGAACAGATTGAAAATGTCCTCCGCATAACAAGGACCTAAGGAAAAGAAAGATTTATTTATGGGAGCGGGATGGGTGACGAAACCTTTTCGATATACGACTTCCGTTATATGTCCCCATTCATCGTTTGTTTGGCGCGTGAACGATTTTTGTTCTGATTCTTTGTATCGTTCTTTGTTCGGAAATTGATAATCCACATAAGTTACATCTTTATCAACATATCCCTCTTTTCCCAAAAGAGCCGAAAGAAACGTTGATCTGTTTATTCGATATACGTTTTCTTTTCTTTCGGGGAAAACGGTCAGTTCCTTTAATTCTGATTTTAAAAGTTCATTATATACTTTTTCTTGTATTTTGAATCTTCCTTCTTCAAAAGTCATATGGACGTCATCTTTATAAAAATATAAATCTTTGTCGGGGGAGCGGATAAAATCATTTTCGACCGAAACGATTTTTATATTGTCATGATCGGAAAGGGCTTTTTTTATTTCATCGTCATAATCAAGGGTCGGTTTCGGCGTATAATATCGTTCCCAATATTCTTTATATACTTTGTTTCTGTCGGGAAGAAGGACAAGATATACGGGAATGCCTTTGTCTTTGAATTTATCATCAAAGCGCTTTAGAATGTAGGCAGTATATTCTATTTCTCCTTTTTGCTGCGATAAAGGAGCAACATCGATAATGCCTTTTTTTTCAAATATCCAGCCGTTGTCTCCGACAAAGGCTTTGTCATTCTCTATTCTGCCGTTTATTTTATGCCGTATTCGGGCGTGCAGAGCGATTATTTGTTCCCGTTTGAAAAAGTGGTCGGCAAACCATTCTTCAAATTCTTTTCCGAATTTGTGATTAAATCCGCCTTCCTCTATCAATGACGGAAAGCGCGCCAATGTTCTGTTTTCGCGTTTTGATATCTCTTCTTTGTTGAAAAAGCATAAAGGGAATATGAGCAATAATAAAAACAAGCCGATAAATATTTTTTGCATTTTGATATTTCCTCAAAATCTAAAGTAAATAAACGGATTGAATGTGTTTGCCGTTAATTCAAAGACGGATAGGGAAAATGCAATCATGATAAATATATTTATTATTGTTTGGTAATATTTGTTTTTAACATTTAAAATGTCTTTAAAAATCGGGAATGAAAATAGAAATGCTAAAGTAAATATCAGTATATTATAATGATTTAAATAATAGGGAAGCTTTAAATAAACGGTATGCTCTTTAATCAGGCCGAACATATTTTGAATATAATGAAGCGCATGATTGCAGCTTTCCGAACGAAAGATCACGAAACTGATTACAAAAACAAAGACGGCATACAAATGCTGTATTGCGGAAAGAAGTTTTGATTTTTTAGTTTTTCCCCATCCGGTCAAAAGCTCGAACAAGATAAAAAAGCCGTTGTATAATCCCCAAACGATAAAAGTCCATGCCGCACCGTGCCATAAACCGGTCGCCCCCCAAACAATGGTCAAAGCGACGATTGACAAAAAGACTCCGGCCGTTTTCTTTCCGAAGTGTTTTTTTATCAGCCGATATGCGCGTGAATTCATCAGCGACACGGATACCGGATAAAATAAATACTCTTTAAACCATGTCCCTAAGGAAATATGCCATCTGCGCCAAAATTCGGAAATCGATTTCGATATGTAAGGATAATTGAAGTTTTCCGGAATCCTGAATCCGAACAGAGCGCCAAGTCCTATAGCCATATCGGAATATCCGCTGAAATCGTAATATATCTGGAATGTATAGGCCATGGCGCCCAACCAAGCGATCGGCGCGTCAAATTCTGCTATGGGCAAGGCGAATATTTTGTCGGCGATTTCCCCCGAAGCGTTTGCGATCAAGACTTTTTTTGCCAATCCGATGATAAAACGCCGAAAGCCGTAATAGAAAGCGTCAGTCGTTTCTTTTCTGTCATCTATCTGATCGGCGATATCATGATATTTGACGATCGGCCCCGCAATCAATTGCGGGAAAAAACAAATATAAAGGGAAAGATTGAAAAAATTATGCTGAGCCTTGACGCCGCCTCTGCAGACGTCAATCAAATATGATAAGGCCTGAAAAGTGTAAAACGAAATCCCCAAAGGCAAAACAAGCTTCAACGACCATTCCCGATGGAACAGCAAACCGATGTTTTCAAGAAAAAAGCCTGCGTATTTAAAATAAAACAGCATGCTTAAATCCAATAAGATAAAAACGGCCGCCGTACTTTGTTTATGATTGGAGCGCTCTATGAAAATGGCGCCGATATAGCTTATGAAAACGGTCGAAAAAAGAATGGGCAGGTATCGGATGTCACCCCAAGCGTAAAATAAAACGCTTGCGAAAAGCAGGAACATGTTCCGGATGATTCTGCGCGTTTCCGTATAGTAAACGATGATGGTCATCGGTAAAAAGAAAAACAAGAAAGTCAGAGATGAAAATAACATGAAAAACGCCTTAAACCGGATAAAAGGAAATTTGATATTTCATTTTTTTTGTAAGATGCCGCATAATTCTCTGCCGTTTGAAAAAACAACCGATGAAATCAATCGGTCTGCTTTATAATCAAATCGATCATTTCGCCGACGTTTTTCATATTGACAACGTCTTTCATGGCAAACTTGATATTGAATTCGTCTTCGATCGTTCCGATCAACGTAATATGCGTCAAGCTGTCCCAACCTTCGACATCGGCCGCTACGGTTTCTTCGCTGATGTCGATTTTGTCGTCATCAAATACATCTCTGATAATTTCTGTAATTTTTTTCAGAATTTCTTTTCTATCCATTTTCAATCTTCCTTAATCGTTTATCCGTATAACCTCGTTTTTGTTTTTGTAATCTTTTGTGACGGACAGGCTCCAAACGGAATTGCCGGCGTCGTCCTCAGATTCTTTTGTAAAACCGAGAAGGCCATAAAAATCTTTGACCATGGCGTTCTTGGCCGTCGGATAATAATACCCGCGTATCGTCCTGACGGATCGTTCGCCGGCGCATCGCATCAGCTCGTCCATCATGGCAAATTCCATATCCCTTTTCAGAACGCGGCAGCTCATTAACCACAGGATGATATCAATGCAATCGTTTTGAATTTGTCCGATAACGATTGAAACGACGCCGTTGTCTCCGAATTTATCGGAAAGCTTTCCATACAGGGTGATATAATTCTTATTGTTCGCCATTGCGGCGATGTCGGCTTGCGTATACCGTCGCGTCGTCAGATTGAACTGGTTCGATTTGTTGGTGAGTTGTGCGATTCTGGAAAGATACATCGGTACAAAGCTGCGAATTTCAGCGTGCATTTCCAAAGACTGCAAATACGCTTTATAGTCGGTAAAAGAGGATTCCGCCCGCGAGCGAGCCGCATTCTGCCGATACATTTCCGTTCGCGAAGCATCATCGTTCGAAAGCGTCGTGACTTCAAAATATCCCATCCGGTCGATCGCCTTGATATAGTATTCCGGTTTGTCTTCGATTTCGGGAACGGTTGCATCGGGTATCTGCCGTCGGACGATTTCACGTTCCGCAGGATTGTCATCTACAAAGACAAAACTGTCCGGCGTCAAAGACAACGTGTGGGCGATATCAATCAGGTTTTGGGATTTCGGTTCCCAGTTTGCTTTAATCATAATGAAGTCGTCCGGTGTTAACGTCATATCCGGACGTCGCAGACCGGCCATGGCGTTTTCAGGTTCGTTCTTGCTGACGATGTTCAGAATGATTCCCAGTTTTTTATGTTCTTTCAGGTAACTCTGAAATTCGCTGTATGCTTGTCCGATCGGCGTTTCCTGTCCGACTTGAAGGTTTTCGGCTCCGTCATCTCCGACGATTCCGCCCCATAAGGTGTTGTCCAGATCCAGAGCAAACGCTTTTTTATTCTTTCCGTAAACGGATTTGATAATGTTTGAAAGGCTGAAGGCAAAATACGGAATTGCCGGCTGCGCGGGGACGCACTTGTACATGTGCCAGTAAAACGGATCGCCCCATTGTGAAAGACCGTAGTCCGAAGAAAGATAATTGATGTCGTGGATATAGAAATTGTCGTGTGTTCGGGCGTATTCCGCAAATTTCAGGTTAAGTCTGGTGATAAAGTTCACGCGGCCGTGAATGTCGCTGGCGTCCCGATTTCCCTGCAGTCGCCAGTAGGGGTATTCGAAGTTGTTTTGAATCAGGACGGCGTTGTACTTTTTCCGAAGCCGTTCCCACATACCGGAAAAGTGTTCGAAAGTATCGTCAAGAAGCTTGTCGACCATGTCGGGGGTATCGCTTAATTCCGGATAGCGATGAATGTTGCGGTTTGTTGTATGGATAAAAATGATATCCGGCGCGAATGCATCCAAAGCCGGATTGGGAAACATGGCGTCCTGCCAATACTGCGCATATTCGCTTTCGTAGAAAGTCGGACGGATGCCTTGCCGTAAAAGGAACAGCTCAAGCATGTCTTTAATATCGTGCGTGGTCGATCCGCCCAGTATGGCAATGTGTTTGTCAATATAGTTCCGGTTCGTTTCCAGAAGCTCTCTGCGCAGTTTCTTGCGTTTTGTCAGCAATTCATTTCTGAAAGGCGGCTCAAAAATGTTTGTTTCCATTTTTTGAAATCTCCAGAAAACGCATCTTCCACTTGAGAAAACAAAGTATGTTTTTCCCGCTATAACAAGGCGGTTTCATAATATAAATAAACCCACGCTTTTTTTACTTATATCAAGCATCGTTTTTTTACAACAGTTTTTTTTTAAGCGCCTTTTTCTGCGTTTTTTCTCAAGTCACAAAAACATCCTTTTTTTTATGCGGGAAAAACCATAGGCCCGCGGATGCGGTTGAAAATAATATAAAAAATACGATTGATTTTTTTAATCCCATAGACTTTATAAAGAGCCTTTCCTTTAGCTGCCTATATAAACAGGCTTTATTCGGATGAAAAGAGTGGATCCGATAAAAACGAAGTATACCGAAAGATATGTTCCGAATCAAAAAGTTTTGATAAGTCGTGCGCTTGTCGCAAAGAAAAAGGCCGGATGTTTTCCGACCTTTTTCCCGTCATACTTCTTGGAGGAAGTTTAATTACCTTGACGCCGATTTGTTTAAAACGGCCTGTGCAACTGCGCTTTTTGTTTTTTCCCGTTCTTTCAGCTGGGCTTCAATCCTGTCCAGCGTTTTCGCCGCCGGCTGCCATCCGAAAACGACGCCGGAGGATTTTTTGATCTTGTCCATACGTGCCAGCAATTCCGGATTCTTCTTTCCCGCCCGCACGCTGTGCAGATAGCTGTTGATGTCGTCCGGATTGTACTGCGACGTGATTCCGATCAAAGCGCGGTATGTTTCCACAATGTTGTTTTTGTTGAAGTTCAACGCTTTCAATTCCGGATTCATAACCGTCAGCTTTCCGATTTCGTCGTTCATTTCCTTCAATCCGGCGGGAAGCTGGTCTTTCATCGTTTCCGCCCCCTGACGGCAATAGGGATTGTCCGAATTTAAAAAATTGAGGGCGATTTGGTATTTCTGAAATCTCTTGCGATAGTCGTATTCGGCAAAGGCGGCTTCCTTTCCATCGACGAATTTGTAACGGCCGGCAATGCCCGTCAATCCGTAGGCGTCCTCCATTTGGACGGCGTGTGCCGTATAGCGCGGTTTTCCGTTGACCAGATACTTTCCGTCGCGGGCGTACCCGTTGTTTATGCGGTGGAGAGCGTCTTCAACCGAAGTGATATTGTCGTACATCATCTTTCAAGATTCCTTCATTATCGAAATGCCCGCTTATGATAAAACAAAAAGATTGATAAATCAAACTTTTTCGTGACGGCTGTGAATCAAACGGTTTTTCCTTTAATTTTGATAAGGAAGAGCGGCTATGGCTTCAAATTCGACTTTGATTCTTTTATCCGGAAAAGGCGTTTGTAAAGTAAAACGGACGGGAGCCGTTTCGGGATTCGGGAAAAAGCGGTTGTAAACGTCGTTCATCGCGTCAAAGTCATTGATATCGGCCAGAAATATTCCCGTTTTGACGACATCATCCAATGTTGCGCCGGCTTTTTTAAGAAAGTAAACGACATTCTCAAGCGCTTTTTGCGTTTGGAGATAAATATCCCCGTCTATAAACTCGCCGGTTTTCCAGTCGATGGAAGGCTGCGTTGCAATAAAGAGCAATCGCCCTTCGGTGATGACGGCGTTATTGTAATGCGCTTTCGGACGCGCGGGGGCGGAAACGATTTTTTTCATAAAGTTTTTTCCTTTTGCCGTTGTTCCCAAGCGGAAGGGGATAGAACCTTTTCCAAACCGTCCTCGAACACACCGACTCCCGTCCAGAATTTTGTGACGGACGCTTTGGTCGTGCCGATGGCGATCGCTTCGGGAATGGGGGTGCAGAATAAAAGAATCCGGTCTTTTCCGACAACGAACTCCTTTCGTTTCGAGCAGTCTTCAAACGCGTCGTGATAAACCGCTCCTTCTATCAGGCGGCGGTCGTATTCCTCCGGCGATATGCCGGACAGATCTTTCGCAGCCAATGCGCCGGACTTGCAAAAATTCAGTCGGGCGCGTTTCAGCATCCGGTCTTTCTTTTCATCCGTCCACGTTTCAAACTTTTTCATATTGCCGGCGAACGTGATTTTCAGTTCATCCTCCAATGCCTGCCGGTTCGGATACAATTCCGCCAGACGGACATAAGACATTTGGATATTGGCGGGCAATTCCGGCTCGATTTGCTTTAAGCATTTTTGAAAAGCATCCGCATAGATTTCCAACGCTTCCGGCTTGATATTGTTCATGCGTTCGACCACGCAGTCGTCGGAAGCGAAATACATATTCACGCCCGCCGGATAAGCTTCGGCGATCGGTCGCAGATAGGCGGCATAGTGGCGGAGCATATACGTTTCCGCCAAATCGGGATAAGGTGCGGATGGCAGACGCCACAGCTTGTATCCGCCGAACTCGAAAACGAAATTCAGCGGTTTGTTTTCCGGCACGCAAACGGCCAGAGCGGTTTTTATCCGTTCCGCCGCATCTGCGGGCAACGCCCATTTGCGGAATTTTTTGCTGACAATCAAGCGATAAAGAGTCTGTTCCGATTCAGTCATGCGGCGATTTCCGTCAGGCGGTTTAAAATGTCCCGTTCGGACAAATTCAGGTAAGCGTACAGATTTTCGGCATCCATGGACGCGCCGAATTTTAAATCCACGCCCATGCGGTAAAAAGGCGGAAAGTCTTTTGATCGGGCGAAAAACGGCGCGATCAGAGAAGCCAGACCGCCGTTTGTTTGGTGTTCTTCCAGACACAGAACCGCTTGGAATTTTTTAAAGGGGTCGAAAATTCCGGCGTTCAAAGAATCCAGACGAACCAAATTGAAAACGGCGATCCGGCTATGGCGTGAGTGTTCAAAAGCTTTGGCGGCACACAGGGCTTTACGCAACAGGCCGCCCGTGCCGATGACGGCAAAATCGGTTCCTTGTTTTAATAAAGACAGACCGTTGATATTGCATTTGTATCCTTCCGGTTCGGGGCAAAGTTCCGCGGACAGGCGGATATAGGCGGGCGTGTCCGTGTTCATCATTTTTCGAGTACACAAGCGGACGTCCCGTTCCGTTGCGGGACTGTAAACCGCCATATCCGGCAGACAGGTCATTAAAGCGATGTCTTCGAAAGATTGATGTGTCGCGCCGTTGCGTCCCGATCCGACGCCGATATGCGCGCCGATGATTTTAACGTCGGCTTTGTCCAAGCAAACGGCATTGCGAATTTGCTCCCATGTCCGCCCCGGACAAAAACACGCATAGTCGGACACAACGGCCTTTTTCCCCGCAAGAGCCATACCGGCCGCTGTGCCGACCATGTTTTGCTCGCATATCCCCGTTTCAAAGTATCTGTCAGGAAACGCTTCGGCGAACAGCTTCAGTCCCGTTGAATTGCGCACATCGGCGGACATGGCGACGATGTCCGGATTTTGCCGTCCGGCTTCCAAAAGTTCTTCGGCGAAAATCTGCATCATTGTCTTCATGAAGTCGTTTCCATTTGTGTTAAAAAGTTTTTCCATGAAGAGGCTTTCTGTTTTTGGACGGCGAGTTCCGCCAAAGCCTTTTCCTTTAAGTCGCCGACGGGGATTTCATCGTGCCAGTACGGTTCGTTTTCCATAAAGGAAACACCTTTGCCGCCGGTTGTGTTCAACAGGCACAAAAACGGTTTGTCCGCCGGCTTTTTCATTTTAACCGTTTGCGCGATTTCAAAAGCGGAGGCGTTGTGGCAGACGGCGACGTCGAATCCCATGGCGGAAAACGTTTTTTCCAAATCGCCGGACGGCATGACGTCTTTTGTAAAGCCGGAATTTTGAATGCCGTTGCAGTCCAGAAAAACATTCAGGTTGGACAATTCGTATTTAACGGCGGCCTGCATGGCTTCCCAGACCTGTCCTTCTTGAATTTCGCCGTCGGAAGTCGTCAGAAAAACATCCCGCCGCAACGGTTTGAGAGCGATCGCCATCCCGACGGCGACGGAAACGCCCTGTCCCAAAGAGCCGGAGGAAAGCTCGATTCCTTTGGCTAAATCACGATGGGGATGCCCCGGCAATCCGTTTTTGCGGGCATAATTTGACAAGTCTGAAGCCGGAAAATATCCGGCCATGGACAACGCCGTATAGAATAAAGCGGAAATATGACCGTTGGAAACGACCAAGCGGTCGCGTCCGTCCCAAGAGGGATTTTTCGCGTCATAATGCAAAAGTCCGCCAAAAAACAAAGCGGCAAACAGATCGGACAGTCCCAGACAGGAAATAGGATGGCCGTAACCGGCATTACACATCATTTCCATGACGTTGAAACGCATTTGTGCCGTGATTTCGTTCAGGCGGGCTTTTTCCTGCTCTTTCGCAAAATCAAGACGGGACGTGTTTTTATGTTCAACAAAAGGAGACCAATCCAACCGCGCTGTCATCGTTGAGCCTCTGCTTTTAAACGGATGTTGACGGGGGTTTTCTTTTCTTTAACGACATGTTTCGCCGTATGATAGGCCGCTTTCGCCCAGAAAGCCGCGGCTTCCTTTCCCCGACCGTGTCCCAGTCCGTTTTGCCGGACAAGACGGGTTTTAAAACCTGTGTTCTTTAACGCTTCGGCAGTCTGTTCCGCGGCATTGATGTCAATCACGTTGTCTTTCGTGCCGTGCAGCATCAGGATTTCCGGCCGGACGCCTTTCGTTGCGCGGCCTTCGATCGCTTCTTTGTCGGGCGGAATCAAACAGCCGGAAAC
>JAFYCE010000083.1 GCA_017539865.1 Alphaproteobacteria bacterium
ACACTGTCGGACAAGAGATTGAATGCACATGCACTCTAGCCGACACCGCTTATTTTTTAGACATGGATCGATGCAGTTGGTATAAAGACAAGTTGTACACTGAAGGTTCCGATGGTATTTACTGCAAAACGAATGATGCGACTGATAAAATCTGTCCGGTAAAATCGACAAAATGCCCGATTAACTGCTTAAAATGTCAAAGTACAGACACCTGCGACCAATGCAAAGATGGATATACTTGGAATAGCACAGAGAAAAAGTGCCTTCCTAATGGATCTCATCCGGTAAGCTGTCCAAGCCCGTTGGCATATTCCGCTGACGGTCGCAGCTGTGAATTTAAGTGCACTGAATAGGAAAAAGGAGCATCGCCATGAAAAAAATATTTTGCATTTTTGCCGCGTTTGTTTTTCTGCCCTGTTCCGTTTCCTCGGCGGACGGTATTGATATGGGCAAACCGTTTTTGATAGCCAAAGCCTGTAAAATGGGACAGATATCAAAACAGGATTATTACAGCGGCAAGCGCGTGCTGAACAATTCGGGATGCGGCGGTTCAGTAAATGGTCTTAATCCGGAGCCTGTTCCTCAGGGATGTATCAACACCTGCCCTTCCGGAAAATACAGAAAGAGCCTTGGCACCCCCTGCATCGGTTATTGCACCGGAATATCCTGCACGAGCGGAGGCCATCCGACCCCTATGGGGGACAGATGCTATTGTGCGGATCCCTAAAAAGAAACCGGCCTTCAACGGCCGGTTTCTTTTATCCGCGCAAAACGTCATGCTTCAAATTCGGAGGGAGGGAGTTTTCCTTTTCCGTTTTCGACGTACACGGCTATTCCTGCGACCGACAGATGTTTCCGCCGTCATTGCGGAATAAAAAAATCCCCGCCTGACGGGCGGGGATGAATTGAAGATCAATCCGTTCAATCGTCCTCGGCTTCGTTTTCCTGCGCCGCTTTGACTAAATGGGAAAATGTCTTCTGTATCGTGCCGTAACGAATCTTCGAATGCAGAGAAAATCCGAAATCCGACAGCAACACCTCTTCTTTTTCTTTTGCCATATCGGCTTGCATTTGCTGACGTATTTCCGCCACGCCGATAACGTCTTTTTTCGGATCGGCCCGCTTTACCGAAACCGTTTTGGCCGCCAGATATTCTTTTCCGGATGTCTGCGTAACAACAAAACCGACCGGTTTGTTGAACAGCGAATAAACGATCGACGCCGGCAGATGTTTTCCGTCTTTGCGTGTCAGGCCGTTCACGCGTTTGTATTGCGCTCCCGTTTTTTGCGCAATCAATTTCGGATGCGTCCCTTTATCCAATTCGCTTTCTACCTTTTCGATGATTTCCCTGGCTTCTTCCTTTTGCCGCTCGGCCACCCACGCCGCCATGATTTCCTTTTCCGACTTTTCGATCGGTTTGACGGCCGGATCGCGAATGTCATCCACCCGAAGCACAAAAAATCCCGTTCCGTCTTCCGTCATGGGGGATTCTTTGCCGGCTTCCATGGCAAAAGCCATCGCCAAAACATTTTTGGATACACCGGAAGCCTTACCGTTTTCAAGCCGCCCCGCCGAATCCGTCAGCTCGTATTTGCGAACGGGAAAACCGGTGGATTTGGCAACATCCTCAATCGTTTCGCCGGCGCCGAAACGGTCGTCCAACGCAACCGCCGTTTCCGACAATCTGTCAAACGTCATGGCTGCAACCATTTTCCGTTCGATTTCGTCGCGTACTTCCTTAAACGATTTTTCAACTTTGGGCTTGATTTTGTTGACACGCAATATCTGCCAGCCGAAAGCCGTTTTAACCGGTCCGACGATTTCGCCTTTCTTCGCCGTAAAAACGGCGTCTGCCCAATCGCCCGTCGCCGTGGATGGCGTTATGTCGCCCAATCCGGTCTGGTCTTCCGTCTGACCGGCGAACGTTTTCGCAACATCCGCAAACTTTTTTCCGCTCTGTAAAGCCGTGTACGCTTCGTCCGCCCGTTCCTGCGAATCAAACAGCATTTGATCCACATCGCGGATTTCTTCAATCGTGTACTCCGCTTTGTTTTCATTGAACGCTTCGCGCAGTTCGTCTTCGGAAACCGAAATTTTTCCGGCAATGTCTTCCGGCGTCAGAAAGAAAACGGTGAAAGACCGGTATTCCGGCATCGTCAGTTCTTCAGCCATTTCTTTGTACAAGCTTTCTTTCTCTTCGGCGGTCGGCTTTCCGGCAATCTTTAAATCCGCCGGCGTGACCGTGAAAATATCCGCGGAACGCTTTTCATTTTGCAGACGATAGTCTTTTTCCGCCGCGCTTTGCCAAACAAGCGATAATGTGCCGGCGGCGTCCTTTATTTGTCGGGTGCGCAATTCCGCGACGGTGTCGCTGACAAAACGTTTTTCGCTTACGCCGATATCACTTAAATGCCGTTTGTAGGCACTCATGCTGAACGTTCCGTCCAAACCGGAAAATATCGGCATATTTCTGATGATATCGCGTACGGTGTCGTCGGGAACCGTCAGTTTCAAGCGGTCGGCCACCCTTTCCGATGTCGCCGTTTTCGCCATATCATCCAGCAAAAACGACAGAAAACCCGCATCGTCGGCGTCTTTTATCGTAAAAGGCCGTCCCGTAACCTTGCTGACGGATTTCATTTTCTGGTTCAGTTCGTTAACGTATTGCGCTACGGTAATCTTTTTCCCGTCGACCGAAAAAAGCTCTTTTCCTTCATCGGGAAAACGCTCGATCGTCCGGCTCAACCCGAACAGTGAAACAAAGCTCAGCGCCGTTAAAGTCAGAATGCCTTTCATCAGCCAGCTGTTTTTTTGATTGCGAAAAAACTTTAACATTTCCGGATCCTTAATTAAATCAACTGGCAGAATAATAAAGAGGCGCACCCGTTCTGGCAACAGACTTTTTTAAAAAATAAAAGAAAAAGCAAATAAATGTTTTTTTCCGGACGGCATTGTGCTAAAACCTCTTCTGAATTTTTTACAAACCTTTTGTTTCTGGGAGAAATAATAATGAGACGCCCTCTGATAGCGGGAAACTGGAAAATGAATTGTCTGAAAGCGGACGGTATCGCTTTAGCGGCCGGAATCGCCGAAAAATACGCGGCCGCCGCCAATCCGGAATGCGATGTGCTGGTTTGTCCTCCGGCAATTTGGATTCTGCCTGTGGTCGATGCCGTTAAAGGCCGCATCGCCGTCGGGGCGGAGGATGCCCACGCCGCCGAATCGGGCGCGCATACGGGCGATATCAGCGTCCCGATGATCAAAGACGCCGGCGCTTCTTTCGTTATCGTCGGCCATTCCGAACGCCGCACCGATCACCATGAAACAAACGCCGAAGTCAAAGCCAAGGCCGAAGCTGTCATCGCTCACGGTCTGACCGCCGTCATCTGCATCGGCGAAACCGAAGCCGAACGCGACGCCGGCAAAACAATCGACGTCTGCCGCACACAGATTCAAGGCTCCGTTCCTGAAAACGCGACGGCCGAAAACGTCGTCATCGCTTACGAACCCGTCTGGGCTATCGGAACGGGACGCATGCCGACAACGCAGGACGTCGCCGATGTTCACGCCGCCGTCCGCGCCGAAATCGCCAATAAGCTGGGCAAGGATGTCGCCGGCAAAATGCGCATCCTGTACGGCGGTTCCGTTAAACCCTCCAACGCCAAGGAATTGATGGCTTTGGAAGACGTCGACGGCGCTTTGGTCGGCGGCGCAAGCCTGAAAGTCGCCGATTTCTGGTCGATTATCGAAACCTGTCTGTAATGCCGCTTTAAGGAGGGAAAAAGACATGCATACATTCATTTTGGTCGTTCACGTCATTTTGGCCGTCTGTCTGGTCGGCGTGATTTTAATGCAGCGTTCCGAAGGCGGCGCTTTAGGCGGATTGGGCGGCGGTATGGGCAGCTTTATGACAGGACGCGCCGTCGGTAATGTGCTGACCCGCACGACTGCCATTCTGGCAACGTGCTTTATGATTACCAGCCTGACTTTGGCTATCATGAGCAAAAATGAAGCCGCCAAAGCGCAAAGATCTTTTATGGAAGATAAACCTGCCGCGGTGAAAAACGAACCGGCCAAGCCTCAGGTTCCCGTCGTTCCCGTTTCTTCCAAATAACCGGATAAAGGGCGAAAATCCAAGCGGTTTTCGTCCTTTTTTGTTTCAGCCCGAATCATATCAAGGAGTTCACTATGCAAAACCGCCGTATTCAAGTCGGAAACATCACTTTTTCAAACGACCTGCCTTTCGTTTTGATCGGGGGCCCCTGTCAGCTGGAAAACAAGGAACATGCTTTGGAATTGGCCGGAAAAATCGTCGATATCACTAAACGGCTGGATATCCCTTATGTGTTCAAAGCTTCTTTTGACAAAGCGAACCGGACCTCCATCAGCGGCGCACGCGGTGTCGGACTGGAAAAAGCTTTGGATATCTTTCGCGAAATCAAAGCGCGTTACAACTGTCCCGTCATCACCGACGTGCATGAACCCGATCAATGCGCCCGTGTCGCCGAAGTCGTCGATATGCTCCAAATCCCCGCTTTTCTGTGCCGCCAGACGGATCTGGTCGTCGCCGCCGCCAAGACGGGAAAGCCCGTCAATGTCAAAAAAGGGCAGTTTCTGGCTCCGTGGGATATGAAAAACGTCGTCACCAAACTTGATCAAAGCGGAAATCCCAATGTGCTGGTTACGGAAAGAGGCGCTTCTTTCGGTTATAATACGCTGGTCGTCGATATGCGGTCTTTGCCGATTATGGCCCAACAGACAGGTTGCCCCGTCATCATGGATGCGACACACTCGGTACAACAGCCGGGGGGGCAGGGGACTTCGACCGGCGGTCAAAGGGAATTCGCGCCGGTGTTGGCGCGCGCCGCCGTCGCCGTCGGCGTGGCGGGCGTCTTTATCGAAACGCATGAAAATCCCGATAAATCCCCCAGCGACGGCCCCAACATGATTCCGTTGGCGGAATTGGAAGATGTGTTGAAAACGTTGAAATCCATCGACCGGTTGATGAAAAACTATTAACGAAAGGAAAAATCAATGTCTGAGATTATTGATATTCATGCGCGCGAGATTTTGGATTCCCGCGGGACGCCGACCGTCGAAGTCGATGTCGTTCTGGATACGGGCGCTTTCGGCCGCGCCGCCGTTCCGTCCGGAGCTTCAACCGGTGCGCACGAAGCCGTCGAACTGCGCGACGGGGACAAGGAACGCTATAACGGCAAGGGCGTTTTAAAAGCCGTCGACGCCGTTAATGAAACGCTTGTCGAGGAATTATGCGGCTTCGACGCTTTGGAACAGCGCGAAATCGACCAAGCGATGATCGAGATCGACGGCACACCCAATAAAGGACGCTTGGGCGCGAATGCGATTCTGGGCGTTTCTTTGGCGGTGGCAAAAGCTGCGGCGGAAGAAACGGGCGTTCCTTTATACCGTTATATCGGCGGCGTCAATGCACACATTCTGCCCGTTCCGATGATGAACATTTTAAATGGCGGAAAGCATGCCGACAATCCGATCGACATTCAGGAATTCATGATTATGCCCGTTTCCGCTTCTTCTGTTGCGGAAGCCGTCCGCATGGGCGCGGAAGTGTTTCAGGCGTTGAAGTCCAATCTGAAGCAGGCGGGGTTGAATACGAACGTCGACGATGAAGGCGGCTTCGCGCCGGCTTTAAACAGTGCGGACGAAGCGTTGTCCTATATTGTCAAAGCCGTTGAAACAGCCGGTTATAAAGCCGGTGAAGACGTCGTTCTGGCTCTGGACGCGGCTTCCAGCGAATTTTACAAGGATGGCAAATATGTTCTGGCCGGCGAGGGCAAAGAGTATGACGCGGCGGGAATTGTGAAATACTATGAAGATTTGGCGGCTAAATATCCGATCATGTCGATCGAAGACGGCTGCGCCGAAGACGATTTTGAAGGGTGGACGATGTTGACGGCGGCTTTGGGCAAAAAGATTCAGCTGGTCGGCGACGATTTGTTCGTGACAAACACGGCGCGTCTGGCCGACGGTATCGAGCGCGGCATTGCCAATTCGATTTTGGTCAAAGTCAATCAGATCGGGACGCTGACCGAAACGCTGGACGCCGTTTCAATGGCGCAAAGAGCGGGCTACACAGCCATTCTGTCCCACCGTTCCGGCGAAACGGAAGATGCGACCATCGCCGATCTGGCGGTGGCGACCGGCTGCGGACAGATTAAGACGGGCTCTTTATCCCGTTCCGACCGCTTGGCCAAATACAACCAGCTGATTCGCATTGAAGAGTTGCTGGACGATACGGCTTTATATGCCGGAAAGGCGGCTTTCGGCCGCTTGAGCGGAAATTTGAAATGAGATGTTTCTATAAAGACAAAGAGGGCTTCGGCTCTCTTTGTTTTTATCTGCAGGATTGATAAACGGAAACAAAAAGGATATTTTCATATAAGAACGGTTTTTTTTAAAGGACGATGGAATGCTGCTTTTTCAGGAAATACGCCGCCGTATGCGTCATTTGGTCGCGCCTTTGTTCTGGCTGGTTCTGACCGTTTATTTCGGATACCATGCCGTCAACGGCGAACGCGGTTTGCGCCGCCTGTTCGAGCTGAAGCAGGAAATCCAGATCGCTTCTCAAGTCGCGGAAGAAATCGCTTTGCGCCGAGCCGAAATGGAAAAGAAGGTTCGCCAGCTTTCACCGCAAAGCATCGATGTCGATACGTTGGAAGAATCCGCACGCACACTGCTGAATATGGGGCAGGAAGGCGATTACGTCATTCTGGATACGGCAGAATGACGCTATCCGATTAAAGACATCCAACCGTTTTCCGGCATGAAACGGCAAGAAACGAGTGTTGAGCAAATCAGCGCGTAAATCCCCGCAAACACGTCATCCAGCATAACACCCGTCGCGTTGTGCAGCTTTGAATCCGCCCAGCATGCCGGCCACGGTTTCAAAATGTCAAAAAAGCGGAAAAGGAAAAAGGAAATCAGATAACAGACGGGATCAAGAGGCGCGGTCAGCAAAGCCAACCATTGGCCGACGACTTCGTCAATAACAATCAGGCCGGGGTCTTCAATGCCGGTTTCCCGCATGACGATGCCGGCGCTCCAGACGCCGATAAAATAAACGGCCGCGGCGGCGGCAATCAAAAACGGCCATCCGCCCCACAGCATGATTCCCCAAGCGAACGGCAAAGCGGCAAACGAACCGAAGGTTCCGGACGCAACGGGAGCCTTACCCGATCCGAACCATGTCCCCAAGATAAAAGCGGCTTTTGTTTGAACGGACATCTCAAAAAATTCCTTGTTGAAGTAAATAGCTTGTCAGAATATAAGGTATCATATAGTATGCTATAAAAATTGCTACCAATATTTTAAGGGATTCTTTTCCCATGTCTTTGACGAACAAAAGGAAAAACTTTTTAGCCCGTTGGTTCAGACCGCGAGATTTGATGATTCGGGAAAGGGATAAAATATCTTTTTGTTCATTGTCTTCCAAACAACAGGAGGCGTTGTTCGCTTGTCTGCTTGTTTTGGCGGGGTGGGGCGTTTTCACCTCCGTTTATTTTTTGCGCTATAATAAAATAATCGCCGAAAAATCGGAACAGCTGCGGCAAGCCCAAACGGATTATGCCGATTTGCAAGGGGAAGTGATGGCTCTTGTCGGTCATATGGATAAACTCGTCACCGAAATGGATGATGAGCCGGATTCTGAAAAAGAATCTGAAATCGGAAAAGTTGATTCAACCGCTGATGTTTCCGTGGCGGCCGTTGCCGGAAAAAAAGACGGACGGAAAGATAAGAATGCCGATTTCCGTATGGAAAACGAAGCCGCTTTCGTACGCGAACGGATGTTGCATGCGCTTGATAAGCGGGCGGTATCCAAATCGGAGCAGGATCGGTTGACTTTTCATAAAATGCTGCTGCAGCGCGATATCGCCGTAGCGGAGGCCGAGGCTCTGCAAAAGAAAGTCGGAAATCTGGAAGATTTGATTTCCGGTATGCAGGAAGCACAAATACTCGCTTTTCGCAAAATGGCCGCTTTGGCGGATGATAACGTTAACAATATTGAAAGCGATTTGTCCGATATCAAGCAGTCTTTGGCCAGAAACGGCGTCAGCATGGAAAGGCTTCTGCACCGGATCCGTCGGGACAAAGAGGTCGTCGGAATCGGCGGGCCGTTCATTCCGACGCCGATGCCGAAGCCGCAGCACGATTTGAATATCTCTTTAGTCAGGTTGAATCAACGTTTAGACCGTTGGTACGATTTGACAACATTGCAGAATTCCCTGCCGATCGGAAAACCGGTCGATCGGATTCGGGTGACATCTTCTTTCGGTTCCAGAGGGGATCCGTTCCAAGGGGGGCCGGCTCATCATGAAGCCGTCGACTTGGGCGGCATGATCGGCGAGCCGGTCTACGCCACGGCGCCGGGGAAGGTTGTTCGCACAGGAAATTGGGGATGGTACGGAAACATGGTCGAAATAGACCATGGTTTGGGGTTCAGAACGCGTTACGCACATATGGAAAAGGTCTTTGTTACAAAAGGTGAAACCGTACGCGCGGGCGACAGAATAGGAACTTTGGGCAATACGGGGCGCAGTACGGGGCCGCATTTGCACTATGAAGTCCGTATCAGGGGGATGGCGGTTGATCCAATGAATTTTATCAAGGCGAAGAAATATGTTTTCAAGGATTAAAAACACAATCGAGGCAAAAAAAAGCGATAATGACAGACGGCCGTCTTCTCCGTCCATCATCAGTTCGGATTTGACGATTACGGGGGATTTGGTCTGCGAAGGGGAACTGCATATCGACGGGCATGTCGAAGGCGATATCCGGTGCCGCGTCTTGATTGTCGGGGTCAATGCGCAGATCAACGGTTCGATACAGGCCGATGTCGCGCGTGTTCACGGCGGCATCAACGGTCATCTGTATGCCCGTTCCGTCTTTTTGGCTTCTCCGGCGAAAGTGACCGGCGACATCACGCACGAACGTTTGGAAATCGAACCGGGGGCGTTCTTGGAAGGAAATTGCCGTCATATCGACGATCCGATTCCGGCGGAACAGGGGCCGTCGGATTTGATGCTGACCGATGCCAGAAAAGCCGAAAAATAACGCCGAATCGGATTTTCACCGGCGACGCAAAGCTTTTATCATTTTAAACGGCGGCCTTTTAGTCGCTTCGGACGGATTCGAAGGTTCCCACTTTGAGTTGTTGCTTCAAAGCGGCTTTGACGAAGGGCTGGCTTGCCGTTTGATTGCCGGACAGCCGCGGGGATATGCGTTGAACGGGAATGTTTATCTGTATCAGGGATCGGGTTTCCTTTGTTTGTCCAAAGCAAATTCCGGAAAAGCGCGAGAATGGATACCGTTTTTTCAAAAGAGCGGTTGGCTGGCGGAAAACGGAAAGATTTATGACGGTATGCGCGCTG
Organism: Alphaproteobacteria bacterium; assembly: GCA_017539865.1. GTDB lineage: Bacteria > Pseudomonadota > Alphaproteobacteria > CAAGCB01 > CAG-977 > UBA11549. The sequence goes on from JAFYCE010000083.1 coordinate 9,408, forward strand.
GAAAAACGGGAACGGTTTGGGAACCGATAAAAGAATTTGAAATATCATTTTGACCTGACAGGGTGTTTCGGTTATTCTGCCAGATAAAATAAATTGTTTAGGAGAGGGTTATGTCTTTACCGCTTATGCCGAAAGCAACCGCCGTGTGGTTGGTTGAGAATACGTCTTTAACATTTGAACAGATCGCCGATTTCTGCGGAATGCATTCGTTGGAAATTCAGGCGATCGCGGACGGGGATGTCGGAGCGTCCATGATGGGCTTGAATCCCGTTGCTAACGGCCAGCTGACGAAAGAGGAAATCGCCCGTTGCGAGGCCGATGAAAAGGCCGTTTTGAAGCGCAATGTTTCCGATTTGCCGGCATTGATGCCGCGTTCCAAAGGCGCACGCTATACGCCGATGGCCAAACGTCAGGACAAACCGGACGCGATCGCGTGGATATTGAAGCACCGTCCCGATTTGACGGATGCGCAGATTCGCAAATTGATCGGAACAACGAAAAATTCGATTGATGCGATTCGCGACAGAACGCACTGGAACATGGCGAACATCAAAGCGCGTAATCCCGTTTTGCTTGGTCTGTGCACGGAAGCCGATCTGGAACGCGCCGTCGCCGAAGCGCCGAAGTCTTTGAAAACGGACGTGCCCGTCTTTGATGTCGAAGACGCCGATGAAGAATAAGGAGAACGCCGATGGCCGAAGAAATTAAAGATGTCAACGGAGTCGATGCGGGGCGGTTGTTGTCCTATATCGAACGGATCGAACATATCGAAGAAGAAAAGAAAGCTCTGCAGAACGACATCAAAGAGATTTATGAGGAAGCCAAATCCGCCAACTTTGACGTCAAGGCGATCAAACAGCTGTTGAAGATTCGCAAAATGGACGATCAGGAACGGCAGGAAGAGGAATTCGTTTTGGATGTTTACAAACGGGCTTTAGGCTTGAATTAAGCGGAAACGGATACGGAAAACCGGAAAGAACGATTCTTTCCGGTTTTTTTTATCCGGAAACGGACAAAGTTTTTACGTTGACAGAATAAAAAATAATCAATAAGGATAAACGTTTCCCTTCGAAAGGAGGAGGGAAAACCGATGAAACAATCGAAGACGACATTGAAAGAACTGGCAAAACGTTATCGGGCGGTATTGCTGAAATGCGCCTAGCTTAACGCCGTTTTCGTCATGCCGACGCCCGCGGCGCGCGCGGCGGAGATTGTCGGCGGCAACACCGACATCGGCTTGTCCTATGAAGGAAAGTTCAAATCGCACTACACCGATCGCACGGGCTTGATCAACGTCAAGTATAACTTCTGATCAACGGCTTATTTGAAAAAACACTGCAGAACGGAATGCGGATGCAGCGGGTCGCCGTATTTGTCGGTATTTTCCGGAGGTATGACGACAGAATGGCCGGCCTGCGGCATCGCAAGCGGAAAAACGTCGTTCCGGACAATCAGATTGAAGATGTTGTCGGCGTTGAAATCTTTTTGAAACAGCCGCTTCGTGCCGACGGGGTTGCACGTCAACGCCGAAACGTCATCATGATAAACCGCCAGCAACTGCGCCAACGAACCGCCTAAGGAATGTCCCGTCGCCCGAATGGACGCATCAGGATGCTTGTGGCGAATTTTTTTGTAAAAATCCATGGCGTTGCCGAACTGCATCGGCATTTCCCCGTTAAGTATCCTTTTCACGTCGTCCATGTCTTTCATTTCGTCGGCGCCGCGGAAAGCAATGACGATGTTATCGTCGTCATCCTGAAACGCTGTGGCTGAAAATCCGTTCGGAGCGGAGGCGTAATCCGCCACCCGATATTTTTCATTTCCGGCTTTGTCCGGCGGGAAGTACGCTTGCACGGCCAAAGTCATTGTTTCATTGATGAATTCTTTTTTTTCGTTCTTTTCAGGAAAGCCGGCATCATATCCTTGAATCTTTATTTCACGCAGGATATTCGCCGTTTCGGATAAGGAAAGCGCAAAATCCGTCGGATAGAAAGCTCCCAATAAAACGCGGATTCCGGCTAAAGAAACAATAAAGTCAAAGTCGGCGTCCTCTTTCCCTGATTTTTTTAAGTCTTCCAACGCTGAAGAAAAAGCGATCGGGGAAATCAAGGGTTCTTTTTCATGCGCCTTTTGATACAGACGGAAGGTGCGCGTATCCTTTAACAACCGGACGGCCGCTTCGGAATCTGCATATTTTTCCAGTAAAGACGATTTGACACTGCGGTCATGATAAAAGAACAGGGCAGAAACAATCGCCGTTCCGATAAAAATCACATAATAAAAAAGCTTTTTCTGTTTCATTTTTTTCCTGAAAAAAATATTCCCGCTATTGATCCGGCGGGAACATTTTATTATCCGTTGTTTAACTGCGTATGACGGGACGCTGTTTTTTGCGTCTTTTTCTTCTTGGGCTTTTGAGCCGTCTTTTTAACGGGGGCGGGTTCCTGATAGGCGGGCTTTCTGTCTTCAGGCAAAGCCTCCGCTTTGGCATAGGCTATGTCGCCCGTGATGTTTTCACGCATTCTGTCGCGTTCGGCAAAGAAACGGCGCAGTTCCTCTCCGGATAATTTGCGCTGAGCAGTGATTCGCTGTCTGACCGGATCGATTCGTTTACCGTTTTTAATCAGTTCCCAATGCAAATGGGGGCCTGTCGACCGTCCCGTCGTACCGACATAACCGATGACGTCTCCGGCTTTGACTTTGCGGCCGACTTTCGTCAATTTATGAAAACCGCTCATGTGACCGTAAGCCGTCGAGTATTCCGAATTATGTTTGATTTGGACGTAATAACCGTAAGATCCCTTATGCAAAGCCTGCGTGACGGTTCCTTCCCCCGGCGAACGAATCGGTGTACCGACGGGCGCGCCGAAATCCGCCCCCCAGTGCATCAGCGTATATCCTAAAACGGGATGTTTGCGCCGGCCGAATTTAGATGTTTGACGGGGCTTTGCCAACGGGTGCATGGTAAACAGCTTTTTGGCGATTCTTCCCGTTTCGTCGTAATAATCCTCCTGATTTTTGGAATCGACGTACAGATAACGTTCGTGCTGCATCGAATGCAGTTTGAGCTTCGCATACAACAGTGTCCCGTTTCCGGTCGGGTGGCCTTCTTTGTTGTATTCTTTTTGGAAGACGGCCGTAAAGGTGTCGCCTTTGCGCAAATCTCTGGCAAAGTCGACGGGACCGTCAAAAGCCCAAATCATCTGGTGGATGACATTGGTCGGGATGCCTGCGTTTTTCGCGTCGGGAATGAACGCGCCGCTGATGCTTCCTTCCGCATATTCCGTTTTGATGTCGACTTTGGGTTCGACAAGGCTGGCTTCGAAAACGTCTTCTTCCACTTTTGCCGCCGTATAGCGGTTGCCGCGGCGATCCTCAATCGTGACGAACAGCAG
>JAFYCE010000084.1 GCA_017539865.1 Alphaproteobacteria bacterium
GGGCATGGCAACGGCTCTTAAAATCGGTTCTCGCATAATAATTCCTTTTTTCTTGTTGTAGCGTAACAAAAAAAAATAAACAAATCCTTTCTTCATTATAAAAGAGTATTTATAAAAAAAAACAAAAAAAGCCGCAACGAATTGCGACTTTTTTTGCATTTTAGCTGAAAGTTCAAGCTTATTTCAAAGAATCGTTGAATCCGCTTGCATCGCTGGTTTCGGTGAAGTAAGCAATGATCTGAGAAGCGATTGCCAAAATGACCAGACCGATTGCCAGGTTCGCGAACCATTTCCATTTGACGTTACCGAAAATCGCGCCGACGGCCAAGCCGACCAGACCGAAACCGCCCAGAACGAAGACGATCGTCTTAACGTTATTGAATAATTGTACGCCTTTTGATTTCACCGTACCAAAAGCGTCAGCAGCAAAGCCTTCCGTAGAAGTCGCCAGCAACAACGCCAAAGCTAAATATAAAAGTTTCATTTCAAATCTCCTTGTCTTTTTGAAAGGTTAAACGCTCTTCATGTTTTTAGAATATAAAAATCAAATCAGGATGTCCATGCAAAAAAAATTTATGAAAGCAACCGATAACATATTGATTCTAAACGGATTTTAAAAAAATTACACACGATTAAAAAAAATGTCACGGTTTTGAAATATTTCCTTTCAGGCTTTATTTTTGGAAAAAAGTCTCATCACTTTGAAAAAAACATAAAAATTTACCGATAGTTAACAACTTTGCGGATAAAATTCAAAAGTATCTTTAGATTTTATTTTCCGGACCATAAAGTTATAAAGAAATGAAATACACGCTAGAAAAGTTAAAGAAACCATTCTCAAAAAACAACGAAAAGAAATATCTTCTTTCCGGCGGAACTTTTCTTTTTCTGGCATTCAATCTGCTTTTAGTCTGCGGATTTTGCAAATTTTCATTCTATGTACTGAAAAACCATCGCAGCGCGGTGGAGCGTGATTCGCTCATAAAAACGTATGTGGACGTTCAGCCTCAATCAACGAAACGTCATACGGTACCGGCGTATTTTTCATTATCCGAACAGAATAAAGAGATTCCTTCTCCTTTTTTTGTTAAACGGAGTACTGAAAAGGCCGGTTTGATTCATCAGGTCGCCCTGAATGACAACATCCCTTCTCCGGCATTTGAAAGAACGAAAAGCGTTTCCATCCCTGCCGTTGAAAAATCACCCGTCCGGCCGCCCGTCATCCGTCCGGCGGTTCGGGAAACACCGGATCGTCCCGAATCCGAAAAACAAGACGATATCATATCAAAGGAAAGTCCATCATCTCCGGCCGTTTCTTTAGATGATTTGATGGCATCCGGACTGGAACTTTTAAATCAATCGGAAAAAGCGGTTATAATCGCTTCCGAACAATTTTTAAATGAAGACGTTTTACCGGAAAAAACGGCATCATCCACAAAAACCGAAACGGCTCAAGTCGCAACAAAACCGTTTCAAAAAGTTTCCGATAAAAAAGAAGAAATCAAAAAGAAAGAGCAAAAGGAAACACGTTGGGTAGATGTTGCAGAATTGCGCCGTCAGCTGAACGCTTCGAAACAGGAGGAAATCAAACGGCAAAATGCGGCCATGTTGGAAATGAACGGTTCTAAGCAAGTGGCTTCTTTAGATACGGAATCCTTTTCCGACGTTCAGGAACACCGTCGAACACCGGATCAAACCCGAACCGTTGAAAACGACACTAAAAAAGAAACGGCCAAACCGGCTGTAACACCTCCTGAAACCGAAAAAGAAGCCGAAGAAGAAATAAAATCTTCTGAAAAAACAACACAAGTCGCCGTTGTTCAGGATATTCCGTTTTCAGAAGCGACACCCGCTCCGGAACAGATTCAAAAAACGCCCCCCTCCCCTTCCTCTTTTAAGCACAAAGCCGCTTTAGCCGGTGATTCCCCCGATTTATGGAAAATAGCCGCCGTCAAAGGAACATCCAAAAAAAACATAGGGGGCAACGAAGAAAAAACTGTGCAAAATAAAACCGGCGAAACAGTTTCCCCTGTCGCACAAACCGCTTTTTCAAACAAACAGGACATTATTTACCGGAACGGAAAGGCCGTCGCCCTGCAGCAGGAAAGGAAATCATTGAACTGGCTTGACCGTCAGGAAGCGGCCGTTTGGACAAGTATGTCTCAATCCGACACGCCGTCCGTATGGTCCGCCGGTACGGAAACGGATCCGTCATCCTCTGAAAAAGCCAAAGCTTTCCGCGTTGCCGATGAACAGCCCGTCCCTGCCACATCGACGCAAGAAATAAGCTCTGCGCCCGTTCGCGTTATCGGAGAAGAAAAAAAGCCCGAAACAAAAGAAAATCCGATTTTATTGCCTTTAGGCTCTTCCGCGCCGGCCGCCGCATCGGCACAGCCGTCGGGAACGACACCTTCTGCGCCCGGACAAAATCCTGCGCAATCTTTTCCCAACATTGCCGCCGGTTCAACCGATACAGACAAAACCGCCGCGACACCCGATGACGGATTGATGACAAAAATCTTTTCTTTCTTTGGAAAGAATGAAACACCGGAAGGCGTCCCGTCCATCGGCTCCGATGATTCGGTTAAAGCAAAGCAGGATTCAACGGAAAAAACTCAAAACGACACGTCGGCCGGAAGTTTTTCCGCCGCTCCCTCATTGATTGTGCCGAAGACAAAAACGGAAACGAAATCCATTGATCCAACCGAGTTGCGATTAACGTTTAAACCGGACAATACGGAAATGTCCGTTCAATCCATCAAATGGATCAAGGCTCTGGGACAAAAAGCGAAAAAAGACATCCAGAACGCCGTTGAAGTCAGAATGAGCAACATAAATCCCGCTCTGCAGAACAAACGGTTTGCCATCATCCGTAACACTCTGTTGGGCGTGGGAATGGAAGAGGTTCAGATCATCCCCGTGGTTACGGACAGAACGCCGCATACAATCGTTTTACGTATGATTACCCTGCCGGAAGAAGGTTATACGGAATACACGACCGAAAGCAACGGCATTAAAGAACGTTTGTATTACAAGCAATGGTAACCGTTTTGTTCCTTGATTGAAAAAGCAAAGAAACTCTGTTATTTTTAAAAAAAAATCCCGCAAAAGAAACGACATTTGACGGAGATTGTCGTTTTTATAAAGGATTTTTTAAAGAATTTAATGCTTTAATTATAATTCTAAAGAAGCGTTTCGACTATTTTGGAGATTGTTTTATGGCGTATCCATACAAAAACATCAGTATAATCAGTCTTCTTACAGCTGTTTTCTTAACAAACGGCTGTACTCAATTCGTTCAGGAAGATCAAGCTTGGCCGGGGGTTTCAGCGGGAACCACATCTGCCGCCCCTGAATTCACCGCTCCTGTCGGCGGCGGCCAATTCGGTCAGAGAACACCGCCTGATGTCTTGCAAAACACCTACGGATATCGTGGAGAAGATTTGTCTGCCACAGCTCCGGGAGGGGTTGGCACAAACGGACTGTACAGCTATGACAGCTCCAAGGATACGGGAACTCAGCCGACGCCGAATCAAACGACTGCCTCTGCAGTGACCGAAACAGCTTCAAACGATATTTCTTCCGCCGAAAATTATGATCCGGCGGATCCCGTTGAAGATTGGCTGGCGACGGAAGGCTCGTCCGTCCGTTCTTTACTGACGGAATGGGGTGACAAAGCCGGATGGCGCGTTGTGTGGAATACGGATCGCGAATACATTCTGGAAGCAGGCGCCATGTTCAGAGGCCGATTTATGGATGTCGCTTCAGCGCTGATTCGCTCTTTCGCCCGTGTCCGACCGGCTCCATGGGGGACATTCTATAAAGGAAACCGCGTATTGTTAGTGACTACTCAGGAGGATGAAAATGCGGACTAAACATTTATTTTTGCTTGCCGCGTCCTTAATCGGCTTGACTTCCTGCACGCTGTACAGATCCAACCTGAAACAGGTGGACAGGATTTCCGACAAGATTCAAGCCAATTTGGAGCAGCCTTACAATCCTGCCGACGGGTATAAAATGGATACGATCTCGGTCAAAGACGACATTTGGTTGGGCAACCAAAGCCTTCGCGTCAATGAAGGGGATCCTCTGCCCGCCCGTTTTGAATCGGAAGACGGCATCACGCTGGTCAGTACCGCCCCGATTTCTTTACTGCAGATTTCCGAAAAAATCACCACGCTGACCGGCATTGCCGTCCGCGTTGACGATATGATTTTAAACGAAGTCCGCTCCGCTCAGCAAGGAAATACGAGCAGCGATGCCATAGGCAGCGTTTCCGATAATAACAACGTCGAATTGTTTATGCCCGCTTATTCCGGGAAATTGAGCGGCCTGCTGGATCAGATCGGCTCCCGTTTCGCACTGTGGTGGAGATACAAAAACGGCGTCATCTCGTTTTATAAAATGGAAACGCGCGTTTTTACCGTTTATGCCCTGCCTGTTACATCAAACTTGAGTGCGAACATCGCCGGAACGGCTTCCGGTGAAAGCGGGGGAACGACATCCGCTTCCATGGACTCTTCAATTCAGCTGGATTTCTGGTCTCAGTTGGAAGCCGCCGTTTCCGCCATGTTGCCCGAAGGCGCAACAATGAACGTCATTCCGACAAACGGTACGATAACTGTCACGGCACCGCCGTTCACTTTGCAGAGAATTGCGCAATACGTCAACAGCATGAATGACAGATTGTCACGTCAGGTTGCGATTTCGGTCAAAGTCTTAAATGTCACCCTGACCGATTCCACATCCATGGGATTAAGCGTCAATTCCGTTGTCAAATTCTTGAGCAACAAATTGAGGTTCAATTTAACCTCTACAGCTCAATCAACCGGCGCGCTCGGGATGACTTTAATTCCGGGAGACAGTCATGTCGACAACATAAACCTGATATTTGACGCATTGAACACGCAAGGAACGACATCATTGGTCACCAGCGCATCCGTAACGACATTAAACAACAGAATTGCGCCGATTCAGGTATCGACGAACGAATCCTACATTGAAAAAATTGAAACAACAATGAATTCTGACACCACGTCCGTTTCCATCACGCCTGCAAAAATCAACTATGGCTTCACGATGGAAGTTTTACCGCGCATTTTGGATCATGGGCGTTTAATGGTCATGTTTACCATGACGTTAACACAGCTGGAAGCCATGACGGAAAAAAGCGCCGGCGGCACCGATGGACAGTCGACGGTTATGTTGCCGAAGATCAGAACCCGCGGTTTCGTGCAAGAAATTGCGATGACGTCGGGATCAACTTTGATGCTGACCGGTTTCGAAGAAGTCAACACGCAAACAGGAAAAACAACAGAAATGTTCGGGGCTACAAACACAGCGGAAAAGAACAGAAACGTCATGGTTATTCTGTTAACGCCGGAAGTGCTTGTCTCTCCGCTTTCTCCGGAAACAAGAATGAAGAACCTTTAACAGGATAAAACCTATGGCTGCAGAAGAAGAGGAAGAAGAACTGACCGTAGATGATCTGGAAGACGATTCTGAAAATCTGGAAACAGATGGAGAATCGGAAGACGGAGATTCTTCCGAACCGTCTTGGGGACCGACGATTGTCGTCAACAACGTGACGTATGCCGTCAGTTTGTTCTGGCAGCCGTTGCAGGACACCAACGACCCTTATCCGGAAGTCAAAGAAACCGTCGAAAACGTTATGGAAGGAGCGGATCTTTTCTGCCTTCGTTCCGGAACATCCCCGCAATACGGTATCGGAAATTCCGCCGAAGGTCATAAATCCGGCATGCCTTCTGCGGCGGCTGCGGTTGCCGAAAAATTTCAGGACAAATCTTCTTCCGTCGCCGTATTTGAAGTTGACGAAGGATGGTGGTTTATTGCCGTCCGGAACGACTTGATTTTATCGGAAGAAGATATCCTGTATCTGAACGAAGAAGACGCTAAAAAAGCTTTTTTTGCCATGATGGCTGTGCCGGACTGGGGCAGAAAGATCGCGCCCGCTTCCTGGGAAATTGAAGGGACGGAAGAAGTCGATCTGTGGGATATTTTAAAATCCCCCGGTTCTTCCAAACTGATGCGTATCAATAAGACCAGCTCCAAAACAAAAATGATCGTTTTAGGAGCGGGATTATTGGTTTTGTTTGTCGGCTGGAAACTTATTTCCGGACTGTTCGATACACCGAAAAAACCGGTCATTCGACCGTTAGCTCCTCTGCCTGTCATAGAAGAAGAAGAGCCTCTGCCCGAACAGCCAAAGGTCGTTCATCCATGGGAAAAACTGATTGTGACGGAAGACTTTCTGAACCGTTGTCAAGCCGCCGTCATGCAAATGAAAACGATTATCGTTCCGGGCTGGAAAATGGGAGACGTGTCCTGTTCGCCGACGGGATTGTCGACAACATGGACGATGGAATGGGGAAATTTAGGCTGGCTGAAACGCGCTTTTCAAGAATACAACATCCACGGATTGGATTTTCTGATTGACGATTCCGGCAAAAACGCCATTGTCAGTCTGGCGCTTGGCGATATTGCGGTTCATTCCGAAACGCCGAAAATGAGGGTTTACGAAATGCGCGAGGAATTGACCAATATTTTTCAATCCATCAACCAGTCTATAGCCCTGAAGGAAGAACGTACCGTTCATAAAATGGAAAATTCTCCGGACGGCCTTAAAACAGTCGAAACGGTAATAAAAACATACCCGAAGCTGAAATTTTCTTTTTCATCCGAACTTCCGATGGAGGATTGGCTGGTTTTATTTAAGAAATTTCCCGCTTTGGAAATTGTAAACTTGAAATTTAACCCGAACAGCAACACTTGGACTTATGAAGGACAAATCTATGAACCACTTCTTTAAAAAACACCTTTGGTTGGCAGCAGCGGTTATTTCCGCGACTGTTCCGGCAGCGTATGCAGATGATTTGTTTGACGATTCCTTTTTTGCGGATCCGGCTCCCGTTGACACTGCAAAACCGGCCGAACCGGCCAAAGAAGAAAAAACGGAGCAGGCTCCTGCAGAAATAGCGACGCCCGTTTCCGAGCCTGCTGCCGATTTAAATCCGGCATCCGCGCCGGTCGAACCTCAATTAAGTATGGATATTCCGGCTCCGGCGGCCGGTTTGGATGTTCCTCCTCCGCCGCCTTCCGATTTCAGTTTTGCGCCTTCGGAAACGAATGCAATCAACTTATCCACTCCGCCGAGCGATCAGGTTTTAGGAAAAATATCCAGCGATGTTTTCCGTGAAATGGCGGAAATGGAGCGGGAAAACAACGCTCTGATGTTGCAGTTGAAACGTGAACAGCTGCGTTCTGAAATTGATGCGTTAAAAACATCCAACCGCCAAACGCTTTTTGACGAGATTGAACGTCGTGAAAAGATGACTCAAGCGCGCTTGGAATGGGAATTGGCGCAGGATCTGAAGCGTCAGGAAGCTTTGGAGCGCAAACAAAAAGCTGAAATCCGCCAGAAACAAATCGAAGCGGCATTAAAACGCGAAGAAGACAGACGCATCCAAAAAATGAAAGATGAAGAACAGGCTCAGCAACGAAAAGAAAAAGAAGAAGCGGAAGAAAAGGAACGTAAAAAACAGGAACTGCGCAAAAAATATGATGCGGCGGCCTTAGTACAGGCCAAAGGACTGCAGCCGGCTTTGATTGCGGCGACCAGACCGGCCAAAATCAAGCGTACGGCATCCTCCCGTGTTTCGACTCAATTGACCGCCACCGGCGATGAAATGCTGACCAAGAAAAAAGCGGGAGAAGCGTTGACTGTAAGTAAATCGGCAGACGACGACGATAATTCCGAAAAACTGGAAAGGGAACCGGCATCCTCTCTGTATGCGGTTACGGAAATCCGCGGAACGGCGGGAACTTTGATTGCCAAATTGATATCCAAGAAAGATAAAGCGACATTCTTTGCCAAACAATCGACGATCCTTCCCACCGGACACACGGTTGTCAGCATAGACAAAGACTTTGTCATCGTTCAAATCGGCGATGACAAAGAAATGATTGGCTTCCCGTCTGCCGGATTGCTGTCTGAAAATCCTGCCGGAGGAAGCAGCGCGGATACAAAGCGTGCCCGTCCGGCGCCAATGGCGGTAAAGAAATCTTCATTGCCTTCATTTTCCGGCGCCGCTTTAGCAAGATAATAACGTACAACAGGGGAAAAATTTTTCCCCTGTTTACACTTTAGATGTTATCGGTAAAAAATCAGGAACGGAACGTCATGCCTTTACCAGCAAAATCAAAATCGGGAAGCGCCCCTTCAGCTGAAGCCAAAGCGGCTCCGAAAAAAAGCTCGGAAGTTTTAAACGAGCTTTTTGCCAACAGCAAATGCATTACCGCACCGAAGGGTTCTTTTCCCGTCAAAGACGACACCCGCGCTTTGCTGGCACTGTTTGACAACGGCCGTTTTCTGGTCAATTCGGAACATAAATTCGACGGACGCGTTTTAAGCTTCGAAGTTTTGGCGCGCAAAAAGAAATTGCAGGTCAACAAGGCTGAATACGTTCCGGCCAACCTGATTCGCGCCATTTACGAACGCGCCGAAAAAGAGGCTCCGGAAGAAGTCGAGGAAGAAACAGGCAGCGCCGCCGACCTTGATCAGCTGCAAATGCAAAAGGACTACGTGTCCGTCCTGACCAAAGCGGCAGCCGTCAAAGTTTCCGACGTTCATGTTGTCGTCGGATCACACAAAACTCAAATCTTTTTCCGTCAAAACGGCATGATGCAGGTCGTTCTGGAAAACACAAAGGAATGGGGTGAGGCTTTCGTGCGCGCCGCATTCGCTTCTTCGGACATTTCAGATGCAAACTATGCCCAGAACGAATATCAGGCGGCGCAAAAAATCGGCGATGCGCCGCTGCGCGGCTCCAACGGTAAATTAAGACTGCCGAAACTGGTTTTAGGGGTTCGTTTACAATTCAACCCGATCGCTTTCGGTACACGCTATCTGGTCATGCGTTTGCTTTACGCGGATGAAGACCCCGACAACGCGGGCGATTTGATGGCGTTAGGATACACCCAGCGGGAAGCCGATATGTTTTACCGTCTGCGTGCGGTACCGATCGGCATTATCATTGTGGCAGGGCCGACCGGTTCCGGAAAATCGACAACGCTTCAGCGCAACATGATTTCAATGTTGCAGGAAAGAAACTATGAATTGAACCTCATCACCGTGGAAGACCCGCCCGAATACCCGATTCCCGGAGCACGTCAGATGCCCGTGACAAACGCGAATACGGAAGCGTTGAAAGAGCAGGAATTCACAAAAGCTCTGGCGGCCTCCCTGCGTTCCGACCCGGACATGCTGATGATCGGGGAAATTCGAACATTGTCTTCGGCGCAATTAGCGTTCAAAGGCGCTCTGTCGGGACACGGCGTGTGGTCGACACTGCACGCGAACTCATCACCGGCGGTGATTATGCGTTTCCGCGACATGGGGGTCGAAACGTTCAAATTGATCGACCCTGAAATCATGAAAGGTATGATTTCCCAACGTCTGTTCCGTCGCGTCTGTCCGCATTGCCGCATTCCCGTATCGCAAAAACCGGATCATCCCACCGTGCAGCGTTTGCGCAAAGCTTACGGGGATTTCGGAATGGAACAGGCTTATCTGCGCGGCCCCGGTTGTCCCGAATGCGGCGGAAACGGTTGTAAAGGCCGTTGCGTCGTCGGTGAAATTCTGATGCCGGATGCAACATTTTTAAATTTGCTGGTCAACGGGGAAACCAAAAAAGCGATTGATTATTGGACTGGCGATTTAGGCGGCCGTACAATGAAAGACTGTTCCATCGAGCGTATGTTGAACGGTCTGATTGATGCGGAAGAAGTGGAACGTTGGTGCGGATTGTTAGATGAACGACCTGTCTATTAAAATTAAACGGTAAAGAGGGAAAAATGGCAAACAGCAAATTTTCAGTAGCGGATCTTAACCGGTATTACGCCATGATTATCTGCAGGATGAGCGGCGGCACGCGCATGAAGATTTATCGCAAGCTGATTTCATTACTGCGAAACCGCTTTTCGTTGATGGATGCGCTGGATCGAATCCGCGGCATTATCACCAATGACGGGAAAAACCCCGACGAACCGATGGCTTTGGCGATTTTATATTGGTCGCGGTCATTGCAAAACGGTAATCCGTTTTCCGTTGCTTTGGAAGGATGGGCGCCGGCCAGCGAACGTCTGATGCTGTCGGTCGGTGACGTTTCCCACTTGGAAGGCGCGTTGGAAAACCTGATCAAAGTGACCGAAGGAACGAAAAAAATGAAAGAACCTTTAGTCAGCGCAATCAGTTACCCGATGTTTTTGTCCATGATGGTCATTTTGATCATTTACGCAATCGGAGCCTACATGGTTCCGCCGATGATGAACGCCGCGCCGAACACACGCTGGACAGGCAGCGCGAAAGATCTGGTCGCCCTTTCCATCTGGATTCAAAAAAACTGGGCGGTCGCCTTTGCTTCTCTGCCGACGGTATTTGTCTTGATTTACCTGACGATGGGACGCTGGAAAGGAAAAACACGCGCCTTTGTCGAAAACATACCGCCATGGTCGCTTTACCGGATATTCGTCGGCGTGACGTGGATGTTGGCGTTATCGGCTTTGGTGCGTGCGGGAACGCCGGTTTCGCAGGCGTTGCGTTCTTTGCGCCACGATGCCAGCCCGTATTTGCTTTACCGGATCGATTCAGCGTTGGTTTTCATTAACAACGGGGACAACCTGGGGGAAGCGCTGACCAAAACGGGGTTGGGTTTTCCCGACAAGGAAATCGTCGGTGACTTGCGTATTTATTCCGAAATGGACAACTTTCAGGAAGCGCTGGATCAGATGGCAAACGAATGGCTGGAAGACAGCGTCACCAGCATCGGACAAAAAGCAAGCGTTTTGAACATGATCGCAACGCTGTTCGTGTCCGGTACGATTGCATGGGCGGTTATGGGAACATTTGCCATGCAGGATCAAATCACCAAAGCGATGGGATAATCCCGCGGGAATCAGAAAAAAGCTCCGAAAAGAACGGAGCTTTTTTTAACGAGAACATTTCGGCGACTCGGAAATATTTTTTTCATAAAAACTTTTGACGAACGATTTTCCCCCCCCTAAAAAACTTCCCAAAAAAAACACTTTATTTTCAAAAGCATACATTTTTTCTTGATAGGCTTCATTATCGAAAAGAAGGGCTCACGCACATTTTTCATTGAATAGACAACTATTTTGTTCTATTGTAATAATGATTAGAATTTTTCAGGAGGGTACTATGAAAAAACTTCTTTTAGCATTTTTAGGGGTAACTTGTTTTGCCCATTTGGTTTATGCGGCAAGCAATCAATGGAAAGTCAATATTATAGACGTGGTGGGTACCATAAGCGGCAATATTGACGTGGCTGATCCGCATGCCGGCAACTACAGTGCGTTTTATGATGCGGTAACGACCGCCGTCAGTCAGGGTAAACTTTCGACTAACGTCGACCACGACGCTTTCTGTCTTTACGGCTGCGCCGCCGGTGAAATCAACGATGACGAAAAAAAGATCACCGTTAACTGGGGCTTTAAACCGACAAAGGCAGGATATGCGCCCGGGGTTCGTTTTGCGACCAAAGCGCGTTGCGAAAACTGGATACGGAATCAGGAAATGAACACGGAATACGCGAAATGCGGCAGCGGAACGACCGCTGATTGTTCAAGCTCTACGACAATGGGGGGACCTTATGGCGACGGCCCATCCTGCATCGGCTGGAATGAAACCGCCGCGAACAACAACGCGGGAGTTTCACGTTTTCTGACCTGTTTGAAACCGTATTACTTCTATGCGCCGAAATCAGGCGGCTCCTATGATTATACACCGCAGTCCGGTACGTACGACTATTATAGTTGCGTGATAGATTTCAAAGCCAAGTTTAAAGACGATTACGGTTGGCTGGAAAATCATCCTGCTTCCATGCCCTTCGATACGATAACGAGAAAATCGCTTGCAAAAGAAGCCGAGGATTTAAGCCAATATTCGGAGGGAGTAACGTGTACAGCGGATGGCGACTATTCCAACCCGACAATTGTTTGCTCGGCTAAGAAAGGATACTTCTGGGATATGCCGCGCTGCGAAAACTACAGAAAAGCGCACATGGAAGAAGATGACAACTACAAAAAAGAATGCGTTTTCCTCTGTGAAGATGGAAGCTTCAGTTGCATTGTAGCAAAAACGGCACCTTACAAGCTTCAGTATACGAGTAATTCCAGAGCTGAAAGCTGCGCTTCAGGGTTGAAAACAATCGGCACGATCGGTTGTAAGAAATAAAAGGAGGGAAAAGAAATGAAAATATTATTCTTTATTTTAACCGTTGTGTTTTTCTCGCCATCAGCCGTTCGGGCGGAATCCGTGTTGGATATGTCTTCTTCTTTCCAGATAGCCAAATCCAGAAAGATAATAATGGAAGGGGCCGCAGTCCATTCGGATACATCGGCCAGTCTTTCCGGAATAAAAAAGAACGCGAAAAAGGCGCGGCAGGATCTTAACCAAAAGACAGACAGAAAATGTATTGCCGGACAATATAAAACCGGTCAAAATACATGTGCGCCTGTTCAAAATGGTATCACCTGCAAATCGGGGTATGTTAAATATTCACCGAAAGCGTCAAAAGGGGATGAAGTTTATTGCGTAGCTCCGTACTGATACGCTATAAATAGAAAAAAAACGGCGAAGTTTCGGCTTCGCCGTTTTTTTGTGGTGAAAAAAACTTCCCGTAAAAAATTTTTTCTTTTATAAGAAAAGCCCCTTATCAAAAAGGGATGTTGAATATATTCCGTTATCTTCTTTGTATTATTTCCGGTCGTATCCGCATAATCCCCTTTGCACCGGAATTATCCGCTCCGGTATTTGCCTCTGATATTGCTCCATTGTTCATGGATTAGGACGCTTTTCCCTTTCAGAAATTTCATAAATCCGGACACGCTTCCGAAACATTCATCACTTTTTCATTTGCACAATTTTCTTGGCATTCGGCCTATTTCGTAATGTTTTCCGCCATAAAACATTTTATGGCGATATTTCGGCGCAAATACTATGTGATATTTACAATTCCGCGTCGAATGTGATAGCGTATGCATATCATTCATAATGATTACTCCTTTGACTTCAACGCTCGTTGGTTCACCAGACCTCCTGTATTGTAGCAAAGGAGTTTTTTCTGCGCATAGCTATAAGCTTTCCTGAACCACGCGCCTAGCGCGTGGTTTTCTAATTACAAAAAAAGCCCATCCGACGGATAGGCTTTTTTCGTATTGATCTACCTGCCGTTTTTTGTAGCCGCCTTGACCGCCGAAGCCAATGTCACCGGCTGCTTTGCAGCAACTGCGGTTTTGTTTGCCTGCTGCGTTTTGTTTTTATTCATTCCCAGCTGGTCGGTTAAAACTTCCAATTCATCGACAAAGCCTTTGACGACACTCAGGCCTTTTTTCCAAAAATCAGCCTTGGACGCATCCAGACCGAAAGGCTTCAGCATTTGCTGATGACGTTCCGAACCGCCTTTGGACAGCATTTCCATGTATTTTTTCGGGAAATCGGCGACCTTGCCTTCTTCATACACTTTATACAAAGAATTGACCAGACAATCCCCGAACGCATAGCCATAAACGTAGAAGGGCGTATGAATCAAATGCGGAACGGAAGCCCACATCGCATTCGAATTGTCATCGTTTGTCACGGACGGCCCCAAAGCGTCGCTCTGCGTCTTTGTCCAGATACCGTTCAGCCGTTCGGGCGACAATTCGCCTTCTTTGCGACGGGCTGTATGCACTTCCGTTTCAAAACGGTGAAAAGCGATCTGACGGACGGACGAGTTAATCATCGATCCCGTTTTTTCAGCCAACATGGCAAACCGCTGCTTCGGATCCTGCTCATGCTTCAGCATATATTTGAAGGTCATCATTTCACCGAAGATGGAAGCCGTTTCCGCCAGTGTAATCGGCGTGTTCGACTTCAGCATCCCCTGTTCGCGCGCCAGATATTGATGCACACCGTGTCCCAGCTCATGCGCCAAAGTCATAACGTCACCGGCCGTTCCCATATAGTTCAGCATGATATACGGGTGCGCCGACGGAACGGTCGGATGGGAATACGCCCCGCCTTCCTTGCCTTCTTTCGGAGCGACATCAATCCAGTTGTTATCAAAGAATTTCTTGCCGATAGCGGCCATTTCAGGCGAAAACTCGTTATACGCGGACAGAACGATTTTCTTTGCGTCCTCCCAAGAATATTTCTTTTCGGGCAAATCGGGAATCGGCGCGTTTCTGTCGGAATAATCCAGCTTGTCGACACCCAGCCAATCCGCTTTCATTTTATAATAACGGTGGGAAATGTCCGCATGACTGTCCACGACGGAATCGACCAACGCGTCAACAACTTCGTCTTCCACCTGATTTTGAATGTTACGGGCGGATATCGGCCGTTTATAGCCGCGCCATTCGTCTTCGATCTGCTTGTCTTTTGCCAGAGTATTGGTAATCAGCGCGAACGTGGACATGTTTTCTTTCATCACGCGGTTCATTTCGGCGCACGCCTCATGACGCGTTTCAATATCCGGATCGGACATCTTCGCGGCCGCTTCGGGTTCCGTCAGTTTCTTTCCGCCGATGTTGAAACGCAGCCCCGCCATCGTTTCGTCGAACAAACGAATCCACGCGGTGGAAGAACTCATAGCCTTGTCATGCAGCAACTTTTCCATGTTTTCCGGCAACATATGATCTCGCGCGGCACGGACATTTTTAATCCACGGCTCATATTTCTTAGCGACGGGAGACGTCATCTTTTCCGCCAGCTGTTCATCGGTCAGACTGTTCAGTTCCAATTCGAAAAACAGCATTTTACCGGAAACGTCGTTTTCTTTTTCCATCACGTTCTGATAGAACGTCGAAATTTCGGGATCACTCATGTTGGTAGAGTGCATCATATAAGAATAAGCGTCCAACCGCCCCAACGTTTCGTTCAATTTTTCATATTCTTCCACGGATTTGCCGAACTCGTCGGGAGTCGTCGCGGCGATTTTCCCTTTATAATGCGTTTCAAAGCGCAATGCGCCGGCTGAAACGGCTGCCATATCTTTCTTTAGTTCCGGCGAATCCATTCCCGGATACAAATCGTTCAAATTCCAATTCGGCATGACTTCTGACATAGGACGATCCTTTCTTCAAAAACTGATGTGATTTTTGTCCAAAACACCGGTGCTTGTCAAGACTTTTTATGAAAAGAATCTCGATATTTCCCGCCGTATTTCTTTTTAGCGATAGGCCGCCTTAAAAATATCAACGTTTTCTTGTAAAGACAGTGTATATCTGTCCATAGCAAAAAGATTGCTCATCGTTTTATGCGCATTTCTGGCCAATGTTTCCATTTCGTCGGCCTGAATACCGTAATCGGACATTTTCAATCCGTCTACGCCGCATTTTTCCTTTAATTTATGCAGAGCGCGAACAAAAGTATACGGTTTTTCCTCTTCGGGAAGACCGTCTGTCACCTCGCCCATCATATGCGCCATTTTAATGAACCGGTCGGGTACATATTTTGCAAAAAAGGAGAAATACGCCTCCGAAATCATCAAAACACCCGCGCCGTGCGGCAATTCCGGATGATAAGCGCTCAGCGCGTGTTCCATGGAATGCTCGGACGTACAGCTGGACGTCGATTGAACCATTCCCGACAACAATCCGGCCAACGCCACATTTGTTCTGGCTTCAATATCCGAACCGTCCTGCGCAACTTTAGGCAGATTTTTATAAATCAAGCGGATAACCTGCAGAGAAAACGCTTCGCTGATCGGCGTTGCTATTTTGGCTATAAAACCTTCCGCCGCATGGAAAAAAGCGTCAAAACCTTGAATAACCGTCATCATCGGCGGTACGGACAACATCAATTCCGGATCAACGACGGACAGCGTCGGGAATGTTGACGGAACACCGAATCCTATTTTTTCATGCAATTCCTCGTCCGTGATATCCATCCACGGATTGACTTCCGTCCCCGAACCGGACGTCGTCATCACCGCGACGATCGGCAGCGCTTTGTTTTTTACGGGCTTTCCCTTTCCCGAACCGGTCACGATATAATCCCACAAATCCCCCGGATTGCGCGCCATCAACGCGGCGCCTTTTGCCGCGTCGATCGTACTGGAACCGCCGACACCGACAACAAAATCACAAAAATTATCACGGGCGAGCTGTGCGGCTTCCATAACATCGGCCTTAGACGGATTCGGACGGATTTTATCAAAAATCAAGTATTCAATTCCCTGATGTTTCAACGCCTCCAGAACACGATCCAAATAACCGTTTTCCCGCATCGCCTTTCCGGCGGATACAACGACCAATGCGAAACGGCCGGGCAACGGCTCGCGTTTCAATTCATCAAGCCGGCCGGCTCCGAACAAGACTTTTGTCGGAATGGAAAAATTAAAATCAATCATAACCGTCTCCCTTTTTTCAGGACGTTTTCAGTTATACTTTTTTTGGCTTTAAAGGAAAATAAAAATCAACGCGTCGGCCTTAAAAATTCAAAAGGCGACGACATTTCCCGCCGTTCGGAATATTCGGAAAGCTCTGTTTTGTTATCGTCGAAAGGAGCCGTTTCCGCCGCGGAATCAAACGTCTGTTCCTCATCCGTTTGTTCCGGCTCTGCCGTAAAGGATACTTCCTCCTCCGCAGGAGACGGCTCAAACGCAACCGATTCGGAACGGACGAAAGCACTCTGCCGCCCGTCCACTTCACGACAGGCTTCAACAAAGCGCGAATAAACACGCCCCAAAGATCCTTCTTCAAAAATCTTGGTCAGATAATGTTCGAAATCATGACGTTCCAGCATCGTGAACATTTGTTCGAAGCGATAACAAAACGTTCGTAAAGCATTCGACAGTATCTCGTCACGCTTTAACTGGTTCTGCAAATCGTCTTTGAATTTCGGCGAATTTTCGGCATTCTGCAACAACACTTTACAAAAAGCCCAACGATTGCCGTCGCCGACACGCTGCCAGACGATTTCCGTGTGCGCCGGCTGAATCAATCCCAACCGGACGACGATATCGGACAGTAAATCGTTTAATTCATTGATAAACAAATCGGCGTTATGTAAAACCAGCGCGCTGCGTGTCTGAACTTGCGTTTCCATCAGCGTACGCACCATGACTTCCGCATGATCGGCAGAACGGCGGGTCTGCGCCAACAGCAGATTTACAGTATTGCCGTGTTTGCGCAACGTCATTGCATTATATATCAAGCCTACAGCCATCCATAAAAATATTACCGGCAAAAAAGCGATTGAAGCCAGCAAAGCGACATCCGGAACGGGCAGCCCCAACAACTGGGGGAAACCGATCTTGGCATAAATATAGAACAGAACGCCCCCCAGCCACAGCAGGGAAGATGTGACCGACACACTGAATAAAACGATTAACCCTATCACTTTCTGATCCTTCCGAAAAATCTGGAAAAACACTTGTTTCAGAAAAGATGATAACGTGATTTTATAAATTTTCTCTAAATGCGGACAGAATTTTTATTTTCTTACGTTTTTAAATGTGATAGAAGGTTTGACTGTTTTTTAAAGACGGATTAAAATAAAAAAACAGTCGCCTTCGAACTGAAAAACCGCTATTTTATGAAACGCCCCTTATGAAAAAGATTAGAATACCCGATATTTTCTTCAATATTTCTTTTTTCCTTCTGACCGGATTTTTTTTATTATTTATTTTTTCATGCACCGGTTTTATTTTAAACATCGGCATAAATTCCTTTTACACGCCTTTATCCCTTATTTCCGCCGCATTTGCCTTGTTTTTCCTTTTTCCGAATGTGAAAACGAACCTTTTGAGCATTTTCATTTCGTTTCTTTTTATTATAATTTCATTATTTATTTCAAATCATCTTTTTGATTCCTCTTATGATGGCCCGTGGTATCATCAGACGGCGGCGCTTTTCCTGAAGGAAGGCTGGAATCCCGTATATGTCAGGGCTGCCGATTTTTTGGCGAAGCATTGGGATTTTAAAATACTCGGCGTGCCTTACATTGATTCTTACCCGAAATTCAGCGAGATCGTTGCGGCTAATATTTTTTATCTGACAGGTAATATTGAATCTGGAAAATCGTTCAATTTTCTTTTTTCCATTATCCTATTCTTTTACTCAATGTATATATTAACGGAATTTTTTAAAGAAAATGATTTTTTATTGTCATTATTTTTATCATTATTACTTGTTTTGAATCCGGTATGTCTTGCACAAATATACACATACGATGTAGACGGACTTGTTTACAACAGCTTCATGCTTCTGCTGTTGTCCATCATTGAACTGGAAAAAACGGATCACAACTCAAAAAAAGCCCGCCTCATTTTAATCATGAGTACGCTCATTCTTATGAGTACCAAATCAACCGGAATATTTTATGCTTTTGAAACGTATGCTTTATGGATGATTTATCTGAAGATAAAAAAACAAGATTTAAAGGTATTTTTTAAAAATATTTTCATTTTGGCTTTTTTATTCATCTTAACGGGAATAAATCCGTATTTAACGAATTTATATCAAGGAAAACACCTGTTTTATCCGCTCATGGGACAGGATAAAATAGATTTTATGGCGACAAACACGCCACGAATGTTTTTGAACAAGTCAATGCCATATAAGCTTTTCATCTCAACCTTCAATCATGTTGATGACGATTTTAAAGAGGATTTTTTCAAAGGTAAACGCATTCAATTAAAACTCCCCTTTACCTATGACGACTATGAATTGTCAAAGTTACCTTACGCAGACATCCGGATATGCGGTTTTGGCGTGTGGTGGAGCGGCATTTTGTTGCTGTCTGTTCTTTTATTTCCCTTTGTATGGAGCGCATCCGCACCGGACAAGGCTTTGAATCGTTTGATCCTACTGGTTTTACTTACGACCGTTTTAACGAATCCCGTCAACTGGTGGGCAAGATACGTCCCTCAATTTTATGCCTTTCCCGTTTTCGTTCTTTTATTTCTTTCTCAGAGAAAAAACATAGGCTGGCATATCTGCATTTATGGAATGCTGTCGCTTATATACATAAACTCTTTTATAACGCATCAAGCTGTCCTAAAAAACACTTTTAATTTTACAAAGAAGCAGCAAATGAGTTCTTTAAAAAACGATAAAAGCACCATTGTTCCAGAGATGTTTCTCGTTCCGGAGCAGAACAGAACAGCTGAAATCCTTATGCAAGCAAAGAAAAAGACAGACTGATTTTTCCCTTGTTTCAAGGCATTATTACAGCGTTATCGTCAGACGATTCATCACAAAACAAATACTGACGGAAATTTTTATTCTCTTACGCGTTTAAACGTGATAAGAAAGGAGAAAAGTTTTACGAAAGGTCGCCCATGGAACAGGAACAATATCTGGAATTTGAAAAACCCATTGCCGAAATGGAAAGCAAAATCGAAGGATTGCGTCACCTCAGCGCGACGGAAGACGGCGTCAGCATCGCCGAAGAAATCAGCCGGCTGCAGAAAAAAGTCGAAAAACAAATCAACCAGCTGTACGCCAAATTGACGCCGTGGCAGAAAACGCAAGTCGCGCGTCATCCGGACAGACCGCATTGCTTGGATTACATCGACGGATTGATCACGGACTTCACATTATTGGCCGGAGACCGGCTGTTTGCCGAAGACGCCGCCATCGTCGGCGGAATCGGCCGTTTTCAGGGACATTCCGTTATGGTCATCGGTCAGGAAAAGGGATGCGACATCGAAACCCGCCTGAAACACAGTTTCGGCATGGCCAAACCGGAAGGTTACCGCAAAGCGATCCGGCTGATGAAAATGGCAGACAGATTTGGCTTGCCCGTTATCACTTTTGTCGACACGGCGGGCGCTTTTCCGGGAATCGAAGGGGAAGAACGCGGACAAGCGGAAGCGATCGCTTCCTGCATTGACGAATGCTTTGCCGTCCGTGTTCCCGTCATCAGCTGTGTTATCGGTGAAGGCGGCTCCGGCGGCGCTATTGCGCTGGCAACGGCGAACCGTTTGTTGATGCTGTCCAACTCGATTTACTCGGTCATTTCGCCGGAAGGCTGCGCTTCCATTCTGTGGCGTGACGGCGCGCAAGCGCAAAAAGCGGCGGAGGCTTTGCACCTGACCGCAGAAGATTTGAAGGAATACGGCGTTATCGATGAAATCATTCAAGAACCGGCCGGCGGAGCGCACCGCGCCAAAAAGGAAACCGTTGAAACCGTCGGCAACGCGATTTTCCGCCATCTGACCGAAATGATGAAGATGGATCGCGACAAGATTCGGCGCGACAGAGAAGAAAAGTTCATGAAAATGACCAGAATGCAAGCATAACGTTTTTTTAACGGAGCATATATTTCGCTTTCCGGTCGGAAATCATAGAAACAGACAGAAAAATGGCAGTTGAAAAAGTCATAAAAGAAGAAAAGATATTTCAAAATGTATCTTTCTCGTTGCTGTCCGTTCTTTTTTTATTATTTTTATCAGCATCGGCCGGTTTTGTCTTCGGAATAGGCATCAACAGCTTCAGCATCATTCTTTCCGTTGCTTTAGGAATGACCGCCCCTTTTCTTTTGCGAACATCCGACGCCGAAGAATTTCTGTTGGGGATTGTCATCATATTCAGCTTTATTGCGCTTTCCTTGCAGATATCCGAAGCCGTAACGGACGTTTCCTATGATGGACGCTGGTATCATCAACCCGCCGCCCTGTTTCTGAAAAAAGGCTGGAATCCCGTATATGTCAGAGCATCGGATTTTTTAGCGGCTCACTGGACGATAAAAGACATAAGCAGTCTGTCTTTCATTGAAAGCTATCCCAAAGCTTCCGAAATCATCTCGGCTTGCATTTTTTATTTAACCGACAATATTCAAACGGGAAAAGCCGTCAATCTGTTAGCTTCAGCCGCGCTTTTTTTCTATTTGCTTTACATTTTTACGGCATATTTTCCCGATCTTATAGGAATATTCCGTTTTCTTTTTTCCTTTGTCGCCATCATAAATCCGGTCGTTTTGGCTCAAGTTCACACAGGATATGTGGACGGTCCGGTGTATATTTATTTCATGTTTGTTTTATTTTCCATAATCGAACTGGAAAAAACAAACCGGCAATCGAAAGCCGGATTGTTCGTCTTCATCATGAGCCTGACCTTATTAGCCGGAACGAAAATGACGGGCGGTCTTTATGCGGCGGAGATTGCATTTTTTTATCTGCTTTATCTCCAACGCCATGAACAACATATCGAAAAATTAAAACGGATCTGTTTGATAATAGTGACATTGATATTCATAACGAATATCAATCCCTATCTGACTAACTTATGTCACGGAAAACATTTGTTTTATCCGGTTTTCGGAAATGAAAACAATATCGTAACGCACAATGTTCCGAAATATTTTCTGAATAAATCAATACCCTATAAATTTTTTATGTCGCTTTTCACAACTGTGAAGAATTCTTCTGTTGAACTTCCCCATACAAACAGTCCGATAAAAATAAAAGTTCCTTTTACTTATTCAAGCGATGAAAAGAGAGAGTTAGGCTTTCCGGATTTAAGACTGTCCGGTTTCGGCATATGGGAAAGCGGGATTCTTTTGCTGTCTTTGCTCCTATTGCCTTTTACAAGGAAAAATTCAAAAACGGACAGATCCTTATATCATCTGATCATGTTGATTTTAGTCACAAGCGTTCTGACAAATCCGTACAACTGGTGGGCCAGACTGATCCCGCAGTTTTATGCGATTCCCCTTTTCATTGTTTTATTTTTTACGATTAAGCGGTCCTCCGTATACCGCTATTCTTTTGCGGGTGTTTTACTGTTTCTCATGATAAGCAATTCCCTGTTCACGTATATGGAAGTTTCTTACCGTATTACGCTTTTATCCGAAACGATTGCAATTGAATATACAACATTATCGGATTCTTCCGGACGTCTCATTGAATCGAAAACGATTCAAGCTCTGATGTTAACGGAAAAATAAAAAACCTTTTTACGGAAACGAAAAAGACCGTTTTATTATTGCGACATTCCTAATCGCGGAAATTGACGAACTGCAGCGGCCGGTCGATTCCCAGCGTCTTAACGAAAGCGATCGTATCCTGCAAATCGTCGCGTTTTTTACCGGAAACGCGCAATTCGTCACCCTGAATGGAAACTTGCACTTTTTTCTTGGAATCTTTGATGGCTTTGGAAATCCTTTTGGCGACATCCTGCGCGATTCCCTGTTTGACACGAACGATCTGACGGATCATCGCGCCGGAAGCTTTTTCCTCTTTGCCGAAATCCAAAGAGGAAATATCCACTTTACGCCGCGTCACATACGTGCGTACCAGTTCATGAACCTGTTTAAGCTTCAATGCGTCATCCGCCAAAATGACGATTTCCCCGTCTTTCAGTTCGACGGAACTGGCCGATCCTTTAAAGTCGAAACGCTGGGATATTTCGCGCGTCACCCCCGCTATGGCGTTTGCTATTTCTGTCATATCCGTTTTGGAAACAATATCAAAAGAAGGCATTTTTCACTCCGAAATAAAAAACTCATTTATGGAGTATACGCGAAACAAACGCTTTTGCACAAATTTTTTCAAAAACAGAAAAAGCGGCGGTTTTTATAAAACCGCCGCCCGTTTTTTCTTAAATGTTTACATCGCCAGTTTTAAATTTTCCGCGGACAGTCGCCCGTCCTTTCCCGGCAACAGATCGTATTCTATGCGCTGACCGTCTTCCAACCCGCGAATTCCCGCTTTCTGAACGGCGGATATATGCACGAAAACGTCTTTTGTTCCGTCGGAAGGACAAATAAAACCGAACCCTTTGACGGTGTTAAACCATTTTACCGTACCAACACTCATTTTCATCTCTTTCATAACAGTTACAGACAGTTTCTTTTTCAAAACACCCCGTATCGTATCATGAAAGGAAGCGGGGGTCACTTCATCCCTTAGTCGTAGTCGGCGGGAAAAAATACCGTAACCGGCGCTGAAATTACACTTTTTTCTTTTAAATTTTGTCAAAAAGGGTATAAATGGACAAAAGACCTCGTTTAAAGGAGAAACCTTCCATGATGGAATTTTTTGAAGACGTCGATTTGAAACAGCGTATCGCTTTTTTGGCGACCATTGCCCATTTGGCGCGGGTGGACGGCGAATTTGACGGCGATGAAAAGCAATTCTTTGTCGATCTGGCCAAATTGTACAATCTGACGAAAGAAGATGCCAAAGAAGCCATTCGCCCCAGATCGGAAGCTGAAGCGCTGGCTTTGGTGAAAACCATTACGAACAGAGGTTTTTCTCTGGTTCTGATTCGCGAAATGTTTTACTTGGGGTATGAAGACGGCGATTTGTCCGATTCTGAAATTCTTTTTATTTCAAAAGTCGGCATGGCGCTGAATATTCCTTTGGAAAAAATGGAACAAATCAGTAATTGGGTCATTCGCGGTATCGAATGGGAGGAAGAAGGGGCCGAAATCTTTTCCGATTACCAATCAAACGAAATCGGGGAAGACGTATTGAAAGGCTATGACTTCTAGGCTTGCCCGCATCGGAAAAAAAGCGTATAACCGTTCCTGTTTTTTTGTTTTTGAAGGAGTTTTTATGGCAAAGGAAGAATTATTGGAATTCAGCGGCACCGTTATCGAAAAGCTGCCGAATGCCATGTTTCGGGTCAAATTGGAAAACGACCATGAAATTCTGGCGCATACCGCCGGAAAAATGCGCAAGTTTCGCATCCGCGTCATGGTCGGCGACAAAGTCGATATCGAAATGACCCCCTACGATCTGACCAAAGGACGGATCACATTCAGACATAAAACACCGACGGTGTAATTGTTGTCTGCCAAGTTTTCCCTTTTTTAAAGAGGTCTGAAATGGCACAAGAATTAAGTGAAGAGGAAAGAAACAAACTGGCGGAGCGTATCGCGCACTCTGTCAGGCATTCGTTTATTCAAAACGGCAGGTTCGCTTTGGAACGTTTTCCCCTGCCCTTTTATAAAAACGCTTATGACGTTCATATCAAAAGTTTTTCAACGCGGCCGTTTACGACTCGGGAATACATCTGCGACCATGAAAATGTTTTTGAAACGGACGGCGAAGCCGGAACGTTGATTCAAATCAACAAAGCTTTAGCCTTGAATTTGAATTCTGAAAACGTTGCGGAATATGTGGCGTTTTACTTTCAAAAAGTTGCGATTGACGATTCTTTCGCCCGCTTGGTGTTTACGGCGGACGACATGATTGACGACGCTTTCGACGACGAACTTTGCGAAAGCCTGAAGACTTTGATTTCCGCGCCAAAAGTCGACAAACGGGAAAACGGTTTCGGTGTGACCGGCTATGTATTATTGGACGATACTTTGTTCAAAGCCGCTTTAAGCGTCGGCAAAAACGGAAACGTTTCCATTGATAACGAAGAAATCATTTACGAAGAGCTGCCCGTTCGGAAAATGATGCTCAGATAACAGGAGGTTGCCATGGTTAAAAGTTTAAAAGGAAACAACACAAAAAAAGCTTTGCCCGTACAAGAACCCGCCGTTGATATCGCCATCGGGGGAAAGCCCGCCGATCAGGCCAAAATGATTGAAGTCATCAACGAAATGTGCAAATCCGATGCCGGACGCGTCATTTTGGAAACGGCCGCCGACAACGGATACGAACTGAAATTCGATAAACAACTGGCTAAAAACGGCAGATACGGTGAAGCGGATCCTTATGAAGAACTTTGTGTATTGAACCCGAAAAACACTTTAGCGGAAAACATTGTCACGCTGGCGCACGAATTGCGTCACGCCCACCAGTTCACTTTCGAAGAATTGGATGAAGCCTATTATTCGGAATATGATACCAAGACCATGGTTTTGAAAGAACGCATCATGGAAGCCGATGCGGAAAGTTACGGTTGTCTGGTCGCATGGGAATTGAAAGAGAAAGGCAATGATTTATGCTGGCAGGACATGACTGCCGAATTTCCTGAAATCACGACGCCGTTTGAAAAGACTTTAAAAGAAACCGGCGATATGAACCAAGCCCGGACAGCCGCTTTCAAAGGCTGGTACGATAACGACGAGCGCCGCGACAGTTATGACGAAACGATGATTTCCTGCGTTACCGCCATCGCTCCCAAGGAGTTTAAGAAAAAACTGAAATCCATCAGCGCCGCCAAATTCGTCAACGCGTTCTGTTCCGATCCCGAAACCGGCGACGTTTATTTTTCCGAAAATCCGAAAGACTTGGAAAAAGGAAAATACATAACCGTCTATGAAGACGTCAAAGAAGCTTTGATAGCGCATCATCAACAGCGTGAAGCTTTAGCCGGCAGGATTCCCGACAAATCACTCAATGCTTTGGAAACACAGCCGCGTCCGGAACCTGAAAAGGGACAGGCGAAAGCCGTCAGTGCGGACGCCAAAGAGGCCGCTCTGGCCGGACGGCAGAAAAAAGCCGCCGCCCGTATCCGGTCGCAGAAAAAACCGGCTTTGCCGTCGATCGCTTTGTTGCAACGGAAAGACAAATCCCGCTAAATCAGTAGTGCGGCGGGGGAACTTCCTCGGACAATGGGCGGACTTGACCGCTTGAATCAAAGTTTTTTGCCAGAAAGAAAACTTCGCGGCGGAGCTTGTCGATCGTCATCGCCTGCTCTGCGACGATTTGATTCAAATCCTTCAGCGTACGTTCATTGTCGGCGATAACGCTTTCCAGCGCGATGAAACGTTCTTCTATTTCTTCAGTTTTCATAGGATTTTCCCCTCAATCAAAACAAAATGAAAATAACGCCATTTTGCCTGTTGAGTAAATCCCTTAAAAGGCATACTTTAAGAAAAAAATTCTTTTAACGAGGTGTTATCATGACCGCTTTGACCGACTTGTTTTGCGAATTGGCAAGCATTCCGTCCCCTTCCCTGAAAGAAGACGCCGTTGCCGAACACATTTTGACCCTTTTCAACACATACGGCGTTCACGCCGGACGCGATGGTTTCGGAAACATTTTCGCCCGCATTCCGGCGACGGATCCGACAAAACGGCCTCTGATGCTTTCCGCTCATATGGATGTCGTCGGCGATTCAAGCCCCGTCCACATTGTCAAAGACGGAAACATTATCAAAACGGACGGCAAACGCACTTTAGGCGCAGATGATAAGGCGGGGGTTGCCGCCGCCGTGATGTTGGCTCGAACGGTTGCCAACGATAAAGACCTGCGCCACGGCGGATTGGAAATCGTCTTCACCCGCGATGAAGAGCAGGATATGAGCGGCGCGCGCGCTTTGGACTTCAACCGTTTCGAATCGGAATATATTCTGGTGCTGGACGCCGACCGTTTGGGCGAATTTCAGATCGCCGGCGCGGGATATACTAAAATGATTCTGAGCGTCAAAGCGTTCAAAGGCGGTCATTCCGGCATTGATATTGCCGACCCGCAGCGCGTCAACGCCGTCAAGCTGATTGCCGAATTGGTTTCTGAAATCCCGCAAGGTGTTTATTACGAAGACGAAACCGGCACGGTTACATCAATCAACGCCGGCGCAATCGTCGGCGGCGGCGTGAAAAATTTGGAAACCGACAAACAAGGCGTCGATTTCGCTTATTTCATGACGGACAGAGCCATGTCCAACATCATCAATACGGACGCTTTCGCTTTGTATTCGATTCGCAGCTCCGACAAATCGAAAGAAGCCGCGTTAATCAAAGAAATTCAGGAAAAGATTGACGCTTTCAATAAAAAATATGACGGATTGGCCGCTTTTTCGGCGACCTTTGAAGAACATTTGCCGCCGTTCGAAAAATCAGCGGATACGACAATGGTCGAAATTGCGAAAAAAGCCGCTCAAAAGCTTGGAAGGGAAATAAAGGTCTCCTCTTTCCACGCCGGCGCGGAAACGCATTTGTACGCGCAAAAGAAAAACGCGAAAGGCGTCACCTTTAAACCTTATCTGGTCGGCGCGGCGAACATTTACAATATGCATTCCGCCGCGGAACATGTCGAAGCCGATTCGATGGACAAAGGGTTTGAATTGATTAAAGCGATATTCATGACCTTTAACGAGGCTTGAAAATACACGTTTTATTAAGAGCTTTATCTTAAGATATATATTCTGCTTCAATAGGATATATGTCGATGGATTATCAGTCTTTACGCAACGATTTGAAAAACATAAACGGATGGGTCTTTGATTTGGACGATACGTTGTACCCGCCGACAGGGGAAATTTATGCGCAAATGGCCGAAAGAATCTGTGCCTATGTGATGAAAACGCTCAATCTTGATAAAGAAGCGGCAACCGTCATCCAAAAAGAATATTACCACAAATACGGCGCAACCGTCTGGGGATTGATGGTGGAACACGATGTCGATCCCAAAGACTTCACGGATTACATTCATCAGCTGGATCTGTCTTCTTTACATGAAAATCCTCAATTGAAACGACTCTTAAACGCTTTAAACGGTCAAAGGTTCGTCTTTACCAACGGTGCCTATCAACATGCCGAACGCGTTTTGGAACGTTTGGGATTAACCGACTGTTTCAGCGGGATATTTTCCATCCGCGAAGCCGACTACATCCCGAAACCGGCTCTGCAGACATATCTGAAAATGCTGAAAACTTTTGACCTGAAAGCGGAAGAAAGCATCATGTTTGATGACAGTCCCGCCAATATCCTCGGCGCAAAAAAGGCGGGAATGCACACCGTTTGGATTTCCTCCAACGTGGAAAACAACAAATAC
>JAFYCE010000085.1 GCA_017539865.1 Alphaproteobacteria bacterium
AAAAGCAGTCTGCTAATTTATGAACAATGGAGTAATATCAGATACAAATACCGGAGCAGAGAATTCTGGTGCGTGGATACGGTCGGAAAAAATACAAAGAAGATAACCGAATATATTCAACATCAATTGGAAGAAGATGCTGCATCAGATCAGCTGACGCTGGACATATCAGACCCGTTTACGGGTAGTAAGTAACAAATTGCTCGCACCAGACCAAACAAAACGCCGTTTAGGCGTAGCCAGTAGCATGAGGGCTATGCCCGTCATGGAAGAACCCCGCGTTTTACGCGGGGGTCTTCCTTTTCTCGATTAGCGGCGAACCAGCGGTTTATATTTTACGCGGTGGGGTTGGTCTGCGTCTGCGCCCAAACGGCGTTTCTTGTCCGCTTCGTATTCTTCAAAGTTGCCTTCAAACCATTCGACATGGCTGTCACCTTCGAATGCCAGAATGTGCGTTGCGATGCGGTCAAGGAACCAGCGGTCGTGAGACGTGACGACGGCGCATCCGGGGAAAGCTTGCAGAGCCTGTTCCAAAGCGCGGAGCGTGTCAACGTCCAGATCGTTCGTCGGTTCGTCCAGCAGAATGACATTCGCGCCGGATTTAAGCATTTTCGCCATGTGGACGCGGTTGCGTTCCCCGCCGGATAACAAGCCGACTTTTTTCTGCTGGTCGGTGCCTTTGAAGTTGAACTGACCGACATAAGCGCGGGACGGAATCTTGCGTTTGCCCAACATGATTTCGTCCTGTCCTTGGGAAATTTCCTCCCAAACGGTTTTATTCGGGTCAAGTGCGTCGCGGCTTTGATCGACATAGCCCAGCTGAACCGTTTCGCCGATTCTGAAATCGCCGGAATCGGGTTTTTCCTGTCCGGTGATCATTTTCATCAGCGTTGTTTTTCCCGCGCCGTTCGGACCGATCACGCCGATGATGCCGCCGGGGGGGAGCTTGAAGCTTAAATCGTCGATCAGCAAACGATCGCCGTAGCCTTTGGAAACGTTTTTGGCTTCAATGACCAGATCGCCCAGACGCGGGCAGGGCGGAATGACGATTTGAGCGTTTTGAACGGCTTCCTTATCCGCTTCATTAACCAAAGCGTCAAACGCCTGAATACGGGCTTTGCTTTTTGCCTGACGGGCGCGCGGGCTTTGCCGTATCCATTCCAGTTCCTGTTTGATTGTGCGCTGGCGGGCGGATTCCTCTTTGGCTTCCTGAGCCAGACGCTTTTCCTTTTGTTCCAACCAAGATGAATAGTTTCCTTCGTACGGGATTCCTTCGCCGCGGTCAAGCTCCAATATCCAGCCGGTCACGTTGTCCAAGAAATAGCGGTCGTGCGTGACCATGACAACCGTCCCAGGATAGTCGTGCAGGTGTTGCTGCAGCCAAGCGACGGATTCCGCGTCCAAATGGTTTGTCGGTTCGTCCAGCAACAACAAGTCGGGTTTGGACAGCAACAGACGGCACAACGCGACGCGGCGTTTTTCCCCGCCGGAAAGCTTTGTCACGTCCGCGTCCGCCGGAGGACAGCGCAGAGCATCCATCGCAATTTCGATCGTGCGTTCCAGATCCCAACCGTTGCAGGCGTCGATTTTTTCCTGCAATTCGGCTTGTTCGGCGATGAGGGCGTTCATTTCGTCATCGGTCATTTCTTCGGCGAATTTCATGGATATTTCTTCGAATCGTTTCAACAGGTCACGCGTTTTGCCGCATCCGTCCATCACGTTTTCCATCACGTTTTTTTTCGGATCGAGCTGCGGTTCTTGCGGCAGATAGCCGACGCTTGCGCCTTCGGCCGCCCAAGCTTCACCGTTGAATTCGGTTTCAATGCCGGCCATGATTTTCAACAGCGTGGACTTACCGGCGCCGTTCGGCCCCAGCACGCCGATTTTCGCCCCCGGAAAGAAAGACAGCCAGATGTTGTTCAGCACCTGTTTGCCGCCGGGGTAGGTTTTCGACAGGTTTTTCATCACATAGATGTACTGGTAGGAAGCCATGATTCGTCCTCTTTAAAATGAATTGAAGTCTTGTTTATATCAGAGATGAATTGCCGTTCAAAGAAAAATCAGCGACCGCCGCCGCCACCGCCGCCGAAGCCGCCGCCTACACAGCCGAAGCGACCGATGCCCGAACGGACGGGACGGGGAGAGCCGGCTTTGAGAAGTGTGGTTTTCAGATAGCTGAAACGATTTGTGGAAAAACGTCCGTCAAACCAAGCCGGCTGATAGGTGTTTCCGGTCATCCGTTTCATTTTAGCTTCCCATTCTTTTTCCAATCCAAGCAAAAAAGCATAGGGCAAAAGGGCTTCCATTTTATCAAAGTCAATATCTTTGGGTAAGGTCGGACCAACGGCTTCCAGAAACATTTTGATACCGTCCAGATGGGCGATGATTCTCATGCCTTCGTATGTCGGGCGGATGATCGCATACGAATAAAAGATCAGGGCGATGATGGACAGGAAATAAAACAAAATGGCGATTTTAACGTCCGGATATTCAAAGATTTCTTCGTATGTCGAAGCAAAAAAATTGAAAGCAAGCAGAATAAGGGTTCCAAAAGAAACATACGGGATTCTTTTTGTAACAAGTCCTTTCAGACATCTTTTCCCCAAAGGAATGAAAGCGATTAAATAAAGTCCCAAAATGACGGATAGAAACGGGCGTTCCGCAAAAAAACACAAGCCCGTCGTCAAGGCTAAAGTCAGAATGGCTCCCAGAAAAACGAAGGTCGTATTGGAGGTGAAGTATTTTTCACCGGCTTTCTGTTCCAAAAAATCGGAAAAATCCATCATGAAACGTTCCAGTTTGGCGGAATATTTGTCGACGACGACCAACGGAAAGGTCATATAACGTTCGAATGTTTTTTCTTCACCTGTCTGAGCCTTCCGCGCTTTTGTGACTTTCAACAGACCATCGTTGTATTTGATTTGAAGAAAACCGGATAATCCTCCTTGCAGCAAAGCCGCCGCCAGACAGTTTTCTTTGTTATGTCCGTAAGAATAAATCCATCCCGCCAGTGCCGGTGTTAAATCGGAAGGTCCTCTAAATCTGGGAACAATAACGTCTTCCTTCGGATCACGACCGAACCAAAACCATGTCAGAGCCAGATAAGAAAACAGAAGCATTGCGGCGTAAACAGCATATCGCTCCGTAACTGATGGTTCGTGCGTCAGATCGACGAATCCTTTTTCAAATCCGACGGAAACGGTCAACCCTTCGCCTTTTTTCAGCGGGCGAGGCGTTGAAAAAATCTTTTGTTCCGGATCATAAAAGCTGTTTATTCTATCTTTCTTTTCCCCAAAATATCCCGCATATCGGAGGATACTTGCTCCTGCAGGCGGCGAAACGAAGGCGGAAGCGCGCTCTATCGGGAAATTCCAATCATTGCCGGTAACGTTCCAGTAAATTTCGTCATGGTCTTTAAAACCTAAAATAGCATTGGAGGCCGTATACTTTATTTCATATTTGTACACTCCGTTATGCGGCAAATAATTTTCGTTTCCTATATTGATGGTAAAGAAACGTTTTGAACAGTTCGATACTGAATAAGGTTCCTTTTTACCGTCGCGCTTGACGGAAAGAACGGAATATTTCACGCCTTTCGTTTTCGGCAGACTGCGGGAGATGCCGCGTTTGATTTGCAGTCCGTCGCTGTGGACGGTGATTCTTTCGATAACCAAAACGGAACCGTCCGTTTGCGCCTGAATGTCCGCATGGAAATCCTTGATTGTTTCTGCGGCAAAAGACGCCGAAGAAACAGAACAAAGAACGAAAAAGCATAAAAGGAAAAAAAGGTTTTTCATTCTCTAACGACCGCCGCCGCCCCCGCCGCCGAAGCCGCCGCCGCATCCGCCGCCGCCGCCCGATCCCGAACGCGACGGAGGTGTACAGGATGTCGATACGACCGAGTGAAACGTATCAAGGTTATGGAATGAAAACGCTCTGCCGCCGTACCAATCCGGCCGGTATGAAGCTCCGGCAACAATCTGTTTCATTTTTTCCGACCACTCTTTTTCCAATCCGAACAAAACGGCATAAGGCAACAGGGCTTCCATTTTGTTAAAATCGACTTCTTCAGGCAAAGTCGGTTCGACGGCTTTCAAGAACATTTTTATTCCGTCCAGATGGGTGATGACCTCCATCCCTTTACGGGTCGGCTGAATAATCAGAAACGAGTAAATGATCAACGCCAGACACGACAGGACATAAAACAAGAAAACCGGTCCGGCGTCCGGCATATCGGAGGTGATGCCGAATGCCATCACGCTGAAATGAATGCCGATGAAAATCAGGACGAACAGCGAGGAAAAAGAAAACTTGCCGGTCGAAAAGACGGAAATCAAGCCTTTGCCTGCCGGAATGAAAAAAATCAGGTAAAATCCAATGACGGCCGCCAAAGGCAGCGCATTTGCCAGATAACACAGCCCCGCCGTCAGCGCCAGCATCAACAGACAGCCGAAAACAAGCCACCGCGTATTGGCGGTAAAGTATTTTTCGCCGGCCTTGTTTTCCAGAAACGTCTTGAAACCGTTCATGAACATCTTCATGGACGGGTTGTATTTCTTTGTCAGCGTGACAGGCATTGTCAGATACCGTTCAATGACCTTTTCTTCGCCGGCTTTGGCGGGACGCAGCTTGGTGATTCGCAAATCGTCCGTTCCTTCGATTTTCAAAAAGCCGGATATGCCGCCTTGCAGGAATGCGGCCGTTACGCAATCCGGCGCGTTATGACCGTAAGCGTAAATCCATCCGGCTTGGGCGGGTGTCAGATCGGGCAATCCGCGAAAGCGGGGCATGACGGCATCCTTTTCCGGATCACGACCGAACAAATGCCATGTAATCAGCAGGTAGGCCGCCAGAATCAAAACGGCATATTTTATTCCTTTTTCCAGCGGAAAAGCCGGCGCGCGCGTCGCGGTGACAAAGCCTTTGTCAAAGCCGACGGCAACGGTCATCCCTTGGCCTTTGTTTAAGCCTGAAACGGAAAAAACGCCCGTTTCAGGATTGTAACCGGCCGGCGTTTTGGAGCCGGAAAAGCCGACGTAGCTTGCGTGTTGTATTTCTTTCGCGCCTTCGGGCGGAAAAACTTTCGCCGAAGCGCGCTCTATCGGAAAAGCCCATTCGTTGCCCGTGACGTTCCAATAGATTTCATCGTAATCTTTGAAATCCAGAATGACGTTTCTTGCCTGATACGTGATTTCGAACGTGTATAGTCCGTTGCGGGGCAGATAGTTTTCGTTTCCCGTGTTGATTCTGTAAAAGCGCCCCGTGTTTTCGGTAAAGTAAGGCTCTTTTTGCCCGTCGCGTTTAACGGAAAGGACGGAATAATGAACGCCTTTTGTTTTCGGCAGGTCGCGGTAAATGCCGCGCTTGATTTGCCGGCCTTCGCGGTTGACGGTGATGCTTTCGGTTACAATCACGGAACCGTCGGTTTGAACCCGAATGTCCGCGTGAAAATCCTTAATGACTTCCGCCGCCGAAACCGGCAGGGAAAAAGTCAGAAAAAGAAAAAATAAAAAGATTTTCCGCATTAAAAGGAAACCTTGACGTTTTGTTTTTCCGCTTCGTCGATGTCAAAGAAGTCTTTTTTCTCAAATCCGAATTTTTTGGCGATGATGTTTGACGGGAAGGAATCAACCGCCGTGTTCAGGTTGCGGACGGTCGCGTTGTAATAGCGGCGGGCGTTTTGCAGGTCGTCCTCGACCGTGTTCAGCGACTGCTGCAATTCGATAAAGGTCGTGTTCGCTTTCAAATCGGGGTAGCTTTCGCTTAAAGCAAACAGGGACTTGATGGTCTTCGTAAATTCGTTTTCGGCGGCGGCTTTTTCGACGGGAGCCTGAACGCTCAT
>JAFYCE010000086.1 GCA_017539865.1 Alphaproteobacteria bacterium
CGCCATTTCCTCCAACGCGAATTGGGATTGCGCGACAGCCATACCATATCCCGGAACGATAATGACTTTTTGCGCGTTTTCCAATAAGACCGCGGCATCTTCCGGTGAACCGACATTGGCTGTTTTTGCCGCGCTGTCGTCCGTTGCTCCGCTTGCGCCGGCTTTTCCTCCGCCCAACAGAACGTTAACAATGGAACGGTTCATCGCTTTGCACATGATATAAGACAAAATCGCGCCCGAAGAACCGACCAAAGCGCCGGTAATGACCAGCAGGCTGTTTCTTAACGTAAAGCCGATGCCTGCCGCCGCCCATCCGGAATAAGAGTTCAGCATGGAAATCACAACAGGCATATCCGCGCCGCCGACCGGCAGAATCAGCAGGAAGCCCAGAATAAATGACAAAACTGTCAGCAACAGGAATGAGAATGTCGATTCCGTTTTGGCAAAATGTACAATCAAAGCGACAATCGCAACCGCCATCAACGCGTTGACAAGCGTTTGACCTTTAAATCTGAACGGCTTTCCGGGCAACAGACCTTGCAGTTTGGAAAACGCGATGACGGATCCCGAAAAAGTGATGGCGCCGACGGCGACACCCAAGGACATTTCAATCAGACTGGACAGGGCGATGTGTCCCGATGTTCCGATACCGTAAGAGGTCGGCGACAAGAAGGATGCCCAAGCGACAAATACGGCCGCCAAACCGACCAGACCGTGAAATGCGGCAACCAACTGGGGCAGGGCGGTCATGGCGATACGTTTGGCGATAATCAACCCGACGGCACCGCCGGCCGCAACAGCCGCAATGATGAATCCGTATGAAGAAACCGCCGGCAGGCAAATCGTTGCGGCAACAGCAATAATCATACCGATGATGCCGGCCAGATTGCCCTTGATCGCCG
Source organism: Alphaproteobacteria bacterium (assembly GCA_017539865.1). GTDB lineage: Bacteria > Pseudomonadota > Alphaproteobacteria > CAAGCB01 > CAG-977 > UBA11549. Next base: position 903 of record JAFYCE010000086.1, read on the forward strand.
TTTTCGGAGAAGACAGCCCTCTTAACGAAAAGATAAAACAGACGGCTGAAATCAAATAAAGAAAAGCACTGTAATTCGTAGTCATGGTTTTATCCTTTTTTCTTCTTGAACAGAGCCAACATTCTTTCTGTTACGGCAAAACCGCCGAAAATATTGACGGAGGCTAAAAAGACAGCCAAAAATCCGAGCGTTTTCGAAACAGAAAAATCAGCAGGGCCGGCCGCAATCAATGCGCCGACAATAATTACCGAAGACACGGCGTTTGTGACCGACATCAACGGCGAATGTAAAGCCGGAGTGACTTTCCATATAATGTAGTAACCGACAAAGCAAGCCAGAATAAAGACGGTCAGCAGGAACATGAATTCATTGTCGTTTGTTGCCGGTGCCGAATTTAACGCCAGACTGACTTGCGCGGTTAAATCCCGTAAATGGTCTTGAGCTATTTCCAGTTGTTGGGCGGCTTGAAGAACGTTTTGAGAAACAGTTTCCAGATCGCCTGAAAGTTGTTTTGATAAAATAATGGCTGTTTCCGACATTACTTATTCTCCCCGATTAAAAGCTGTCCGTCTTTGGCAATGCAGGACGCTTTGTAAATTTCGTCTTCGAAGTTGATATTCAACGTCATTTTTTCCTGATTGATCATCGGTAAAACGAAGTTGTAAAGGTTTTTGGCAAACAACGGGCTGGCCGCCGCACATAATTCAGAAGCGGCGTTCGATTGCCCGAAAATCTTTATTCCATGCAGTGTTTTCGTTTTTCCGTAAACCGTTCCGTAACAGTTTCCGCCTTGTTCTGCGGCCAAGTCAAAAACAATACTTCCCGATTTCATGTTTTTCAGCATTTCTTCTGTAATCAAAAGAGGCGCTTTTTTTCCGGGAATTAATGCCGTCGTGATGATGATGTCTGTTTTCGGCATAATCGCCATCAGTGCTTCTTCCTGATTTTTTTTGGATTGTTCATCCAATTCCTTGGCATAACCGCCGGTTGTTTCCGTCTGTTCTATTTTGGCCGTTTCCAAGAATTTGGCGCCCAGCGATTCGACTTGTTCCTTGACGGAAGGACGGACGTCGAATGCGGTGACGACCGCTCCCAGACGTTTTGCCGTTGCAATGGCCTGCAATCCGGCGACCCCTGCGCCTAGAACAAGTACCTGAGCCGGAGAGATCATTCCCGCCGCCGTCATCATCATCGGAACGGCTTTTTTATAAGCGGAAACCGCCTCAATGACGGCTTTATATCCCGCCAAATTGCTTTGGGATGACAAAACATCCATGTTCTGCGCGCGCGAAATACGCGGCAAAAATTCCATTGCAAAGCAGGTGACGCCGGCTTTGGCGACGGCTTTAGCCGCTGTCAGATCCGAACGGGCGTTCATCAGGCAGACCAGACACGATCCTTTCGGCAAGGTTTCCGTTTCTGAAGCTGACGGCGGCAAGACTTTTAAAACAATATCCGCGGATTCAACCGTCGTTTTGAAATCTTCCGTTAAAACGGCTCCGGCTTCCCGAAACATTTCATCCGAAATTTCAGAAGCGGCTCCTGCGCTTTTCTGAACAGCAACCGAAATTCCCATTCCGGTTAATTTTTTTACTGTATCCTGAGACGCGGCGACGCGAAATTCCCCGTCGACGCTTTCTTTTGGAATGGCTATCTTCATAAAGAAAATCTCCTCTTAATTAAATTGATGTGTTTGTCAGTTTTATTCTTCTGCCACAGAAATGTTGTTTTGACGTTCTTTGGCGGATTTTAAAGCGTTGAAAGCGCGAAGAAGAATGGAATCGACCGTTTCGTCTGCTTCCGTTTTTGACGCAATGCTGATGCTGGTCGTCACGGCGATCTTGATATCGCCGACCATTAAATTGGAACGCATGACCTCGTCTCGAATGCGTTCGGCGACGATTTTAGCTCCGTTCAGCGGAGTTTCGGGTAACAGTATGGCAAATTCTATGTCTGCCAGTCTGCCCAAATAATCGGAATCGCGAATGGAGTTTTGACAAGCGACAACAGCAACGCGAATCGCTTCGTCGCCAAAAGCCGAACCGTGTTCGGAACTTAACGCTTCAAAGCGGTCGATCGTCATCAATAAAACGGATAAATCGCGTTTATAACGGCGAGCACGCTTCATTTCTTTAGCGCCGTCTTCCAAAAAGCGCCGTCTGTTCAATACGCCGGTGACGGGATCAATCACCGTCATTTGACGCAATTCCTCTTCCATCTGTTTACGGGCGGAAATGTCAAAGCCGACGGCTCGAAGCTCTTTCGGTTGACCGTCATCGTCGTAAATGATTCTGTTTGTCCAGGAAATCCATGCTTTTCTACCGTCTTTACGGGTGTTTTCCGTTTCATTGTCCATATACAGACGGGGATTGTTTTTGATGCGCTCGATCAGATTCGCTTGAGATTGTCCATGCGAATCTTTCGGAGGAATCAGCGTTCCGACAACATTCCTTCCGACCAATTCATCCGCTGTATAGCCAAAAAACTCAACGGCATAATCGTTGACGGAAATGACATTGCCATCCTTATCTATGCGTAAAAACAGACTTTTCGTGTCCGGCGAAGAATAAGGATCCAGCTCACGATGTCTTTCCTTTTTCATATCTTCCAATTCTTTTTGGGATGAAATCAGAGCGTTTTGCAATTCGACTATTTTGGCTTTTAATTCTTTTTTTTGCCGGCGAAAAAACAGAAACAGCCCAATTCCGCAAAACAACGCGATGAACAATATTAAAAACAGCCAAAAAATGAGATTGTTTTGTTGAAACAAACCGGCCGCCGAAGCTGTTTGTGTGAGCATTATGCCTCCGTTTTCATTCTAATTATTATGTTATTGAAACATAACATTTTTAAGCTCGTCTTCACAAATATTTTTTACACTTTTTTAACATTCTAACAGATTTTTTGAAGACATACAGATAAAAAGAAAGATTTCTTTCACTTATCAAAAAGAATATAAAACCGGAGAAGAAAAAAGATTGTATCCGAAGCGGGCTTCGGGTATTTTGACCCTGTTTGTCGGAGGAAAACATGACACAGGAAAAGCTTTCCGCGCAAGATGCCGTTTCGGACACTTACCATTACGGGTTCGAAACGCAGGTTTCTGCGGAAACCGCCCCCAAGGGGTTGAATGAAGACATCATCCGGTTCATTTCGGCCAAAAAGAAGGAACCGGAATGGTTGTTGGAATTCCGTTTGAAGGCTTATCGCCACTGGCTGACGATGAAAGAGCCGAAATGGGCGAAAGTCGCTTATCCGCCGATCGACTATCAGGACATTTATTATTATGCCGCGCCGACGTCGGCGACGACGCCCAAAAGCTTGGACGAAGTCGATCCGGAATTGTTGAAAACGTATGACAAGCTCGGCGTTCCTTTGCACGAACGTGAAGTTTTGGCGGGCGTCGCGGTCGATGCGGTGTTCGACAGCGTTTCCGTGGCGACGACTTTCCGCGAAAAGCTGGCGCGGCAGGGCATCATCTTTTGTTCGATTTCCGAAGCCGTGCAAAATCACCCCGATCTGGTGAAAAAGTATCTGGGGTCGGTCGTTCCTTACACGGACAATTTCTTTGCATGCCTGAACTCGGCGGTTTTTACGGACGGGACGTTCGTTTACATTCCGAAAGGCGTTCGCTGTCCGATGGAGTTGTCGACCTATTTCCGTATCAACGCGAAGAAATCCGGCCAGTTTGAACGCACGATGATCATCGCCGACGACAATTCTTATGTCAGTTATCTGGAGGGCTGCACCGCGCCGCAGCGCGATGAAAACCAGCTGCACGCGGCGATCGTCGAAATCATCGTGATGAACGATGCCGAAGTCAAATATTCCACCGTTCAGAACTGGTATCCGGGGGACAAGGACGGCAAGGGCGGCATCTATAACTTTGTAACGAAGCGCGGTTTGTGCAAGGGCGTGAACGCGAAGCTGTCTTGGACGCAGGTCGAAACGGGATCGGCGGTCACATGGAAATATCCGTCCTGCGTTTTAATGGGCGATAATTCCAGAGGCGAATTCTATTCCGTCGCGATTACGAACAATTATCAGCAGGCGGATACGGGAACGAAGATGATCCACTTGGGCAAAAACACGTCTTCGACTATCGTTTCCAAAGGAATTTCCGCCGGAAAGTCGCAGAACACCTACCGCGGATTGGTCAAAATGGGTAAAGCGGCGGACAACGCCAGAAACTTTTCCCAATGCGACAGCCTGTTGATCGGGAATCAGTGCGGCGCGCACACGCTTCCCTATATGGTCGGCGGCAATCCGACCGCTTCGATTGAACACGAGGCGACGACGTCCAAAATCAGCGACGAACAGCTGTTCTACTGCCGTCAGAGGGGCTTGAGCGCGGAGGAGGCGGTGTCTTTAATCGTCAACGGGTTCTGCAAAGACGTGATGCAGAAACTGCCGATGGAATTTGCGGTGGAGGCGACGCGTCTGGTCGCGGTGACGCTTGAAGGCAGTGTGGGTTAAGAATTAAGGAGAAGAAAATGTCAGCTTGGTTGGAAATAAAGGATTTACACGCAAAAGTTGGTGATAAACCGATTTTGAACGGTCTTTCCCTGACAATCAACGCGGGTGAAACCCACGTCATCATGGGACCGAACGGATCGGGCAAAAGCACGCTCTCCAACGTTTTATGCGGCAATCCTCATTACGAAGTAACTGGCGGATCGGTTGAATTTAAGGGGCAAAACCTGCTGGAAATGAGCGTCGAGGAACGCGCCCGCGCCGGAATCTTTCTGGCTTTCCAAAGCCCGACCGAACTTCCCGGCGTGTCGATGTCAACGTTTATGAAGTACGCTTTGAACGCGCGGCGAAAAGCGGCGGGTGAAAAGGAACTCGATGCTGTCAGCTTTATGAAAAGGATTAAGATTAGAGCGCAAGCCCTTGATATTACAGATGAAATGTTGAAGCGTCCGGTCAATGTCGGCTTTTCGGGAGGGGAAAAGAAACGCTTGGAAATTTTCCAGATGGCTGTGCTGGAACCGGACTTCTGCATCCTTGACGAAATGGATTCTGGTATGGACGTTGACGCGGTCAAGGTCGCGGGCAGCGGCGTGCAAATCATGCGGTCGCCGGAACGCTCCTTCCTTGTCATTTCCCATAACACGAAATTCTTGCGCGAACAGATCAAGCCGGATCACGTGCATATTCTGGCGCTCGGTCAGGTCGTCGCCGAGGGCGGCGCGGAGCTGATGGACGAGATCGACCGAAACGGGTTCGCCGGCTTTTTAAAAGAGGCGGTCGCGTAATGGTTGAGGAAATCTCGAAAATCACACAGTTGACGATCGAAACCGGAAAGACGGCCGTTTTTGTTGAAAAACAGTTGTCCGACAAGGCGGAAATCGTCATTGAAGCGGGGGCGCGGGTCAAACATTACCGCTTGCACGAAAACGCCGAACATGCTTTGTCCGTTAAAATCGGGCGGGGGGCGTCTTATGAAGTCGTTACTTTGCACAAAGGAAACGGCGATTTGACACTGTCCTTTGATTTGGCGGGGGAGGAGGCTTTCTGTCGCAGCGACGTCGTTTATCTGTTGGGCGGCGAAGAAAAAAGCCTGATAAGCTCCGACGTCCGCCACAACGCGGACAACACCGTTTCCCGCCAGTTGGTCAAGGGCGCGGTAACGGGAAAAGCCTTCGCGACGTTCGAAGGCGGCGTTTTAATTCCGTATGAGCGTAAAAAAATCGACGGCGCGCAACAGCACAGAGCCATTTTATTATCCCCCGACGCGACCGTCAAAGCCGTGCCGAGACTGGAAATCTATGCGGACGACGTGAAATGCGCGCACGGGTCGGCGATCGGTTCTTTGAATCAGGATCAGCTTTATTATTTAATGACGCGCGGCATCGACGAAGCGGACGCAAGGGCTTTGTTGACGCGGGCTTTTCTGGACGAAGTCTTTGATTCGATAGAAGAAGATGACGTTCGGGAGGACTTCAGGCGTTTGGCGGTGTTTGAAAAATGACTTTCGATGTTGAAAAAATCAGGGCGGATTTTCCCGCGCTTTCGCTGACGGTTCACGGAAAGCCGCTTGTTTTTCTGGACAGCGCGGCGTCGGCGCAAAAGCCTTTGTGCGTTCTGGACGCGCTTTACCGGCAATATCGGACGGAATACGCAAACGTCCACCGCGGTATGTACGAACTTTCCGAAAAGGCGACGCTGAATTTCGAACAGGCGCGGAAAAAGGTTCAAAGTTTCATTCACGCCGCTTCGGACAAGGAAATCGTCTTTACCAGAGGCGCGACGGATTCGATCAATCTGGTCGCTTACACCTGGGGCGCGGCGAACCTGACGGCCGGCGACGAAATCATCCTGTCGCAGGCGGAGCATCATTCGAACATCGTTTCGTGGCAGATCTTGCAACAGCGCATCGGTTTTACAATCAAAGTCGTTCCCGTTGACGACAGCGGCGATTTCGTTTTTGACGAGTATTTAAAACTTCTGTCCGATAAAACGAAACTGGTCGCCGTGGCGCACGTTTCCAACGTTTTGGGAACAGTCTTCCCTGTTAAAGATATTATCGAAGCGGCGCATAAAGCGGGCGCGGTCGTTCTGTTGGACGGCTGTCAGGCGGCGACGCATCTGCCTCTTAATATGCAAGACTTGGATTGCGACTTTTACGCTTTTTCGGGGCATAAATTGTACGGGCCGACGGGCATCGGCGTTCTGTACGGCAAAAAGGCTTTGTTGGATGCGATGCCTCCGTTTGAAGGCGGCGGCGATATGATCAAGAGCGTTTCCTTTGAAAAAAGCGTCTGGGCGGAACCGCCCGCGCGGTTTGAAGCCGGAACGCCGCCGATTATGCAGGCGATCGGTCTGGGGCACGCGATCGATTATGTGCAAAACATCGGTATGGACAACATCGACGCCTACGAACACGATTTATGCCGGTATTTGCAGGAACAGGTCGCAAGCGTCGGCGGAATCCGCATTCTCGGCACTTCGGCGAACAAAACGGCGGTCGTCAGCTTTGTAACCGACTTCGCCCACCCGCAGGACATCGCGATGGTTCTGGATCAGGAAGGCGTCGCCGTGCGCACGGGGCATCACTGCGCCCAGCCGTTGCACGAACGCTTCGGCGTTTCCGTGTCCGTCCGCGCGTCTTTGGGGCTGTATAACACCAAAGAAGATATTGAGAAATTCGCTGCCGCCCTCCATAAAGCTAAGAGATTTTTCTCTTAACAACAATGGAGGTTGATATGACTGAAACGACAATGGGGTGCGGATGCGGCGGAAAGCCCAAACCGTCCGAAAAACCGAAACCTGAAGACACGACAAAGAAATAGAGTGATTCTTTGCGCATTGTCGCTTCTTTTCCGTGCAGATAAAGATTGAATTTTTCATCAAAGCGGCGCATAAAATCAAAAAAAAGTTTTTGCGGAGAAGCGGCAATGACGGAAAACAAGACGGAACAAACGGAAAAAACGGTTCAAAACTTACCGGCGACGATCGAGGAGGAATTAAAGAAGCTTTCTCATTTCACCGGAACGATAGAAGTTCCTTTGCCCGCGCCGGCGGGGCAGACGTCAACCGCTTCCGAACCCGAAACGGCAGAAGGGGATGTCGCCGGAAACACGGAAATCGACGACTTTGAAAGTTTGCTGTGGGGCGGCAATCTGCCGTCCGACGCGCCGCTGATCAATTACGGCGACGAATATGTCGTAACCGAGGGCGAAGCTTTGGCGGACGGGAAAGAGCCGGCAAGCGTTGATGAAATCACGCAAGCGATCAAAACGGTGGAAGACCCCGAATTGATGATGAACGTTTACGATTTGGGCTTGATTTACCGGCTGGACAGACTGACGAATGGCGATGTCGAAATCGATATGACCGTAACGGCGCCGTCGTGCCCCGTCGCAGGCGTAATGCCGAAACAGGTCGCCGAAGCCGTTTCCAAACTGGACGGCGTCGGCAAAGTAACGGTCAAGCTGGTCTGGGAACCCGCGTGGACGATGGATCGCATCAGCGAAGAAGCCAAATACGCGCTGGATATTTTTTAAAAAATGGAAAGTTTGAAATCGGGAAAGACGGCGGGACAACTTGCCGTTTTTCTTTTTTTTGCTTGAAAAAATACGTTCATTTGATACCGTTATTTTATCAGAATAAAAAAGGATAATACGATGAAAAAATTTCTTCTGTTGACTTTACCTCTTTTAGTTTCTTGCGCACAGGAATACTGGAATAACGAGAAAGACACTTTTTCAACAGATACTTCAGAAGTCAATGAGGATTCTGCTGATGTTTCTGAAAAAATTTCTCAAGAACCTATATCGGAACAAACAAATTCTCCTGCTAAAATCCCAAACGCAAAATGTATGAATATGAAAAGCTTTGAAGTACTTCAAGTTTTTCAGGATAGATATGCTCTGGCTTTTAATTGTAAAAATCAAAATGATGATCATTGTTTAGGAACGACAGTTTTGTTGGCTCCTCAAAAAGATGTTGATTACTATGATCATTTACGCGTTGATCCTCCTGTTGGAAGATGTGCAGTACAGGATGGTGTTTATCGATATGAGAACAAAGAACGCGTTATAAGGACGGTTCCTGTAATCCGTTGGGGATACAAATATGAGCCAGAGAATGAAGAAGAATATTTAGAACGATTAAAAGAACTTAGCGGTGAAGCTATAGATGAATGCAGAAAATCTCATGTTTTAAAAAAAACGGATACCTCGGAAAATATGCAAAAATGTGAGTGTATAGTTAAAGAAGAAGCTGATTCTATTTTAAAAGGTAAAGAAATTTCCAATTCTGAAATCGAAAAAAAGTGTAGCAATAATATAATAAAAAAGAAGAAAAAACATACGTCTAGCAAACCATAATCAAAAATAGATACCTTTGTTGAAAAAAGCGAAAGCCCCTCGAAAACAAAATCGAGGGGCTTTTCGTCATTGCGAGCGAAGCGCGGCAATCCGGAGGGCGGAAAATACAAACAAAACAGAAAGGGGCTTTTTTCATAACGGCATAAAATCAGTTGACATTCGTTCCTCCGCACATGATTATATTGTTTACAAATAAATTGTGTGCAATCTAATTTTTAAAGGAGCGACAATATGAGCGATAAGGAACTGATTCTGGACGTTATGAAAAAAGCCGGCGAGCCGTTGAACGCCGGAAAAGTTGCGGAACTTTCGGGACTTGACAGAAAAGCCGTTGACAAGGCTTTCGCCGAAATGAAAAAGGACGGATCCATCGTTTCCCCCGTTCGGTGCAAATGGGAACCGGCAAACAAGTAATGTCCGGACAGCCCGATAAATTCGAAGTGTTGAAGCTGGGAAACCAACTGTGTTTCCCTCTTTACGCTTGCGCAAAAGAAATCATCAGAATATACCGCAAGCCGTTGGAAAAAATCGGTCTGACCTACACACAATACATCGTGATGATGGCGTTGTGGGAATTCGGCGACATGTCGGAAAAAGAGCTGGGAAAAAAAATCTATCTTGATTCCGGCACGTTGACGCCGGTGTTGAAAAAGCTTGAAAAAGCCTGTTTTGTAAAACGTCAACGCGCGAAAGAAGACGAGCGGTTCGTCAAAATCATTCTGACGGAAAGCGGTATCGAACTGAAAGAAAAAGCTTTGCAGGTGCCGCAGGCTTTGGACGGGTGCATCCGTCTGACTTACGATGAAATGATAACGCTTCGCGGTCTGCTCAAAAAGGCTTTGGAAAACGTGAACTATCCGGAAAACGCAAAGGAAAAAAAATGACAAAGGTAATGATTATAAACGGCGGTCCCAGAAAGAATTTCAATACCGCCAAAATGCTCCAAGAGGCCGAAAAAGGCGCGGCGGACGCCGGCGCGGAAACGGAATTTGTCAATCTTTACGATTTGAATTATAAAGGTTGCGTCAGCTGTTTGATGTGCAAACGCAAAGGCGTTGAAACGAACGGGTTGTGTTTTTACAAGGACGCTCTGACTCCGGTTTTGGAAAAATGTCTGAACGCCGATGCGGTGATCATCGGTTCGCCGGTGTATCATTCCTATCCGACCGGTATGTGCCGCGCGTTTATGGAACGGTTCCTGTTTCCGGCGCACACCTATATGATCGATCGGGAAAAGGGCGGCGTGAAACGCGTTCTGAACCGCACGTTGCCGACGGCGATGATTATGACGATGAACGCCCCCGAAAGTTATTTTGAAAACAGCAATTACCATATCATCTTAGATGAAAACGAAGCGAGCCTGCGCGCCGTGTTCGGTTACAGCGAAACTCTTTACGCGTTCGACACGTTCCAATATACGGATTATTCGAAATACGATTGCGATTTGTTCGATCCCGAACATAAGGCAAAAATGCTCGACGAACAGTTTCCTAAAGATTTGGAAAAAGCCCGTGAATTGGGCAAACGTTTGGCAACAATGAAAATATAAAGGACTATGCTATGAAAATAAAAGCGATAAAATTCCGCAAGGACGGATTTATGACGGAACCTTTCGCCAAAGGCGGCGAAGACGGCGCGGACAAATTCGACGCGACGAAGCGTTACCGTTCCTGTCTGCAAAACTATTTGATCGACACGGGAAGCGAAGTCATTCTGGTCGATACGGGACTGCCCGCCGGAACGCCGGAGGAAGCGCCGGACGAAAATACGCCCATTTACACCGGCAAGGATATCCAATCCTATATGGAGGCTTTCGCCGCTCTGGGATACAAGCCGGAACAGGTTTCAAAGATCCTGATCACGCATAAACACATCGATCATACGGGAGAGCTGAAAAGCTTTCCGAACGCCGAAATTTACGTCAACGAGGAAGAATGCGGCGCCGATGAATTGAAAGGGCTGAACAATATCTTTCCGGTCAAATTCACGGACGGCGCGTATCACAACTTCCCCGAAAGCCAAAAAATCGCCGACGGTGTTTATTATATCAAAGCGAAAGGCCACACGAACGGCAACAGCATCATCATCGCTGAAAACGACGGCTTGTTTTATATGATGCACGGCGATGTTACTTATACGGACGAAGCTCTTTACGACAACAAGCTTTCCGTCGTTTATGAAGACAAAGCCGCGGCGCGCGAAACATTAAACCGCGTGCGCGAGTTTGTCGCTAAAAATCCGACCGTTTATATGGGAACGCATACGCCTCTCGGCTATGAAAATCTGGAGGCAAAGCGCGTCGTCGATCTGAACAAATCCGCCCGAAACATTGCCGGTCGGCGACATCACGTTTAGAACCAAAAGCGGAAAATACGTTTGTTCGATTTGCGGATATGTTTACGACCCCGCGGAACATGACGGCATCGCTTTTGAAGACCTGCCCGAAGACTGGAAATGTCCGCGGTGCAAACAGGCGAAAATGAAGTTCAATGCGGCATAAGGATTAAATGACGCATGTCCGATAATAAAATTCCCGAAACGGCGGAAGAAAACCGTGATAAAGTCATCATTAAAACCAGCGTTATCGGCATTCTGGCAAATCTGTTTCTGGCATCGTTCAAAGCGGTCATCGGTATCATGTCCAACTCTATCGCGGTTACATTGGACGCCGTGAACAATTTATCCGATGCACTGTCTTCCATTATCACGATTATCGGAACAAAGCTGGCGGGAAAACTGCCCGACAGGAATCATCCGTTCGGATACGGGCGGATCGAATATCTCAGCGCGATGATCGTGTCGGGTATCGTGCTTTACGCGGGAATAACCTCCGCCGTGGAATCGGTCAGAAAAATCATCGCG
>JAFYCE010000087.1 GCA_017539865.1 Alphaproteobacteria bacterium
CATAAAAAGATTTTTTCCGACCGCCCAAACCTAAACACACACTAAACTTTGCCAAATAATCAATTTAAGAGTTCAAATGAAATGTCCTGTTAAACCATACGGACATCCACGAAATAAAAAAAAGGAACTCTTTTTTCAAAGAGTTCCTTTTTTTAATGGCGGAGGGCGTGGGAATCGAACCCACTCACGGCTTTGACCCCGTGTACGGATTAGCAATCCGCTGCATTACCATCCTGCCCGCCCTCCGTCGGTCGTTTCTTTCTAACGAAAGATAAGCCCGCCGTCAATACTAAAAAGCATCCGGCGGCAAAAATATCCCAAAGCCTAGTCGCGTTGCAGTAAAGCTTCAGACAAATGCGAGGAAACGCGCTCCGCTTCACTGATCCGTTTTTCCGGATCACGCAAGATTGATTCACGCAATTTCCGATTAACGGCCGAATTTTCAGGCGTCCCGCCTAAATCTACCGTCACTTTCGAGTTTTTCGCAAACTGTTTAACCAAAGATTTATCGCTTAACTGAGCCATTTTTTTCTCCGTTCGCTTTTATTTTTTATACGATACGCCCGTTTATCCCGAGAGTCCAGATTAAATCGACACCCCCGTTTTGCCGGAAAGAAACGGGTAAAATCCTTTTTGAACCTTTTGTTACAGGCGATTTATAGACAATGTTTTTCGGTAAAAATATGTAAAAACATCAATAAAATCAATTACTTGTTTACCCCCCCGTTGACCTTATTTTTCTTGATTTTCAGTTCTTTTTGTCTATATAATACCTTTATACTCGATCTTTTCAAAGGAGGAACATCGTGGCGGAACAATTGAAAGAAAAAGCGTCTGCGGAAGTCGCGGAAAAAATGAAAGAATGGCAACCGGATAAAATGTCCCGCGCCCAACAGGAAAAATTCGTAAGCTCCCTGCTGAATATTGTAAAAAAAGAACATCAGGAAACAGAAACCGTTGTAAAGGGTTATGAGCTTGCATGGACGGTTGAAGGTTGCACGAAATTTACAAAAAAAGCAAAAAAAGCGTACCAATGGACGAAAGAACCGTGGCGGCCGGAATACGACGAAATGTGCCTGCTTTTCCTGACACCGGAAGAAATCAAACAATGTCAGAAGAAAGGCATGGCCAAAGAAGACATCGTCAAAGAAGCCAAAGACCGGATGGTAACGGCAATGTGGAAAGAGTATCGGGAATTCGGAAGAGATACCGTGTATGACCGCTCGAGAAAGAACGATTGGGACGAAATAAATGCGTGTCAGCGCAGTAAACGGTTTTACGAAGAATACATATTCAACGACGATGTCGTCACAAATACGCTCGACGCCGTGTCCAATAAAGACTATTACCGTTTTTCCAATGAAAGGGGAATAAAACCTCTTCTCGAAGAAAAACTGGAAATAGACGAAAGCACATACGACCATAACAAGGACGTCGCCAAGGAAAAGAAATTTTATAAAGGAATTCGGGACTACAGCTTTTTATCAGCCCTGAAGGAAGTTTTCCAAGGCCCCGAAAAAGTTGCCGAAGAAAAGGCGAAAAAAGTCAGGATTTACCATATCCGCAAAGAGCTTGACCGATCGGACGGTGTCGGGAAAACGTGTCTGGACGTGTTGAATAAAAGCGGGTTCGGCATCGAGTTGGACAATCTGGGATCCGTTGCCGGCAGCGTCGATCTGAAACACAAAAAAGTCCTGCTGAATTCTTCCATGTTAAAGGAAGCGCAGGTGTTGTCTTTAATCAACGCGGCCTGTTGTATCGTGAAAAACGGAAAAGACGGCATGAAAGCGTCAAAAGAGGTTGACGCCATGCGCAATGATAATCCGTTGACGACGCAAAAACGCTTTGCAAAAGAGGTGGAATATTATCGTCCGCTCTACAAAGCCGTCGTCGAATGGAAAGCTAAAGCCGGAAATACGAATGCGACGACCGCCGATAAGAACGTTTATACGGAAAAAATGATCAAGGACGCCCTTGCCGTCAAAGCGAAACAGCAGGGACGTTAAGTTTATTCGCATCAGGAAAAGCGGGGTCGAAACGCCCCGCTTTTTTTGAACCGACCGTTCTGGCATTACCCATGCGGGGGCATTCCTATATCGGCAGTTTTCTGACGCGGCTGACCGGCGCGTAATATTCGTGTTCCAATTCGTCGTCCAGAATTTCCGCGACCAGAACCTTGTCTTCCTTTTGCAGGGATTGAATCGCCAGCGGAGACAGGAATTCAAGCAATATCGCCCGTTTCGAATCCCGCATCAGCAATCCGGTTTCCACGCCGTCAAAGAAAAAATGAGGATGATCGGGAATGCCCGCGCGCGCCCTGATACAAAACAGCAACTCGCCGTCTTTATTCTGCACGACATCGTACAAGCCTTCCCGTTCAGCCATCGTTTTTTCCTTTCGTCAAGCGTCCAGCTTTTTCTTCACCAGTTCGTTCAGCATCGCCGGATTGGCTTTGCCCTGCGAAGCGCGCATCGTCTGACCGACGAACCAGCCCAACAGTTTTTCCTTGCCGCCCTTGTATTCGGCGACTTTGTCGGGATTGGCGGCAATCACGTCATCGACCATCTTTTCAATGGCAGACGTGTCCGTCACCTGCTTCAAGCCTTTTTCCTCGACGATCTGATCGGGGGATTTGCCCTCCTCGACCATAAACGCGAAAACGTCTTTCGCGATACGGGAGGAAATCGTCCCGTCGTTGATCAGATCGACCATGCGGCCGAGGTTTTCCGGCTTCACGGGGCTTTCGTTGATTGACTTGCCAAGCTTGTTCAGGACGGCGAACAGATCGCCCATAATGTAGTTGGCGACTTTCTTCGCATCGTGGCCTTTCGCCGCAGCTTCAAAGTAGGCGGCGATGTCCTTTTCGGCGACCAGCTGTCCGGCATCGTAAGCGGGCAGACCGTATTCCTCGATAAAGCGCTTTTTCTTCGCGTCCGGCAGTTCCGGCATCTCGCCTTTCAGCCGTTCGATCATCGCATCGTCCAACACCAGCGGAATCAAATCGGGATCGTAGAAATAACGGTAGTCGACCGCCGTTTCCTTTGAACGCATGGAACGCGTTTCGCCCTTGACGGAATCGAACTTGCGCGTTTCCTGAACGATGCGGCCGCCGCTTTCCAACACTTCGACCTGACGCATCGCTTCGTATTCGATCGCCTGCATCACGAAACGGATAGAGTTTACGTTTTTGATTTCGGCGCGCGTGCCATAGGGTTCCCCCGGACGACGGACGGAAACGTTCGCGTCGCAACGCATGGATCCTTCATCCATATTGCCGTCGCAGGAACCGATATAACGCACGATTGAACGCAACTTGCGCAGGTAAGCCCCCGCTTCTTCCGGCGAACGGATATCGGGACGGGAAACGATTTCCATCAACGCCACGCCCGCGCGGTTCAGGTCGACGAAAGACTTGCTGGGGTGCTGATCGTGCATCAGCTTGCCGGCGTCCTGTTCCAAATGCAGACGTTCAATGCCGATGCGGCGGGTTTCGCCGTTTTCCAGATCAACGTCGATATAGCCGTCGGAAATGATCGGA
Organism: Alphaproteobacteria bacterium; assembly: GCA_017539865.1. GTDB lineage: Bacteria > Pseudomonadota > Alphaproteobacteria > CAAGCB01 > CAG-977 > UBA11549. The sequence goes on from JAFYCE010000087.1 coordinate 3,539, forward strand.
TGATCGGACTGCGAGATCTGATATCCGTTCGGCAGGTCGGCGTAATAATAGTTCTTGCGGGCGAAAATCGACTTTTTATTGATCGTCGCGTTCAGCCCGAAGCCCGTGCGCACCGCCTGTTCGACGCATTCGTGATTGATGACCGGCAACATTCCCGGAAAGCCCGCGTCAACAAAGCTGACCTGCGTGTTGGCTTCCGCGCCGAACGCCGTCGCCGCGCCGGAAAAGAGTTTCGCTTTGGAAATGACTTCGCAGTGGACTTCCAGCCCGACCACAATTTCCCAATCGCCTGTTTCACCTTTGATAATATAAGACATGGTTATTTTCCTCCCATACGCAACGGACGGATCGGCATGCCGGACATCGATTCGATCGCTCCGGCGACGCGCAGAATCGTTTCCTCTTGGAACGAATTGCCGATGACTTGCAACCCGATCGGCAAGCCGTTGATGTCGGACGTTCCCGCCGGCACGCAAACGGACGGCAGACCGGCCAGAGAACACGGCACGGTGAACACGTCGTACAACTGCATTTTCAACGGATCGCTCGTGCTGTCGTCGTCCTTGCCGAAAGCGGTTTCCGGCGCGGCCGGAGCCAGAATCACGTCAACCTTTTTATAGGCTTCCGCGAATTCATGACAAAGCAAACGGCGGACTTTCTGCGCTTTCAGATAGCAGGTTTCGTAATAGCCTTCCAACAAAATGCAGGTGCCGATCATGATGCGGCGTTTGACTTCCTTGCCGAACCCCTCGGTGCGCGTGTTCGTATACATCTCGTCCAAGCTCTTGCCGTCGACGCGCAGACCGAAACGGACGCCGTCATAACGCGCGAGGTTGGAGGACGCTTCCGCCGGCGCGATCAGGTAATACGTCGGCAAAGCATACTGCGTGGACGGCAGGGAAATATCGACGATTTCCGCACCGGCCGCTTTCAGCTTGTCGGCCATTTTTTCCCAAACGTGGCGCACGTCGGAGTTCAAGCCCTTATCCGGATTGTATTCGCGGGGAATACCGATTTTCAGCCCTTTGACATCGCCCGTCAAAGCCTTTTCATAATCGGGAACGGGCAGATTGGCGGAAGTGGAATCTTTCGGATCGAATCCGGCCATCGCGCCCAACATGATCGCCGTGTCGCGCACCGTGCGGGTCATCGTGCCGGCCTGATCCAAAGAGGACGCAAACGCGACCATGCCCCAACGCGAGCAGCGGCCGTATGTCGGCTTGCACCCGACGATACCGCAGAACGACGCCGGCGTACGGATGGAACCGCCCGTATCGGAACCGGTAGCCGCCATGCACAGCCCCGCCGCGACAGCCGCCGCAGAACCGCCCGAAGACCCGCCGGGAATCAGAAACTTGTCGGGATTGGTTTTATCCTTATACGGATTTCTGACCGCGCCGTAATAGCTGGTCAGGTTCGCCGTACCCATCGCGAATTCGTCCATGTTGGTTTTGCCCAGCATAACGGAACCGGCGTCTTCCAATTTCTGGGAAACCGTCGATTCATACGGCGGAATAAAGCCGTCCAAGATATGGGAACAAGCTGTCGTCCGCACGCCTTTCGTGCAGTAGAGGTCTTTCATGCCGACGGGAATACCTTCCAGTTTGCCGGCCGTTCCTTTGGCGCGGCGTTCATCGGAGCGCTGAGCGCGTTCCAACGCGACTTCCGGCGTTTCCAGAACGTAGGCGTTCAGGTCGCGCGCTTTTTCCATTTCGGCCAGATGGGCTTTCGTCAGTTCGACGGAGGAAAATTCCTTCTTCGCCAAACCGTCCAAAGCTTCGGAAATTGTCAATTCAACTAAATCGGTCATTGTTTACTCCACCACTTTGGGAACCAGAAAATATCCGTCCATTTCTTCGGGCGCGTTCGCCAGAATTTGGTCGCGGATACCGCCGTCGGTAATGACGTCTTCGCGTTCGCGCAGGTTCATATCCTCGACCACCGAATTCATCGGCAGAACGTTGTCCGTGTCGACGTCCTTCAACTGATCGACCCACCCCAGAATCTTTGTCAGTTCGGTCACCATTTCGTCCATATTTTCCTCGGGGATTCTCAGACGAGAAAGAATCCCAAGTCTTTTGACCATTTCCCTGTCGATTGACATAGGCTTACATGCTCCTAAAAATTTATAAAAAAACAAACTTTACAGAAGTTAGCATTTACCGATTTGAACGGCAAGCCCAAACCCGAAAAAAGAAACGGAAAATTAAAAGGTTTTGAAAAATTTTCCGTTTCCCCTTAAAAAGATTATAAAGAATTTTTTTGAAAAAGGATTATTTATGCCCGATTTGTCTTTGATCGAATTTTTATCCGCCGTACCGAAAGCGACCTCTCTTGTCGGACTGGACATCGGCACGAAAACGATCGGGGTCGCCGTGTCGGACACGCTGTGGATGACGGCGACGCCGTTAAAAACGGTTTTCCGCAAGAGTTTTCAATACGATCTGAACGAACTGGAAGCACTGTTAAAAGGACGCGACATCGGCGGGTTTGTTTCCGGACTTCCCCTGCAAATGAACGGTGAAGAAGGCGAACAGGCGAAATACACCCGCGAACAGGCGGAAAAGATTGCCCTGCACTTTCAAAAGCCCGTTTATTTTCAAGACGAACGGCTGTCCTCCGCCGCCGTTGAACGCGTGATGATTTCCGCCTATGACATGAGCCGTAAAAAACGCAAGGAAAAGCTGGACGCCGGAGCCGCCGCTTTTATTTTGCAAGGCTTTTTGGATCGGAGCAGCCGTCCTTTTTGACAGGATGTCGCCGCTTTTTTTTCTTTTATACTGTTTTTCAACGCGGAAACGGATAAAATCGGGGAAACACAATGCTGAAAGGATTTTTCGAATTGTTGAAACGCTTCACTTTGCCAATCATCGTTTTCCTGTTTTTGCTTTATTGTTTTTTAAACAAAAGTCTCTGGACCGATTTTCACGGCTATATCAAATCTTTCCAAGCCCCGATTCAAAAAGGCGTGCTGGCCGTTTTGATTTTTTTGGCGGTATCCTATATTTTACGCAAAATTCTGACAATCATCCTGCCCCGCTTGTTCAAACGTTTGCATTTGAACGAAAGCACGGGGAATTCCGTCAGCACGGTTCTGGGATACGTCTCCGTTATCGTGGCTTTCCTGATCGCCTTGTCGGTCATGGGCGTCGATCTGAAAAGTCTGGGCGTTTTAATCGGTGCGTTGTCGGTCGGGCTTGGCTTCGGATTACAGCACGTCGTCAACAATTTCATTTCCGGCATTTTGATTTTATTCGAACGCCCGTTCAGGATCGGCGACTGGATCGTGATTAACGGCCATGAAGGCATCGTGCGCAAAATCAACATCCGTTCCACCGAGCTGGAAACGTTCGACAAAGCCAGAATCATCATCCCGAACGCCGACATCATTTCCGGTGCGCTGACAAACTGGACGCTTCACGACTTGATGGGACGGCTGACAATCGCCGTCGGCGTCGGTTATGATTCCGATTTGGAAAAAGCACTGAAACTGGTGGTGGAAACGACAAAAGGCGACGACAGGATTTTAACCGATCCGGCGGCGTCTGCGGTTGTGACGTCGTTCGACGACAGCAGCATCGGCGTTCAGTTGAGGTGCTATGTCGGCAATATTTCCCAACGCGTGCAAGTCAAGAGCGACCTGATCGTCCGGATTCAAAAAACGTTCAGGGAAAACGGAATCGAGATTCCTTTCCCGCAACGGGTTGTCACTTACAAGAAAGAGGAATGATTTACCGGCCGGCCTGTTTCGTTTTAGTGACGATCGCCGCTTTGACGGTTTTCTTCTCGGGCAACAGTTTTCCGTCCGCCGTCCGTTCGCGCATTGCCGAAAGCGACGTGTCCGGCTTTTCCCCGACGGCGGCGGCATAGCCGAGAAGAGCGTCCGTAAGATACTTTTTATCTTCGACAGAAATGGAAAAAGCCAGCCCTTTGTTCAAAAAATCGGACGTTATATAGCTTTCCCCTTTATAACGGCACATTTTTACGACATCTTCGGCCGGATATTCCTCCGAAAGCAAGCCGCTCATCTTGTTCCATTTGCCGCCCATGCAAAATCTTGAAATATCACTGACGTGTGCACAATCATAGGAACGGCGAAAATCGTCGCATTCATACCACGCGGCGAAAGACGCCCGTATCGCTTTTTTCCCGTCGCCGGATTTTTCCATTTCACCGGCATAAGCCTTAAAAACAGACGTCTTCGTTTTTTCAGCGTTCTGATAAACTTCCGGTATAATGTCTTTACATTCATAGGCGAACGCCATTTCATGCGCGACGGCATCAGCTTCAACAGCACGACGACATCTCAACATCGAAGCGGCGTTCATATTCCAGTATTCAGGGGAATTTTCCTTTTTTAACGAACGTTGGACGGCGTGAGTTCCCTCGTGAACGGCGGCCTGCAACATATCCGGAAAGGAGGAAGACGCGTTAATGACAATCTTTTTATTGTTAGGATCACAAAAGCCGCCCCACGGCCCTGTTTCAAACGCAAACGAGTATCCCAGTCCGGACAACGCCGTCATCGTTTCACGCCCTTTTTCCGTTTTCATCACAGTATCGAGAATCTTTTTAAATAAAGCCGTTTCTTCGCCTTTTTTGCCTTTTTCCGATGCGGTAAAGGCTTTAACCAGTGTTTTCTTCGCTTCCTGCGCTTTTTTGCCGCAAGCGTATTTTTTTACGGGTTTTTGCATAAATTCGGCGACTGTTCCGGACATTATCTTCCCCCTCTGCCCGCTTTCGCGACGACCGCCGCGTTCACGGATTTGTTTTCGGACACGACTTTTCCGTCGGGCGTACGCCCGTTCATCGTCAAAATCGATGAATCGGCTCTGATGCCGAACGCTCCGGCATATCTCCGAATCGTGTCATGGATTTCCTGACGATCTTTCTCGGTAATGGAAAAAGCCTTTCCCTTGTTTAAAAACTCGGGCTTCATATAGACGGACCCGTTGTAACGGCACATCTTCAAAACGTCTTTGGCGGGGTAGTCCTGCATAAAGCAAAGATCGCAATTATTCTTTTTTCCCCACTCGCTCCAATTCCGGATATGCTTTTTATAATTTTTATCATATCCGTCGATATAATGATCGTATTCATACCACGCCGCAAAAGACGCCTGCATCGCCTTTTTCCCGTCGCCGGATTTTTCCATTTCGCCGACGTACGCGGCAAACATCGGATTTCCTCTTTCCCGCGCGGAATTATAAACCGCGGGCAAGACATCCTTGCATTCATAGACAAACGCCATTTGATGCGCGCACGCGTCCGCTTCGATCGCGCGGCGACATCTGATCATATCGGCCGCCTTCATATCGCAGTAATCCGGCGCATTCTCTTTTTCCAAAGATTTTTGAATGGCGTGTGTGCCTTCATGAACGATCGTTTCAAGCATAAACCCGAAACCGCACGTCGAATTGACAACGACCTTCTTTTTCCCCGGCAGACAGTAGCCGCCGCAATCCATCCCGCTGTCAAAATGAAAGGAATAGCCCAGTTTGGATAACGCCGTCATCGTTTCGCGACCCGTCGACGTTTTCATGATATTGTCGATCGCTTCGCCGAACAGTTCCGTTTCATCCCGCCGTTCCGCGAAAGAAGACGCCACAAACGCCTGTTTCAGCGTTTTTTTTGTTTTTTCCTCTTTTCGGGCCTGATAACCGCAGACATACTTTTTCACGACGCCTTTGAGGAATTCAGCGACGGACGTCGTCTTTTTTTCCTCTTTTTTTTCAGCCGGCACGGTTGTAAGCACGATCATCGTCCTGTTCCTTTCTAGCGGCCGTTTCGCGCCGTTTTAACGGCAACCGCCGTCTTCGCGGCGTTATTGCTTTCCGGCAACAGCGTTCCGTCCGGCAGACGGGAGCGCATGGCCGAAACGGAGGTATCCGGCTTTTCCCCGACGGCGTCGGCATAGCTTTGAAGCGCGACAGATATTACTTTCTTATCTTCGGCGGGAATGGAAAATGCCAAGCCTTTGTTTAAAAACTCGGGCTTCATATAGGTCTGCCCTTTGTAACGGCACATTTTCATGACATCCTCAGCGGAATATTCCTTAGAAAACAGATTACCCTGTTTATTATTCTTACCCCATTCGCAATTATCAATAATGCCTTTTTTATAATATTTATCGTAGTAATCGCGATAATAATCGCATTCATACCATGCGGCGAAAGAAGCCTGCATCGCCTTTCTTTCATCGCCGGATTTTTCCATTTCCCCGACAAATGCGCGAAACATCGGCAAATTTTGCTCTTTGGCATCCTGATAAACTTTCGGAAGAACGTCCTTGCATTCATAAACGAATGCCATTTCATGCGCGACGGCATCCGCCTCTATCGCGCGGCGGCATCGCAACATGGATGCGACCTGTGTGAGCGCATAATGGGGAGCATCCGGTTTTTCCAACGAGTTTTGAATGGCATGACGCCCTTCATGAACGACCGTCTGCAACATATATTCAAAATTGGAGGACGGATTGATAACGATTTTCTTGTTTTCAGCATCGCAAAAGCCGCCGAATTCTCCCGATTCAAACGCAAACGAATAGCCCAGCTTGGACAAGGTCGTCATCGTTTCGCGGCCTTTTTTCGTTTTCATCACGGAAGAGATGATTTCCGTAAACAAAGCGGATTCTTGCGGGCGTCTTTTTTCTTCGGAAGCGGCGAACGCTTTAATCAACGACTTTTTTGCCTCTTTGGCTTTGCGGCCGCAAGCGTATTTTTTAACAGGCTTTTCCATAAATTCAGCGACGGTTTCGGACATACAGCCCCCTTGATATCAAATTCCTTTGTTAAGATAGCACCGGATAGACATTTGTCAAGATGTTTTTGTCTATTTTATTGTTCAATCCTTTTTCGGCACTCATCTTTCAGAAGATCAACCGTTTTTTCGGAAATAAGCGTCCCGTTGACAAAAACGCGGCCGTCACGAAAATCAACCCGTGCGACGGGCAGCGCGCCGATGTCCAATTCGGAATTAAAAAAAGGATAATCCCGTTCCAAATCCAGATAAACGGGAAACGACATGTTTTCAACGTCCGGCGGCGAAACGGAAACGCCGCCGTTCAAATCCGCCGGAACGACCGGCCGCCCCGTTACGGAAACACCGGCGACATAGTTTGCCGGAACGACATTCAGACGCGCGCAGTCCGATCGGGAAACGTCAACACGGACGGAACCGGCAAACGCGTTTTCCGCCATCAGGAACAGCAGCGCCGGAACAGCCCGCTTCATCGTCAAACCCTGACCAGATGAACGTCCACCAGCGGACGGCGGCCGTGTGTTTCCACGACGACGTGACGGACGGCCGATTTGACCGTGTCAAAAACAGCCTGATCGTTTTCCTTTAAATCCGGCAAAGACAATTCCGACAAAGCCTGTTTGACGGCTTCGTCCATCTGCTCCATGACCGGACTGTCCGCTTCGATAAAGCCGACGGCGGAAAACTGAACCGTTCCGACCACACCGCCTTTTTTATCCAGAACGACCGTCGCGACGACCGTTCCGTCGTCGATCATGCGGCGACGTTGTTTTAAAATGCCGGCGTTCAACGGAATAATCTGCTTTCTGTCGCGCGCCAGAACGCCCGTTTTCACTTCGCCGACGATTTCCGGAGAACCGTCCAGACGCAGAACGTCCCCGTCTTTTAAAATCACTGTTTTTTCAACGCCGCAGGCCTTGGCCAGATCGGCGTGTTCGAACAGATGAGCCGCCTCTCCGTGGACGGGAACGGCGATTTCAGGCTTCAGAAAACCGTAAAGCTTTTCCATGTCCTTGCGCCCGCAGTGGCCGGACACATGCACCAAAGCGTCTTTGACCGTGACGACTTCGATCCCTTTGGCGATAAAGCGGTTTTGAATGTTCGCGATCGCCTGTTCGTTGCCGGGAATCACGCGGGACGAAAACACGACGACATCGCCCTTGACCGGTTTCACCGCCCCCGTACCGTAAGAAATGTTCGCCAAAGCCGCGCGCGGTTCGCCCTGACACCCTGTACAAAGGTAGAGGACTTTATCCTGTTCGCACTCGAGAGCTTCCTCTTCCGTCAGAAAGACGTTGATACCGCGGAAATACCCCGCCGCGCGCCCCGCCCCTTCGACGCGCCACAAAGACCGCCCCAACAGACAAACCGTCCTGCCGTTTTTCTCGGCCGCCTCGGCAATGCTTTCGATCCGCCCGACATTTGACGCAAAACACGTCACGATCAGACGCTTTCCTTTATAGCCGGCGAACAGTTCCGTCAAAGAGTCTTTCACCGCCGTTTCCGAAGGAATGTCCCCTTCGACGAAAACGTTTGTCGAATCCCCGATTAACGCCATGATCTTTTCGCTTTTCAGCTCTTTCATCGCTTTCAAGTCGACGGGACGGCCGACGACGGGATCTTCGTCGAAACGCCAGTCCCCCGTGTGGAAAACGGAACCGTAGCGCGTTTTGATCAGCAAAGAGCACGCTTCGGGGATTGAATGGTTCATCGCGACCGTTTCGATTTCAAACGGCTTCAATTCCAGCAAGTCGCCGCTTTCAAACACGTTGACGTCTACGCGCCCCAACAATCCCGCTTCATCCAATCGGGTTTCCAGCATCTCGGCCGCAAACGTCGACACATAGACGGGACACCGCAACACCGGCCAGAACGCCGCGACCGCGCCGATATGATCTTCGTGAGCGTGCGTAATGACCATGCCTTTCAGCTTCGGCGCGATTTTTTCGGCAAAGGAAGGATCGGGCATCAGCATATCGATTCCGGGGAAACGGTCGCCCGCAAACCCGACGCCGCAGTCGACGGCCAGCCATTGATCGTCGCAGGCATATAGATAAAAATTCATTCCGATTTCGCCGACACCGCCCAGAGGCACGAAAAACAAGCCTTGTTCCGGCACATCAATATAATCGGTCTTCACTTCTTCAACCATTTTCATTCCTTCCCGCCGAAAAAAACGTCTCCGGCCGTAATCGCAATTATTTCTCCGCTTCTGTTTAACAGAAGACGCCCGTCTTTATCAAGCCCGTCAAAGGTTCCTTCCAGCCGTTTATCCGGCAGATTGACGGCGATCTTTCCGCCAAGCCCGAACGCCCGTTGCCGCCAAGCCTCTAAAACCGCAGCCTTCCCGCCGTTTTTCAATTCCTTTTGCCAAGTATCGAAACGACGCAGCAACGCTTCCAGAACAGCCTCTTTTGTCACCGGATGGCCGCTTGCCGTCAACGATGTCACCGGATACAGCGTTCCGGTTGCGGGAAAATCGGCGATATTGACACCGATTCCGACAATCAGCCGTTTAACGCCGTCCGTTTCAAGCAAAATGCCGGACACTTTTTTACCGTCGATCATCAGATCGTTCGGCCATTTGCACTTGATTTCAAGCTCCGGACAAACGCTTTCAATCGCTTCAGCCAACGCCACGGCGGACAAAAAGCTGTAGATTTCCGCTTCGCGCAGAGAAGCCAACTCCACACACACGGAAACATACAGATTGCCTTTCGGACTGACCCAACGCCGTCCCATGCGCCCCCGACCGCCGGTCTGCATTTCGGCGCAAACCGCCGTTTTATCCGATCCGGCGGGCAACGCTTTGACGTCTTCGTTCGTGCTGAGCGTTTCCTTTTTAAAAATCAGCCGCCATCCTTGCGGTATAGTCAGATTCATTTTTCTATCCCGAACTTAAAAACGCCGTCTGAAAGATTCCATCCAACGCTCCCATGACGGCAAAAAAGAATACGGACAAAAACGCCGACAAAATGATTACCGCTTTCATCGGCGCAGGCGCGAAAGACAGTTCCTCTTTGGCGGAAGTCGTATACATCCGCCGGATTAAACGGAAATAAACATACATAATCAATAATCCGCCGACCATTAACATCATGGCGAAGAACGGAAAGCCTTGCTGCGTCATCTCTTTAAACAAACGAAAACGCGCCCAAAAGCCGGCAAACGGCGGCGCTCCGGAAAGCCCTAAAAAAATCAACGAAAACAAAGCGCCGCGAACGGGTTTAGCCTGTCCCTGTCCGGCTAAAACCCTTATTTTTTCAATCAATTCATCCCCGACACGCAACGATAAAACAACAGCCGTCATTCCCGCCGACAAAATCAAATCGGATGTCAAAAAAGTCAATAAAAGCGGAGCGTTTCCCAAAACCAGCGCCGACAAGACAAATCCGTTCAAAACGATTGCCGTATAGGCCGTCAGCCGTTTAATGCTGTCCTGCACCATGGCTCCGAAACTGCCTATCCCTATTGACAAAAGTCCGACAATCATCAGCACCGGCCGCCAATAAAAAGTCAATGTTCCGAACGGCTCCAAAACGATACGGGCGAAAGCGGCTATCACTCCCAAACGTACAATCATGGCGAACAGCGCCGTCACCGGCGACGGAGCCCCCTCATAAACATCAGCCACCCATGAATGGAACGGAGCGGCTCCGATTTTCAACAGCAATCCGGCTGTAATAAATGACACCCCCCAAAGCAAAGCCGGCATGATTTCATTTTTATCCGCCGCCGATATTTTAGAAAAATCCATTGTTCCCAAGCACGCGTAAATCACGGATACGCCGAACAGGTACAGTCCCGAGCTTAAAAACATCACAACGGCATATTTCGTTCCCGCTTCCGTCGACCGTTCCCCTTTGCGTTTATAGGCGGTCAAAAACAGCAATGGAAAATGCATCATTTCCAACCCCAAGAACTGCATCAAAAATGTTCCGGCGGAAACCGTCAACATCATCCCTGTCACTGAAAAGCCGATCAATGTCGCAAATTCGAAACGCGAATATTTTTTGTATTTCAACCAATCGGCTCCGAACAGCAGACTGATGATCGCTCCCAACAAAAACAGCTTTTTCACCCATACGGCGAACTTGTCCAAAACAAAAGACGGCGTTTCAATGGACAGCCCCTGATCCGGCACTTTGATCAAACACATTGCCGCAAAAGCCGCCAGCAATCCTGTATAAATACATTTATCCGCACGGGTTCTGGCACGGCTGGGAGGGACGTAAAAAGCCGAAATCAAAGAAACAACAACTGCCGACAATAAAAACGTTTCCGGCCAAATCGGCAATAAGTCTTTCATAAAATCACGCATAAACATTTCCTCCGACTTATCCGGCAACGGCTTTCTGTACCAGACCGAAAACGATATCCGGTACAAGGGATAGCAGTAAGAATATACCGCCGAATAAAATCGCCGCCGTTTTTTCGCGCCAGCTCATATCCGGCGGCATCAGACTTCTGTCCGGAGCTTCGCCGAACAGCAACCGCGTGAACAGGCTGAAAAATGCCGCATAAAGCAAAACGACAGACAACAGCAACAGAAACGCCGCCACTCCCGATTTCATAAAAACGGAATTGAAAATCAACAACTGCCCCGTAAACGGCATCAACGGCGGCAGGGCTAAAATAGCCAAACACGCCAGAAAGAACGTCGCTCCCGAATAGGGAAACAAGCTCATCACTCCCGTCGGATTCCTGATTCCGGCCGCTTTAAAGCGTTCGTATAAAGTACCGCCGGCCATCAGATAAGCGGTTATCGCCATCCCTTGGGCCACGCATAAAAACAACGTTCCCTTCAATGCATTCGGCGTCAAACAGAATATTCCCGATGCCAAAAAACCGACTTGAGCCAAATGGGCAAAGCCCGCTATTTTTTTGATTTCCGTCTGTTTCAGGGTGATCAACGCCCCGTATACGGCTGAAAAAACAGCCCATGCCAATAAAAGCGAAGCGACATGCTTTAACGGAATCTGCAGCAACGGAAAAGCCAAACGCAGAAACGCGTAAAAGGCGAGCTTTGAAAAAATGCCGCATAACAATATCCCCGTCGGCACGGGAGCTTCCGCCTGCGCGTCACTGAGCCACGCATGAAAAGGAAACAGCGGCGCTTTAAAAGCCAGCGCCGTTACCATACAAAGCAGTATGGTTGACGCTTCGACAGAAGTTAAATGAACAGCCGCGATATCGGCAAAATCCCCCGTTCCCGTTTTTTGGCTTAGAACGAACAAAGCCGGCATCAGAAAAACGGAACCGATCAAATCCGAAAAACAAAATTTATACGCGGTGAAAATCCTTTTTTCAACGCCCCAAACGGCTATCATCAAAAACAGCGGAACAACGGTCGCTTCCCAAAAAACGAAAAAGCGCAGAATGTTTCTTGAACAAACGGCCATCATCATAAAACTTTCCGCAACCAAAATCAAAAAACAGAATTCCCGCACGCAAAAAGACACGTGACGACGGACAACGCAAACGGCGGGAATGGTTAAAAGGGAAATCAGCAAAACAAAAATCATGCTCAGCGCGTCAATGCCGGTTCGCCATCCCGATTGCATCAGATACGTTCCCGACATATCCTCCGGCCATAAAACCGAAGAAAGAGACAGCAAAAAAGCACAGCCGGTAATCATCAAAGAAACATGGCGGCTGTTTCTGGAAACGGCCTTGTCATCGCCGCGAACAAATAAAACGAACAACGCCCCCAGCAACGGCATAAACAATACAATGGAAGGTAAAGAAAACGTCATCGGTCTACCTCCCCGCCAACAAAGGAAGCAATGAAAAAATCAACAAAAACAATCCGGCCAAAGACCACGCCAACAAATCAAACGTTTTGCCGGAATGTGCCAGCTGCAATTTTTCCGCCATTTTTTTCATAGCGTTCGGCAATTTTTCCGTTAACAGTTCCGCTCCGGCGAAACGCCAGCAAAATTCCGACAACGCCATAAACGGCCGCACAAAAACCGCCTGATAAAAATCAGTCAGATAGAATCCTTTCAAGCAGCAACGATAAATTTTTTCATAGACCGGCCAATGAACGCTTTTCTTTTCCATTCCATTGAAAAACAAAAGTCCGACCGGAAAGCCGCACGCTCCTATCAGCAAAAAAGAAACCATCCCGACAGGCAGTGCCGATGACAGATTCGGCAAAACGGACATTTCAAAAACCTTGTTTTGAAAAAACGAAAGCAGGAGCAAAATAATCAAAGGCAGAGCTTCCATCTTGCCCGGCTGGCCGATTTTAGACTTTACGGACGGCGACAATTTTGACTCGGCCAGAAACACGTTAAACAGCAAGCGCGCAAAAACAAACGACAGCCAAAACAGATAAAACGTCAATCCGGCTATGCCGACAGTCGGAAAACGTTCTTTTAAAACCGCAAACATATCCAGCACGACACCGGAATTTCCGATTTGCGGAAATCCCGCGCAACAGACCGAAAACAAAGCAATCAGCCAGAACGAAAACGGCAGATATCCCTTCAACCCGCCCATACGCAGCGTATCCTCCTCCCCCTGAACGGCTTTTATGACGGTTCCCGCACACAAAATCAATCCCGTCATCGGCGTTATCAATGCGATATAAGCGCAAAACGCGGCATCCCTTCCGATAATGCCGAACACGGTCAAAGTAAACCCGAATTGTCCCATCAATAGCAGGCAAAGCAGAATTTTGATATTTGTTTGCGCCGCCGCCATCATCAACCCGCCGACAGCGGTCAATATCCCCCAAGCGGTAAAAATCGTTTTGACTGCCGGAACGTTTTCAATCAGCGGAAAACAGATATACAAGACATAAATGCCCAAGCCGCCCAACGCTGCCGGTGCGATAAATGCTAAAGCCGGAGCGGATATCCCCGCCGTTTGCGTAATCATGATATTGGTGCCGAACAAAAACAGCTTTGCCGATACGCCCAAAAGCAAAAGCAGCGTAAACATCGCGGCTTGAAAACCTTCAAATCCGGCAAACCATTGATCGATAAAAGGCGGCACAAGAAACGTTCCCGTTTTTTCGACCAGCATATAAAAAGCACAAAACAACGGAACGTCCGTCAGCGTATGCCAAATCAAAAAATTGATGCCCGACTGGCGCACCGCCTGTTTTTCATGAAACAGCATCAAAAGCAAATAGGCCGTCATGACCGCCATATCCCATCCGGCAAAGAACTGGAACATATTTTTAGCGCCGATGCAAATCATCAAAGAAAAAAGAAGACTCATCAAAAAAACGACGAACCGGTTCATTCTTCCGACCGGCAAAAAATTGCGAACGAACAGCAGACTCATCAACGCCGAAAAAACGATGAATACGACCAAAAAAATCTCCGTCGTTTCCAAATGCAGCCGCCAATCGTAACGGAAATCCCCCAAGCTCAGGAAAGGAAACAAAAAAACACTGTATACGCGGCCGTGGAAAAAGTTTTTAAACGCCATGGACACGATTTTGAAAAAAGCCACCGCGACCGCGGCCGTACCGACTTCCCATGCGAAGGTACGCTTTTTCAAAAAAGCCGCCGTAAAAACAAAAAACGCCGCGATCAAAGGCAGAAAAACAGCAAAAATCATTTTTTACCCTTTCATGGAATTGATGCGATCCGTTATCAGATGGTCATGTTTTTGGAAATACAGGAAAAACAACGTCAAAGACGCCACCATCTGCACGCCGGTCAGACACGCGATAAACAGGGAAAAAATCAACCCTGAGGCTTCATCGAACAAAGCGCTCCCCATTGAAAAATTAAACAGCGACCCCAGAAAAATCAGCTGCAGAGCCAGCAAAACCCGCATCAAATCCTTTCTGTGCCGCATAATCCCCCATAATCCGAAAAACACCAGAAAAGAACTGACCGTCAAAATGACAGGAATATCTATGATCATCCTTTTTCTCCGTTTCTTCCGGGCTTTCCGACCAACAACGTTGATATGCCGACCATACACGATAAAACCAATGCTGCAAAAATGACGACGCACAATCCGTAATCGGCATACAGAATATTTCCCAAGACCGGCAATGAAAAATCAGGCGCCGCCTTTCTGACCGACCAATGCGGTTTAAAAAACAGATACGTCGTCTGAGACAATAACAGGATAAAGAAAACAAATGTAAACGCCGAAGCTTTTTCCGGAACGATTTTTTGAGATTGATGAAAATCAAAAACAATCAAAGAAAACATCAAAAAGACCAAAATGGACGCCGCCGTCATGGACAACAGAGCGAAACTGACGAATCGCGCGTTCAAGCCGGCTAAAATCCCTGCGACCGCAATCACCGCCTGCACCTGACAAAAAGACGCATATAAAATATGTCTGGCCATAACGGACAATAATCCCGAAATCAAAACCAAAAAGGCGAAAACATAAAACTCTACGGCATACATACTCGTTATTTTCCTTTTAATGTCAGCGCGCTTTCGGGGCAGGCCTCGATACACAAACCGCAAGAAACACATCTGTCTTCAGACAGATAAAACGTCACATCCGGTTTGGCATCCTGTCCGAAAACAGTCCGGACGCGAACGGCTTCTGCCGGACAAATTTTAACGCACAATTTGCACCCTGTACACCGCTGCGGACAAAAAAACGGCCGCCGCAGCCCTTGACGAGAAAAAGAGCTTCTTTTTTTCTGCAAAGCGCCGATGCCCAACGCATAACGCAACGGGACAGACAGGCTGCGCAAAATGTCGGGAAATAAGAAGGAACGCAATTTTTTCTTTAAATTCACCATCTTCCTCCCTGAAAGCAATAAAGAACGCTTGCCGTCACCGTCAGCCAAGCCAAAGAAAACGGCAGATATTTTTTAAAGCTGATGTCGATAATCCTATCCGTCCGCCAATCGGGCAAGCATTCCTTCATCAGCATCAAAACAAACAATATGCCGGCCGTTTTTGCCGCCAGCCAGACTTCCTGCCTGTCAGCGCCGAACAAGGGTTCCGTCCCCCCAAAAAACAAAATGCTGCCGACAACGGCGCACAATAATGTCAAAACATTTTCGGATATCAAAAACAAAGCATACAATGCGCCGCCGTATTCCGAATAAATCCCGCCGGAAAGCTCCCTGTTCGATTTGGGAGAACCGAACGGAGCTTGAGCCAACATCATGGATGTCGAAAGCAAATACAAAATGAATAACGGAAAATGCGGCACAATAAACCACAGATGTTTTTGCGCCCGTATAACGGTCTGCATATCCGTTCCGCCGGCCGTCATCAGGATTGTCACGACGACGACCGTCAAAACCGGCTGACATGCCAACGATTGGGCAATCAGCCGTATAGCGCCGAAAAAGCTGTATCGGGATCCGCTGCTCCATCCGCCGACGATAAAAGCGTAAACACCGCAGGAAGCCGTAAACAGAAAATACAGAAAACTGAAATCGTTTTGCAGAAAGTATTTCGAATTCACCGGCATGAAAAAGAAAAAAAACAACGAAAAAACGAAAGCGAACAACGGTGCGGCGACGAACAGCGTTTTCTGCGCCCTGTCCGGTACGGCGGAACGTTTAAGCATTCTGACACAAAAGCGGCAAAACATCCGTTTCAAGGAAAGGGAACGCCGCATCCGGATTCTGGCCTGCAGTTTTTCCCGTCCCCACCCGACGATGAAACCGGCAATCAAAATGAAAGCGCAAAAAAACACCCCGCGAAGCAACATCGTCCCTATCGGAGCCAAATCATGCAGAAACGGCGCGATTTCTTTTTGAAGCAGAGTTATAAAAAAATCTGTCATTCTATCTGTTTCTCCAACGTAATATGCCCGCCTGCCGCGACTGGCGGCTCAATTCGTCCGAAAACGGATCATAAACGCCCGTCAAAGGAACATCCGATAAAATTCCGGCTTTGCCGAAAGCCGAATTTTCGGCTTTATGAATTTTTTCGCGCTCATAGAAGACAATGCTTTTTCCCGCCAGAGCATCGCGGATATCATCCAAATCATCATAAGGCAGCGGAGCCGTTTCCAAACTGTCAGACAACGCCCTAAAAATCTTCCAATCTTCCCGCGATTGACCGAAAGGCGGCAATGCGACAGCAGTACTTTGCGCCATTCCCTGCGCGTTCAAATACGTCGCCCGTTTTTCCGCAAACGACAGAGCCGGTAGCACAAGATCCGCCTTTTCGGCTGCTTCGGAAGCGTAAATCCCCTGATAAATCACGAAAGCATCCGGCGCATCGGCATGAAGGAAACGGTCTTCATTCAAAAGATAAATCAAATCAAAATCGCCCTGCCGAATTCGAGGCATTAACGGTTCTTCCGGAATCAAACCCAGTTCCAAAGCCCCTAAAACGGATACTTTATCCGTTAAAAAATTATAGCCGTTCCAATCGTCCCTGATGACGCCGCAAGTCGTACACACTCGATAAATCAAATCCATCGCGGCAGGAGCATCCGGTCTTTGCAAAAGGGCGGAACCTATCAAAACCATCGGGTGTTTCGCCTGACGCAACAAAGCGGCCCCCCGTCCGGAACCGTTCAAAATATCTTTCAGAACGGACAGTTTTTCAGACAATACTTCATACGGCAGACCGGCCTCCGGCTTTTTACCGATAAACATCTTGGGCATGGGGTTTTGTCTTAACAGAAATGCCAAAGCCGGCGCAAGCGCATCAATATCCGCGCCTATGCACAATAAAGCGTCCGCTTCTCCGATACGGGAGAACGGCGTGTTAAACAAATAGGACTGCCGGCTTTTCACGTCGAAATACATTTCCTCCGCCGGACGGGCATCAATCGCTTTCGCCCCCTTTAAAGCAAAGATATCATGCAAAGCCAACATCGCTTCACAATCGGCGTAATCGCCGATCAACCCTGCCATTTTAGCAGCCGGAACCGTCTTAATCTTATCGGCGGCGACAGCCAAAGCCTCTGTCCACGAGCATTCTTCCAACCGCCCGCCGATACGTCTGTACGGTCGATCCAAACGGTTAGCCGACAAACCGTCCAAACAGAAACGCGCTTTATCGGAAAGAAGCCCGTCCGATTCAAAGGGCGTCGCACGAATGATTCGGCCGTCCGCCACTTGAACATCCGTTTTTGTTCCCATGCAATCGGTCACATCTATGCTTTGAACGTGCTTTATTTCCCAAACCCCGTTCCATTCCCGCATTGTTTCCGTCAACGCACCGGAGGGACAAATATCCGCCAATGTTCCCGACAGGAAAAACGACGGGCAGGATACCGGCGGCATCGTCTTTCCGTCACCGGCGCCGGATTTTTTCAAAAATGCCGCACAACGACCGCATTTAATGCACTTTTCGTCATCACATTCGATCCAATCCAGCAACTTTCTTTTCCGACCGTTTTTTTGCGTTGAAGCCAGTCCGGGACGATATTTCGCGCAAATTTTTTGAATGGCGCATCCCCCCGTTTTGGAACACGCGGAGCAATCCGCCGGATGAGAGGTGAAAAGTCTGGCGGCACGAACTTTGATCGCCTGTCTGACCGCCGGCGTATCCGTCAAAACGTTCATACCGTTTTCAACAAGCGTTTCACACGCCCGAAAAAGACCGTCGCGCCCCTCTATTTCGACCAGACACAGTCCGCAATTTCCCTTAACGCCCGATATTTCATCCGCGCATAAATGCGTCAGCGGAATACCGGCTGCCAAAGCCGCTTTCAAAACTGAAACATTTTCTTCCGTTTGAACGGGAACGGTGTCTATATGC
>JAFYCE010000088.1 GCA_017539865.1 Alphaproteobacteria bacterium
CAAGACCGGTGCATTCAACCGCTCTGCCACCCATCCGCGACAGTCGCATTTTCTGATATTTCAACACAAAAATCAAGAAGTTGTTTGAAAAATATTTTTTTTATTAAAAACAATTAGATAAGATGTGTTGTTAAACTTATTTATTAACATTTTGCTTTTTCGATCCGGCTTGAAAACGCTTGAAAATCGTGCCATTATCTTTCTCATCGCGATTGAACAGGGAGGAAACGCTATGGCGGAAGAAAAAGAAAATTCCACACCGGAAGCCGGACAATCGGCCGCTTTCACGGAACAAACAAAAGATAAAGTTCAGGAATTCGGTAAAAAACTGTCCGGATTTTTTGGCGGATTGGCTGAAAAAGCTAAAAAGATTGATGTCAAAGAGCTGGCCGAAAAAGCAAAGAACATTGACGTCAAAGGGTTGGCCGAAAAAGCAAAGAACATTGACGTCAAAGGGTTGGCCGAAAAAGCGAAGAGCATTGACGTCAAGGCATTGGCGGAAAAGGCAAAAAATGACGTCAAAGGATTGGCTGAAAGGGTGAAAAAAGACGAAGCTGCAGAACCGGCAAAAAAGGATGCGGCCGATGGAAAAGACAAGCCGCAATCTTAATGTTGCTAAAAAAACTGAAATCGAAAACGCTCTTGAAAAACAAGGGCGTTTTTTTGATTAACGAAAAAATAACGCCTTCTCTGTAAAAATATTCATACGGCGTTTCTTTTTTTAAAGATGGAAAGCATGACTTCTTGGTTGAAATATGGCGCCATATGTTGGCTTTTCTTAAATCCGGCTTCGCTTTCGGCGATGACCGGCGGGGAAGGGGTGTCATTTGAAGAATGGATGGAAGACTTCAGACGGGAAGCTGTCGACAGCGGAATTTCGGCGCAATCTCTTGATACGGCGTTTCGGACGGTGAGGCTTTATCCGGAGGTGATCGAACTGGATCGGAAACAACCGGAGTTTCGCCGCGACTTTCAAACTTACATTGATAAATCGATAGATGCATCTCGTATACGGAAGGCTCAAAAGCTTCTGAAAACGCACAAAAAACTTTTTGCTGCCATCGAGAAAAAATATAAGGTTCCCGCCAGTTATCTGGTTGCTTTTTGGGGGATGGAAACCAATTTCGGAACCCGAAAGGGGACGTTTCCGACCATTGATGTCTTGTCAACTTTAGCTTACGATACGCGGCGTCCGGCTTTTTTCCGTTCTGAGCTGTTGTACGGTATCCGTTTGATACAGGATGGCTTGCCTGTTGAGAAAATGACGGGGTCGTGGGCGGGAGCTGTCGGCAACTTTCAATTTATGCCGTCGACATTGAGCCGGTTCGGTGTCGATTACGATGGGGACGGGCAGATCGATTTATGGGATAGTCTGCCGGACGCTTTAGCTTCCGCCGCGAATTACTTGTCTTCCGAAGGTTGGAATCCTTCAATCGGTTGGGGTGGGGAAGTTGTTTTGCCTAAAAAGTTTGATTGGAAACTGATAGAACAGGAAAAGACGTTGAAAGAATGGCAGGATGAGGGCGTTGTCTTTGCGGACGCCTCGCCGGTAAAAGAGCCGCTTTCGACTTCGGCGGAACTGTTTTTACCGGCAGGTGTCCGTGGTCCGGCTTTTTTGGTTTATTCCAATTTCAGAGTCATTTTGAAATGGAATAATTCCGTTTTATATGCCATCGCTGTCGGTCATTTGTCGGACAGAATCCAATCCCGTCCGGCTTTTTCAAAGAAATATACGCAAAAAGGCGGAAGTTTTACTTTGGATAATGCGATGGAAGTGCAGGAACTTTTGGCGAAAATGAATTTGTATTCGTCCGGTATCGATGGTGTTTTAGGGCGCAAAAGCCGTGAAGCCATCCGTTCTTTTCAAGATATGTATGGTTTGCCGGCGGACGGATATGCAAACGCTTCTTTGCTGCATTTCATGCGTTTGGCTCTTAACGGCGGGGAAAAGCGCAATAAGCTGACGTTTGACGAGGTTGTAGAGCTTCAAAAAATTCTGACAAAAGGCTCTTATTATATCGGGCCGATAGACGGTAAGCTGGGAAAAGCCACGTTGGACGGTATAGAGCTGTATAAAAAGATTTACGGTCTTCAATCAAATGAAGTCGATCGGACGCTTTTGGAAAAAATGCGCGTTCAGTATGCCAGAAACCTTGAAAATGGAAAAATAGAGCCGTTAGTCAGAAAAAATGTTCTGGAAAAAGCAAAAAAAGAGCGGAAAAAAACGAAAAAAAACAAAACGTTGAAAAGCAAAAAAACAGCTGTGGCGGCGTCAGAAAAAAATGTTTCGGATAAGAGGTTAAAAAAACACTAATGAGAATGCAAAAAAACATAAGTATCTGTCTTGATTTGAAACGTTTTACCCGCTATTCTGCCCAATGGCGAAAGGATATAAACATGCGTTCAGTGTTCAAAGCATTATTACTGTCTACAGTGTTGGTTTTGGGGGGCTGTTCCGACAGTACTCAGGTTTTCTCGTCATCACCTTCCGGTTCGACAAAGCAGGCCTCGTCGGATTCAGCCGGATATTACAAGATCGGCAATCCGTATCAGGTGGCCGGTGTCTGGTATTATCCGAAAGAGGATTACTCTTACAAGGAAATAGGCGTGTCTTCGTGGTACGGGCAGGATTTTCATAACGGAATCACGGCGAACGGCGAGTTGTATGATATGCACGCTTTGACGGCGGCACATAGGACGTTGCCGTTGCCGAGCGTCGTACGTGTTACCAATTTGCAAAACGGGCGTTCTTTGGTTCTGCGCGTTAATGATCGCGGTCCTTTCGTCAACAACCGTGTAATTGACGTGTCTATGCGCGCAGCTCAGTTGCTAGGCTTTAAAGAGCAGGGGACGACGCAGGTTCAGGTTGAAATTCTGCCGGAAGAAAGCAGAAAACTGAAAGCGGAATTGTTGGCTGCGGCCGCCGAATCTTCAGGTCAATCCGAATATCCGCAAGGTCCTATTGCAAAACCGCAGAATTTGGCTTATTCGGTAAATTATCCCCGTTTGGCCAATCCGCCTCCTGCGGCAAGCGGTGTTGAATCGGCTCCGCTGGTTGCGGCCGCTATCCCCGAAAAAGAAGGAAAGTATAACGATTGGGATGACGATTTATCCAAAGCGCAGGCGCAGAAAATCGTTACTGAAACTCCGGCTCGGCCGCCCGTGAAAAAAGATACGCCTAAAGCTTCTACAAAGCCGGCTCAGTCTAAAAAAACTGCGGCTAAAACGGCTGCTCCGGTTGTTTCTTCATCGGTCGCGGCCGGTTATTATGTACAGGTTGGCGCTTTCGGCAGTATGGAAAACGCTGAAAAAATGCGCGACAAAGTGTCCCGCTTCGGTTCGGCTTTCATTCAGCCGGTGACATCGGCCGGCGGAAAGACGTTGTATCGCGTCCGTTTAGGGCCTGAAAATGCGAAAAAGGCATTGGAAATTATGGATAAAGTATCGAACAGCGGTATTTCCGACGCTCGTCTGGTTGAAGAAAAAGGAAACTCTTCCGCCGGAAAGCGGTTGGATAACGCCTTTTAGGAGGAAAAATGAAAAGCTATAAATCATTTCTGCTCTTGACGGCTTTTTCATACGCTGTTTTTTCCTCTTCCGCACAGGCTATCGAAACAAAAGCTAAGAATGCCGTTTTAATGGATTTTGAAACGGGGACTTTTTTCTTTCAAAAAAACGCTGATGAAAGAATGCCGCCGGCATCCATGAGCAAACTAATGACTGCCTATATGATTTTTGAACGTTTGAAAAACGGTTCTTTGGCGTTGGATGATGAGTTCGTCGTCAGTGAGAACGCATGGCGTAAAGGCGGAGCCAAAACCGGCAGTTCGACCATGTTTCTGAAAATCGGTGATAAGGTGAAATTAAAGGATATTTTACGCGGTATCATCGTTCAATCCGGAAACGATGCCTGTATTACCGCCGCCGAAAATATTGCCGGTTCCGAAAAGGAGTTCGTTGATCAGGCAAACCAGAAGGCCGCCGAGTTGGAATTAAGCAATTCCCATTTGGCTAATGCGACGGGGTGGCCGCATCCGGAGCATTATATGTCGCCGAAAGATTTGGCGACGCTGTCCGGTCATATCATTCGTGATTTTCCGGAATACTATGGCATTTATTCCGAAAGGGAGTTTACATATAACGGTATCAAACAGGAAAACCGTAATCCTTTATTGTTTTTGATGCCCGGCGTTGCTGACGGTATTAAAACGGGACATACAAGCGCGTCAGGATACGGTTTGGTCGGTTCGGCTAAAAAGGGAAATCGTCGTATTATTATGGTCATCAACGGCTTGAAAACGATGAAAGAGCGCAGCGAAGAAGCGCAAAAGCTGATTCTGTGGGGCTTTAGAAGCTTTGATAACTATAAAGTCTTGAAAAAAGATGTGCGTGTTGTCAATGTTCCCGTTTGGTTGGGGCAAACCCGCAGTGTCGCCGCCGTTCCCGCAGAGGATATCGTCTTGACCGTTCCTAAGGGAAAACAAAAGGAAATAGTCGCCAGTGTCACCTATGAAAAACCGCTGAGCGCACCTGTTAAAAAAGGACAGAAAATCGGTTCTTTGGTGCTTCATGTCCCTGAACAGGAGGAACGGGCTGTTGATTTGTTCGCAGCCAATGACGTTAAGCGTTTAGGATATTTCGGACGGTTGAAAGAATTGGTTAAGTACGTTTTGTTTCAAAATGTCAATTAAGGAATAAACAGGCGTGAAATCGAATTTCTTTATCACATTGGAAGGCGGGGAAGGAACCGGAAAATCCACTCAAGCCCGATTGTTGGCCGATTTTCTGGAAAAGAACGGGCATCCGTGCGTTTTGACGCGCGAGCCGGGCGGTTCCGAAGGAGCGGAAGAAATCAGGAATTTGGTTGTTAAAGGCGATGTCGCCCGTTGGGATGTGATGACGGAAGCCTTGTTGATGTTTGCCGCGCGCAGGGATCATCTGGTCAAAACGGTTTGGCCGGCGATGAAAGAGGGAAAAACCGTCATTTGTGATCGTTTTGCCGATTCAACCATGGCTTATCAGGGATTCGGATATGCCGACCGCGGCTTGGGACAGATGACTGTCGAACAGATATACAAAATCGTTGTCGGTGATTTCAAGCCGGATTTGACGATTATTCTGGATATGCCGGTGGAAGCCGGTGTCGCCCGTGCCGTAAAGCGTGACGCAAACATCAATCGTTATGAAAAAATGGGATTGGACTTTCATCGCAATTTAAGAAACGCTTTTCTGGAAATCGAAAAAAAAGAGCCGATGCGTTGCACTGTAATCGATGCAAACAGAACCATTGAAGAAATTTCCGCCGATATCATATCCGTTGTTCGGGCGCGATTATTGAAAGCGTAAAAAAATGGCCGGTCTTGCTTTATCATATCCCGAAGAACAAACCGATTTGTTCGGGCATGACAAAGCGGAAAAAACGTTTTTGGAATTATGGAACAACAAGCGGTTGGCCGGTTCGTGGCTGTTTTGCGGTCCGAAGGGAATAGGAAAGGCGACTTTAGCCTACCGTTTGGCGCGATTCATTCTGGCTCAGCCGGAAAAAAACGAAATCAGCCTGTTCGGAGAGGAGGAAAAACCAACCTCTCTGGCTATTCCGGCTGACGATCTTGTTTTTAAAGCCGTCGCGCAAAGATCCGCTCCCGATTTGTGCGTTATCGAATGTGCGTTAAAAGAGGATGAACTGAAAAGCCGGCAGGCTTTGGTCGATGCCGGAAAGCCGCTTGATCCCGAAACGGAAAAAAGCCGGAAACGCTATGATGAAATTCGCATTACGGATATTCGGGATGCGGAAAATTTTCTGCATTTGACGGCTGGTGCAAACGGGTGGCGTGTGATGATTATCGATTCCGCAGATGATATGAATGCGAATGCGGCCAATGCGTTGTTGAAATCATTGGAAGAACCGCCGCCGAAAACGGTCATTATCCTGATCAGCCACCAACCGGGGAAACTGTTGCCGACCATCCGGTCAAGATGTCGGAAAATGCAATTAAAACCATTAGAAAACAATAAGTTGAATGATATTCTTAAAGTAAGAATAGAGGATATTCCGGAGCAGGCGTTGCATGCTTTAACCTTCCTTTCCGAAGGAAGTTTGGGAAAGGCTTTGTCTTTGTATGAACAGGACGGCGTTTCCGTTTTCAAACAGATGATTTCTCTCTTTTCGGATTTTCCGAAACTGTCCGTACCGGCGTTGTATGCTTTTACGGAGAAGGTTTTAAAAGAAAAAGATGTGATGAAAACAGCGCAAACGCTTTTCATCCAATGGCTGTCCCGCGTCTGTATTCAATCGCAGACGGGGGAAGGGGATGAAATCTTTCCGTCCGAGCTGCAAATTGTGCAACGGCTTCAAAACAGCCTTCAGCCTTTACGCCTGATGGAAATCACTGAAGAATTCCGGAAAGCTTTTGCCGATACGGACTTGGATCAAAAGCAGGTTTTTGTGAACGCTTTTCTGAAATTACAAAGAGAGGCGGTTTCCTGAAATGTTTTTTGTTGACAGCCATTGCCATTTGAACTTTCCGGACTTCAAAGGAAAAGAAGCGGAAATCGTCAATAACGCCAAACAAGCCGGAATAGAACGTTTCCTGACAGCCTGCACACGGTTGCCGGAAGTGCCGGAACTGATTGAGCTGACCCGCCGTTTTTCGGAAGTCTTCGCGTCTGTCGGCATTCATCCGGAATACGCGACAGAGCAGGGGAGCGATACCGTTTCAGTTAAAGACATTTGCGCATTGACAAATGATCCGAAGATTGTTGCGATCGGAGAAGCCGGACTGGATTACCATTACGGCACTGCGGAAAGCAGGCAGGCGCAAATCGACCTGTTCCGGATTCACCTGAAAGCGGCAAAGGCGACCAAACTGCCGATCATCATTCACACTCGCGAGGCCGAAGACGACACGATCGCTTTGCTGGAAGAGGAGGCGTCTTCCGATTTAACCGGCGTTCTGCATTGCTTTTCTTCTGAAAAACGGTTGGCGGAGAAGGGGTTTGAATTGGGATTTTACCTTTCCGCTTCCGGCATTATCACATTCAAATCCGCTCAAGCTTTGCGGGACATTTTCAGTAAAGTGCCGCTTGACAGGCTGTTGGTTGAAACGGATTCGCCTTATCTGGCTCCGGTGCCGTACAGAGGACGCAAAAACGAACCGGCTTATATGATTAAAACGGCGGAAATGCTTGCTTTGCTGAAAAGCGTCAGTATGGATGAGCTTCAAAAACAAACAACGGAAAACTTTTTCACCTTATTTTCAAAGGCTCAAACAAGATGAAAGTTACGATTTTAGGTTGCGGAGCGGCCGGCGGCGTTCCGATGATCAGCAAAGGGTGGGGGAACTGCGACCCGAACAATCCGAAAAACAGACGGCTGAGAACGTCTTTGCTGGTGCGGGATGAAAATCTGACATTGTTGTTTGACACGGGGCCCGATCTGCGCGAACAGCTGTTGAACGCACAGGTCAGAGCTTTGGATGCCGTGCTTTACACGCACGAACACGCGGATCATACTCACGGCATTGACGATTTGCGCGAAATCAACCGCGCAATGCAGAAAGGCATTCCCGTTTACGCGAACGCAACGACTTTAGCTTGTCTGAAAGACCGTTTCGGTTACGCTTTCCAGCCGATTAACATTGAAAAAGAGCCGTTTTTTCATCCGTGGTTGGAACCGAACCTGATCAAACCGGGGGAACTCTTTTACATCAAAAATTTGAAAATCATTCCGTTTATTCAAGACCATGAATGGACGACCAGTATGGGGTTCAGGATCAAGAACTTCGGTTATTCGACGGATGTCGTGCATTTATATGAGTCCGCCTTGTCGATTTTGAAAGGCGTTGATACATGGGTTGTCGGCTGTTTGACCGAACGGGATCATCCGAGCCACGCTTCCGTCGCTCGCGTTCTGGAATGGGTGGACATCATCAAACCGCGCCGGACGATTTTAACGCACATGGCGGCCGGTCTGGATTACGATTCTTTGTGTCGGAAATTGCCGGACGGCGTTGAACCCGGATACGACGGTATGGAATTTGAAGTAAACTAAAATGACGGCAAATTCCGCCGTTTTTGATATATCAGCGGGCGGGGACTTTCGAATTGCAAACACTATCCCGTATGATATACTGACCGGAAAATAACGATAAAAAATAAAATCGCAGAGAGGGAGATTTTATATGGCACGCCTGACAAATGCAACAAGCGCGATAACGGGATTTCTGTTTTCCGTCGTTCTGATGACTTCTTGTTCCACCGCAAAAGATGAAAAAAACGTATCTGCTGAAACGGCGCGGACGGTTGCAGAAACAAAGGTTGATGACAACGCGATAACGCCGAGTTTTGATTGCGCCAAAGCCAAAACCGAAGTCGAAAAACTGATCTGTTCCGATCCCGAATTGGCACGATTGGACAGAGAAATGGCGAACAGTTATGTTGCTTTTATGGAAACATTGGATGAAGATTTTTACCGAAAAAAGCTTGTTCGCAAACAGCATGATTGGTTGGGTTATCGTGGAAAACTAAGCTGTTTTAATTCCAACAAATTAAAGAAGACAGAGTGTCTGAAAAACGCTTACAAAAGACGTATTCAAAATTTAAGTGATTGGACAAAACGAAACAATTACGATTTTTGGGCGGATTTCTTTGATTATGCAAAAGATAATAGTGTATTGATGTCTAACGATACCAGATCTAACTGGGATAAAATTATATCCGAGTTAGGAAATGAATATTTCGTAAGTTGCGGAGCCAGATATATTTATCCTTCTTTACCGGAAGAAAAAATCGCGTTTTATAGAAGTGGAGGATACGATTTATGGCCTCATATTCCTAAGGATAAATTAGGTTTTCGTCTTAGAAGTAAAAGAGAGGGGGATACCCTTTATCTTATATGTGACCGGTATCCGATTAAAAATTATAAAAAATACTACGACGGCAAAAAAAAGAAATAATAGATCAAAGAGCATTTATTCTGAAAGAATATCCTTTAAAGAAAGAGAATACAATGATGATGCAACTTTTAAAGGAGTTTATTTTTGATAATACGGTTTTTGTAACATCGCTTCAAGATTTGCGGGAAGTAGAGGTGCTGGGAGCAAAAAAATTTAAAGGAAACAAACAATGTGCAAAAGCAAAGGAAAATATAAAAAGCAATTTTTCTAAAATAGAACAATTAAACTTTATCACGGCAAAAAGCATAAAGGAATTGTTTTCTAAAATAAATATACCATGTTCTGAGAAAGAATTGAGAGAAAAATTTTATAATTTAAAATATTATGAAAACAGTAATGATGGAATAAAAGCATTGTTTCGTCCAATATATGGTCAATATGTATACGCAAAAGATAAGAAACGACTGTCTAGAATAGGAGGAACAAGAGATATACTTTCCTTTTCAGGAGTGTTTCTTTTTGAGATGAATGAAAAAAAATGTGAATTATCTTCAGATAATATCAGAGATGCGGACTTTATACCCAATGACAGCTTCAACTTTTATATTAATGACCAAGAATACGCTGTTTCTTCTAAAAATAAAAGAATACTTAGTCTGACTATAAAAGAAAAAAAAGATAGAACAGGAATTTATCAAACTATTAAAGACTGTGTCTTGATAAAAGAAGAAAAGGAACAAAAAAATGAGCGATGATAATTTTGTTGAAATTTTTTATACCTTTATAAGGG
>JAFYCE010000089.1 GCA_017539865.1 Alphaproteobacteria bacterium
ACCACGATAGCGGAACAGTGAAAGGAAAGCGTGTCATTTACGGAGGACGGCAGTATGTTCGAACTCACTTTATCTTGCGGCAATGCAAGCCGTAACCAAAGATGCCATCTTGAAAAGTTTTTATAACCGTTTAAGACAAAAGGGGAAAACAGGAAAATCTGCCTTAATTGCTGTTATTCGTAAAATGGTGCTTATCCTTAACGCCAAAATTCGTGATGCTGATATTTTTTCTCTTGACTGTTAACATCATTGCTATCCTGCAAAAAAACGCCCTTAATAGAATCAATCCCTTGCGAATCAGCCTTAAAACACCTCAAATCAGCCTTCAAACTGACCGCGCCCGCCCGACCGCCCTTTGTTGAAGGCTTATCAAACAGTGTCGCCGCGTGTGCGGCGACCGACTTTTTTTCGGGGAATACGGCTCTATTCGGATCCGTATTCTTTCTGTTTGTAATAGATTTTCGGGACGATTTTTGTTTCAAAGTAAGCCTCGAACGCTTCGTTGAGCAAGTGCTTTTCCATCGCGAAAAACACCTCCGAAAGCCAACCGCTTTTTGCCAAAGTCTTTAATGCGGGCAAGTCCTCTTCCGGAACGTCCCCGCCGTGTATGAAGTTAAACAGGGAAGTGTCAAACTTCACGTCGGTGCGTTCTTCAAAATCGGGTAAAAACTCCTCGATTAAATCCCAATACAACATTTTTCAGTCCTCCCTGATAGCCTGTCCGACGGAGCAAGGCGTGAAAAATAAATCCAATTCCGCAAGCTCTAAAAGTTCGTCAACGGAGATGTATCCGGCCTCGAAACCGTATCCGAAACTCGCCCACCCGAACCGAGCCACGCGGCGGAGAGCGAAAAGCGATTGTCATATTCCAAGAAAAACGGAGAGGTATCTCCCGTCTTACAGCGACACCGGAGCGAAAGTCGGGGAAACCGTTTTTCTTCCGTCAGGCGGAGGGAATTGACAATCAAGAGAAAATCAAGGCTTAAAGCATAATTGTTCTCTTTTTGTTCTTGTTTCTGACCGGCGAATCTGATACCGTCAGATTCGGAGAAACAGAATGTCTGACAAGGTTTTTATATGTATCGACCTGAAATCTTTTTATGCGTCCGTGGAATGCGTGGAACGCGGTCTTGATCCGTTTAAGACGAACCTTGTCGTCGCCGATCCCGCGCGGGGACGCGGCGGAATCTGTCTGGCGATCACTCCGGCGATGAAAGATTTGGGGATACATAACCGTTGCCGCATTTTTGAAATACCGAAAAACGTCAAATACATTACGGCTCTGCCTCGTATGAAACGGTATATGGAAGTGTCCGCGGACATTTACGGCACTTATTTGAACTTCGTCGCCCCGGACGACATTCACCCGTATTCGATCGACGAAGTGTTCATCGACGCGACCAATTATCTGCACATATATCATAAAACGCCGAAAGAAATGGCGGTAATGCTGATGAACGCCGTTATGGAGCGAACCGGAATATGCGCGACGGCGGGAATTGGAACGAACCTTTTTCTGGCGAAAGTCGCTTTGGATATAACGGCGAAGCACGTTCCCGACCATATCGGATACTTGGATATTCCGGCGTTTGAACGGACGCTGTGGCATTATCGTCCGATAACGGATATTTGGAACATCGGGAGAGGAATAGCCTTCCGGTTGGAAAAATACGGCATTTACGATCTTTACGGCGTCGCCCATTGCGACGAACGGCTTTTGTATAAAGAGTTCGGCGTCAACGCGGAGTTCCTGATCGACCACGCGCACGGGCTGGAACCGTGCGAAATCAGGGATATTCACGCTTATAAATCCAAGACGAACTCCATATCGAACAGTCAAATCCTCTTTTCCGATTACACGTTTGAAGACGCTTTGATTTGCCTGAAAGAAATGGTCGATATGCTGTCCCTCGAACTGATTGAAAAGCATATGGTCGCTTCCGGCATCTCTCTGGGGGTCGGATATTCCCGCGATGTCGCGCCGTCAACCGGCGGCTCGGAGCGGCTGTCCGAACAGACGTCCTCTTATGATAAGCTCGTCAAAGAGTTTGAAAGCATTTATCGCCAAACGACGCGTCGGACAGCCCCCATTCGCAAGCTGTCGATCGCTTTCACAAACATCGTTGACGAAGATCACGCGACATTACAGCCGGATTTGTTCTCCCAAAGGGGAGAAGACGAAAAAGAGCGCAAAATGCAGGAAGCTGTCCTGGCGATCAAGCAAAAATTCGGGAAGAACGCTCTGCTTCGGGGAATGAGCTATACGGACAAAGCGACGGCGCGGGTCAGAAACAAACTGATCGGAGGACACAATGGCGGCGAGTAAAGAAGAACGGGCGCGTCAATTTCTGCCGTTCAACGCTTTGACCGGATATTACCGGATGATCTTGGAACGACAGCGCGTTTCCGAACCGAAAAAAGAACTGTCCGAAGACGAAGTGGCGGTTTTGTCTGAAAAGATAAAGAACCTCCGGCGGAACGACCTTGTTTCCGTAACGTATTACGACAAGGACGCTTACATCACAAAGACGGGTATGATTACTGATATTGACCTTACGTTCCAAACGCTGACGGTCGTTAAAACGAAGATACCGTTTCAGGATATTTTGAGGCTTTAAGCAGAGGTCCGCAGGAATCAAGATTCCAGTTTGCAACAGAGAACCCAAAATCAGAAAAAATCAAGATTCGTATTTTTTCGCTTTATAAAATAGAACTCAAAATATTGTAATCCTTTGCATAAAACGATAGACTTTTAGTAATCAAGAATGTCTCAGACGGTATGGCATTGAAAGCAATTTCAGAGGAGAAAATAATGGAGAATTTTGTAACCAAGGGAGAAAACATCCTTGAAACAATGGAAGAAATTGCGGTTTCTGCGCAAAACGAGTTAGGCAACACAAGAACCAATCCCGCGAATTCTATGGCCCAAATAAATACAATGACGACAGATATGAATAAAATGTCGTCATTCTTGGATCAAAAGCATACCGGTCTGAATAAAGCCAAAAATCGCCCGTGCTTTATGCGTGTCGTTGTGGTCGATGAGAACGGGAATAACCCAAAAGAGTTTTTCTTCTCAGAAAGCAATTATGTCCCAACTGTTAAAGGGATAGCCCTTGCATCCAATAAAGCCCCTATCGGCATTTTAATGTCAAAAGACGTTGGAGAGGATTTCGAGTGGCATAATGAGGTTTATTATGTCCGCGAAAAAGATATTTTTGTTCCTACAAAAATAAGCTCCGAAAAATGGGATGGATTGAAGTTTTCTTTTTGCGAAGACGATGACGATATTGAAACAGGGGATTCAATACAGAAAAGAATCTCAGAATTTAAAAACTGTTCAGAAAAAATCGATGAACAAGAAGAAGATATCTGGACTTTCGAAGGTGATGATACTGAAACGTATGAAGATGAGTTGTTGGGATTAAGCATAAGGAGAAGCATAAGTCTTAGAAGTCATCCTTTGTTGGATAAGATTCAGGAAAACATATATCGACATCCGTTAAACAAACGCCTCAGTCTGATGGGGCCTGCCGGAACAGGAAAAACAACAACCCTTATTCGCCGCCTCGCTCAAAAACTTTTTGTTCGCCATTTGAACGAAGACGAGCAATCAGTTGTTGAAAATGACGACGCATATCCTAACGATTGGATGATGTTTACCCCAACGGATTTGTTGGTTGCTTACTTAAAAGACGCCGCAAACAGGGAAGAAGTCATCAATAAAAGCGAAAACATTAAAACCTGGAAAAATTATTCCTATAATTTAGCGCGAAATATCCTACCTATTTTAAGCAAAGAAAAAGGAAAAAGCGGCTTTTTACTGAAAGAAGAAATTCAGACATTGTCCGATCACTTTTTCAAAAACACGGAAACTTTTTTTGATGATTTCCTTTTATGGCAAGAAACAAGGTTCATAGACGAGATAAAAGAGGCTCTTAAAACCATTGGTTCTTATCTTTCGAAGTCAAGAAATAGCTTTGTAGAGAGAATACATACCGATAATTTATATTCTATATTAAAGGATTTGTCAGCAGTAGAGGATGAAAGGAAGAATGAGGAGACATCGTTAAAAAAAGAAATTTTAGACAGGTTAAGCAAGATCCTGCGTTCAAATCAAGAAATAAAAACTATAGATGATAGTAAAAAGTTCTTGACATCATTAGTAAAATTTTCAGAAAGTTTCGACAATGATGTAGAAGATGAAACTGAAAATGATGACGAGTTATTAGAGGAAGAAGCCGAACAAGAAACTCCTAAAAAAGGAAATGTTCTTTTAAATCAGAAAATCCTTTCTAAATACTTTTTCAGGCCATTGGAAAATTATTCGCGTAGCATTGCTAATTCAAAGAAGCCGTCCGAAAGGAATATGGCGTTCAAAAATTTTTTTGAAAAACAAGGTTTTTCTTTTGACGACAATGAAATCAAAGAAATCGGGAAACTTTCCATCGTTAAAAGTGCTTTTGAAAAAATTTCTTCTCCGGAGGTTAAATATCCTCGTCATCTTCCAAAGAGATACAAACGCTTTAGAATGCAGAAGGATTTTTCAAAATATTATGAACAGAACTTACCGAGCTTTAAGACGCAATCAAACTTTATATCTCAGGATGAGATCGATATTTTAATCTACTCATACCTGTATATTCTTGAAGAATTTGAATCGAAACGCGTGCCTCTTAAAGATCAGCCGGCAACCAATGCTTATCTGTTTCAACTGAAAAAAGAGTTGAAATATCAAATTTATGTTGATGAAATGACTGATTTCACACCGGTTCAGATCGCGTGTATGTTCCATTTGACAAAGAAGCCGTTTAGATCATTTTTCGCCTGCGGCGATTTCAATCAACGATTGACATCCAATGGTTGCTCAAATAGAAAGAGTTTATCTTGGGCTGTTCCCGATATGGAATTTGTAGATATATCCGTTAACTACCGACAGAGTAAAAAATTACACGCTTTTGCGGAAAAACTTGTATCTGTTCCTTATGAAACAACGGAAACCGATCAGCCTGACGTTTCCGAAGGTGTAAATCCGGTATGGCTAAATTCTACCTCCGATCCTGAAATTATAGCAGAATGGCTATATGATCGCATTATGGAAATTCAAAATCAGATAAAAATTCTTCCAACGATAGCAATCCTTGTTAATGATGAAATTGAGATTTCAGTATTGGAAGAACCTCTGAAAAGGATGTTAGAAGAAGCAAGCATCCGCGTTGAAGCTTGTCATAAAGGAAAATTCACAGGGGAAGAAAACAATGTCAGAATTTTCTCTGTTGAACACATTAAAGGACTGGAGTTTGAAGCTGTTTTCTTTATAAATATCGATAAATTAGCTTTAAGAACGCACCAGTTTACAAAGTATATGTATGTGGGAGCCACTCGTGCGGCGACTTATTTTGGCATCACGACGACATCGCCCAGTCTTCCGAAAGAGATTAAGCATATAGAAGCTGATTTCAGAGAAAGTTTTATAACCAGATAATTCAAAAGAACTGTCCGTAACCCGTGCCTTTCATCTTCGTTCAAGCGAAGACGATTCTTCTTATGTGGTTTACTGATAAAAGACTTTGCGAAAGGGCTTGAAACGGGATAATCTGTGCTTCTGTTTATATTTTTAAGGAGTTGCATTATGAACAAAGCAGAATTAGTGGCTGAAATCGCGAAGAACACGGGTTTGACGAAAGTTGATTCCGAAAAAGCGACGGAAGCTTTGTTGAACACGGTTGCCACGACCTTGAAGAAAGGCGATGAAGTTCGTTTGGTCGGCTTTGGCACGTTCAGCGTTGCCAAGCGCGCTGCGACCGAAGGCCGCAATCCGCGCACCGGTGCCACGATCAAGATTCCGGCTTCCAAACAGCCGAAGTTCAAAGCCGGTAAAGGTTTGAAAGACGCTTTGAACTAAAACCGGTTTCAAAAACAGACAAAGGCGTGTCCGAAAGGACGCGCCTTTTCTTTATACCCGAACAAAATTTCCCATTTTTCCATATTTTTCCCGAAGAACGACTCTGAAAAAAAACGCAGAAATGTTGGATTGTCGGAACAAATTTTCCGATATTTCCGATTTTTCCCTTATTCCGAGGTCTGAAAAGATGTGTTTTGAGCTTAAATTTTTCTATTAGAACGACATAAATGTCATTTTTTTGTTAGACACTTGTTAGACACTTCGCTTTTCAGAGGAATATAGCGTTTCCTTTGGACAACAAAAAACCCGCAGTATTCTGCGGGTTTTGATTGGCGCGCCCAGAAAGATTCGAACTCTCAGCCTTCTGATCCGTAGTCAGATGCTCTATCCAGTTGAGCTATGGGCGCATAAGCAGGTTCTATATACGCCGCTCTAAAACGTCTTGCAAGACTTTTTTTTCAAAAAAGAAAACAAATTTATATTTTATGATAAAATCTCTTGCAAAAAGCCTGTTTCTCGGTGCATTCTAAAAGAATGTCGCGCTTTGCTCACCAAAGACGGCATGGAAAATTGCGCTGTTTTCTTGAACTTCTTAAGGTTTTAAAAAATATGTCCACTCTGAAAAGACTCTCTTTAGCCGCCGCTGTACTGACTTTTACCGGTTGCGTTGCGTCTTCAAATCAAACAAAAGATACCTATTATGAAGATGATTTCTCTATGGAGACATCTCAGCCCGCCGCTGCGACGGAAGCTTCCGTCGAAACGCGGAAACCGAACACTGCCGTCGAAACGCCCGACTATACTTCCAATACCCCCATCGTTTCAGAGGTCAGCAAAAAAATAGCCGCGATAGAGGCTAAGTTGCGTCAAATTCAGAAAAACATTAAAAAAGATTCCGATTCTTTCCGTGAACTGAAAACGAAAAGCGCGGAAGAATCCGGTCGCTATTATGAACATATCGCCCGTATTCGGGCGCGTTTGCAAAACGGAACGACGCCGGGCAACCCCGAATTGACCGAAATGTGGAAACAGGCTTCCGTTCTGCTGAACGGTTCCGACAAAAACATGGCTGAAACGGCAAAGCTGTCCAGCGAAATGGTCAGAGCCAAAAACGAATTGGATTCCCTGTTAGAAAACATCCGCGAAACCTTTCTGGTTCCCGGCGCCATGGAAGTTGATCACGAGAATTTAAAAGTTTTGGAAGACGAAGCCAATCAAACCACCGTTTCCCTGAACCGTTTAAGCTCGGACTTATCCCTTCAAATCGCGCGTCAGCAACAATATTTCAGCACGGAAAGCCAAAATATCAACATGCTCGGCACCGAAATTCAAGCCGGCAAGGTTTTAAACAGAAACGCTCCGCAGGCATCTTCCGCTGTCGCTCAGCCGGCGGCGCCGACCTACCTTTCCGCCGAAAACGATTTACCGGAAGCCGACTTGACGGGACGCCGCCCGTTAATGATTATCCGTTTCGACAAACGCAAAGTGGATTACGAACAATCTTTGTATAAAGCTGTCAAAGCCGCTTTGGACAAGCGCCCGTCCACTCATTTTGAAGTTGTCGCCGTCAGTCCGGCCGACACGAAAACCGGCGTTGCGGAAGCCGCTAAAAACGCCGATGCCGTTCGGGAATCCTTATTGGAAATGGGCTTACCCGCTTCACGTATATACTCGTCCAAATCCAGCTCGTCTTCAATCAAAACAACGGAAGTTCATCTGTATCTGAAATAACCGGAAAGACATTAAGGAAAGGATCGTTTCAAGCGTGGCCAAGCCCATTCCAGCGGCGGAACAAGAGCTGATTGACAAGCTCAAACGCATTGAATATGTCAAATCCAAAGCGACCGCTTTGATTCTTCGTCTGTCCGCATTAAATCCGGCAAACAGATCGGCCAATCAGGTTCGGATGACGTTAAATGCCGTAAACAATATGGTTGTTAAAACGCAAGCCTCTCTTTTTGCTTTGTCCAACAACGACATTGTCATCATCGGGCTGAATTTGACGCCGGCGCATATCAACGGCACACTGGCCTCTGTTCGAAACATCTTCAAATCGGATTCCTTTGCGGCGACTCATCCGAACGATTTTGCGCGCGCTTATCCGCTCGGATACGATTTCGACACCGTAATGAAATACGCCAAACAGCGCGAAGCGGATTTTTACAAAACACAGCGGGCGGAAAAAACGGAAATACCGTTGGCTCCTGAACATTTGGATGCCATCCTGCGTAATATTCAGGGATTCAATATTCTGAAAATCATCCGGCGGCAGGAAGCCATTCAAATCACTCCGCAAGGAAAATTATCCTCTCTGTTTTTAGAATATTTCACGTCCATGATGGATTTGAAAAAAGCGATTGCGCCGGACGTAAACGTTCTGTCCAACCGATGGCTTTTTCAACACTTGAGTGAAACGCTGGATAAGAGAATGCTTGGGATTTCCAAGGATTTATTTGTTCACACGCCTAAAAATCTTTCTTTAAACCTGAATATTTCGACGATTTTCACACCGGCTTTCGAGCATTTTCTGATGGAAATGCCTGAAGACAGAGCCATCATTGTCGAAGTCCAGCTGATGGATATCATTCAGAACACACACAATTACATCGTCGCGCGCGATTTGTTGCATGAAGCGGGGCATCAGATTTTAATTGACGGCCTGCATCCGATTTCTTTCGAATTTATGGATATGAACATTCTGGATCCCGATTTGATGAAATTAAACTGGTCGCCGGCTTTGATCAAGGAAGACGAATCAACCAAATTATCTGAGCGGCTCAAAGAAATAGACCCGAACCGTCTGATATTGATGAGATGTGAAGATGAAGCGGCGTTGGCATGGGCTTTAATGCACAAAATCACACGTTTTCAAGGCTATTTCATTGACGCTTTAACCGCTGCGAAAATCAGGAAAAGCTGTCCGAACCGAAAAAATTGCACACAAGCGCAATGTTCCTCCAGAAAAGCGGGCATTGCCGGTTCTGTGCGAACCGGCTGTCTGACACCCGATAACTTGGATCTGCCCATTGAAGGAAAGAAAAGCGTATGATAAATCAGGAAGAGCAACTGCGGGAATACATTGTCACCAACCTGAAATCGGATAAAACATTGACGGTTGTGCAGCTCAAAATATCCATGATTGATGAAAATCTGCGTGATGACGGCTTGATTTCCAGAATCGCCGGCAGCTTCCATGACGTTTTGGAAATTTACGGTCAGTCTTTTTGTTTGAAAAACGATGATATCTTTATCGTTTACAACACCAAAATCAGCGACAACACAATCAAAGCGGCGTTGATCCGGACATGGCTGAATTTTCCAAAGGTTCCTCCGGTCGAATTGGAAAAGCGCTACCTTTTGCCTGACGACATGGACGCTTTGAATCATGAAATATCCCGAATCGGCCGCGGCTCCTCCAGAAGTGTTCACGTAAAGAAAGAACGGAAGAAATTCGTTGCTCCGCCACCGATTTTTGAAAAGGATGAAAAACTGTTTACGCCGGAAATGCTGGCGCGCGTTTCCAAAGCGCTGCAAAACACGGATTTTTCCAACATGATCCGCCGTCAGTCGGTTTGCATTATTTTAGATGACGCCGACCCTCAGCCCTTGTTTGAAGAAGTCTTCGTTTCCATTGCCGATCTGGGGGATTCGATACTCCCCGGCGTTT
The DNA here is from genome assembly GCA_017539865.1 of Alphaproteobacteria bacterium. Classification (GTDB taxonomy): domain Bacteria; phylum Pseudomonadota; class Alphaproteobacteria; order CAAGCB01; family CAG-977; genus UBA11549. The sequence continues at coordinate 9,573 of JAFYCE010000089.1, forward strand.
CTTTGACGGCGACGCCATGGCTGTTTCAGGATTTGACCGAAACATTGGACAAGCGGGTACTCAACAGCGTTTCAAAACATGATGACGGCGCTTTCAGGGAAGCGTTTTCTTTAAATTTGAATATTTCCACCATTCTTTCCGAAGAATTTCAGGACTTTGACAACAACATTCTTTCAAGCCGGAAGAATACGATTGTTCTGGAGTTGCAGCCGATTGACATCTTCAGCGATTTGAAATCCTACCTGATGGCCAGAGATTACGCTCAGAATCTGGGATACAAAGTTTGTATCGACGGCGTTACGCTGAACACGCTGAAATTCATCGACCGCCAACGGTTGTCCGCCGATTATCTGAAACTGAACTGGATGCCGGATTTGCCGTCCATTTTGAAAGACGATGACGAATTGGCGAATTGCCTGAGAAACATCGGAACCAATCGCGCCATTCTTTGCCGTGTGGATGACGAAGACGCGTTAAAAATTGCCAAACAATACGATATCACGTTATTTCAAGGGCGTTATGTGGAGCATCTGCTGGCAAAAAATCCGCGCAACCGCCGCGTTGGCAGAACGTTGTTGCACAAATATTGATAAAACGGGGAAAAAGCCATGTGGTACTGTTTATTCGACACACAGCAATACGGCCCTTTTTCAACGCAGGAAGCGATTGATTTCATCCGTCTGCATCCCGAATGTCTGGTTTGGCGTGAAGGGATGGCGGACTGGATGCCTTCGGGAAAATTTTCCATTTTAAGCTCACAAACCAACACTCCGCCTGCGGACCGGACTTTTTATTCCGATTTGCCTTTTCAAATTTACGGCGACGACATGCAATATGTCGAAATCGACCTTGCCCCCGACGAATCCGTCATCGCCGAACAGGGCTCCATGATATATAAAGAAGACTCCGTTGTATTTGAAGCCGCCCTGAGCGGAAACAAAAACAAAGGCCTTTTCGGTCGCATGATCGGCGCGGGAAAACGGATATTGTCCGGAGAACAGGCTTTTCTTGCCGTTTTTTCAAACAGGGGGGATTATGACGCCAAAGTCGCTTTTTCAGCGCCCTACCCCGGAAAAATCATTCCCGTTTCTTTGAACGATTTCAACGGAGAGATCATCTGTCAGAAAAGCAGCTTTCTATGCGCCCAACCCGATACTGAAATCGGCGTTTACTTTCAGAAAAAGATTCTGACGGCTTTATTCGGCGGCGCGGGATTTATCATGCAGCGGTTAAGCGGCGACGGAGTCGTTTTCATTCATGCCGGCGGAAGTATTGCCGAATTTGATTTGGAAGAAGGCGAAACAATTCAGACGGATGCCGGTTGTCTGGTTGCGTTCACGCCGACAGTCGATTTTTCCATTCAGGATACGGGAAGTTTGAAATCCCAGTTTTTCGGCGGTTCCGGCTTTTTCTTTGCGACATTGAGAGGCCCCGGAAAAGTCTGGATTCAATCTTTGCCGTTCATCCGTTTAGTGCAGAGATTTGCTTCAAATCTCGTCATCAAACAAAAATAATGCAATAAGCGTTAAATATCCTGTTGACAAATCCTTAAATTTCTGGCTATAAGGGGTTCTCTTTAAAGCGGAAGAGATTCCGCTTTCGGTATAGATTTTCAAAGATGGTGATGAAATGTTCGCAGTTATTAAGACAGGCGGCAAGCAGTACAAGGTCGCAAAAGACGATGTAATCGTGATTGAAAAGCTCAACGCGGAAGTCGGCTCCACTGTGACATTTGACAACGTGCTTGCTTTGGATGAAAAAATCGGTACGCCGACGATTGCCGGCGCAAAGGTTTCCGCTAAAGTCGTCAAGCAGACCCGTGACGATACGGTTATCGTTTTCAAAAAGAAACGCCGTCAGGGCTATCGCCGTAAAAACGGCCACCGTCAGTATATCTCGATCGTCAAGATCACGGATATCGCTGAATAGTTAAATTTTTCAAAGGTGAAGGAGATTTACTATGGCTCATAAGAAAGCAGGCGGCAGCACCAGAAACGGACGCGATTCCGAAAGCAAACGTTTGGGTTTGAAAAAATCCGGCGGTCAGGCCGTCATTCCGGGCAATATCATTGTCCGTCAGCGCGGCACAAAGTATCGCACCGGTGAAAATGTCGGTTTGGGTCGCGATCATACCATTTTCGCTACGGCGGAAGGTCGCGTCGCCTTTACGCGCAAGGCCGATGACAGAGTTTATGTTTCTGTCGTAACGGAATAACGTTTTCGGCTGAAAAGCTTTTATTCCGAAGGGGAGTGGTATGCCATTCCCCTTTGTTTTATCTTAGAAACGGGGAAACGAATCGATGAAATTTTTGGATCAGGCGAAGATTTACCTTAAATCCGGCGACGGCGGCAACGGCTGTTGCGCGTTCCGGCGGGAAAAGTATATTGAATTCGGCGGTCCGAACGGCGGCAACGGCGGCCGCGGCGGCGACGTGATCTTTGAAGCCGTCCCGAATCTGAATACGCTGATCGATTTTCGCTATCAACAACACTTTAAAGCGGAACGCGGTCATAACGGCGAAGGCAAAGACCGCTTCGGACGCAAAGGCGAAAACCTGATCATCAAAGTCCCCGTCGGCACGGAAATCGTCGCTGACGACGGCGAAACCGTGATTAAAGACATGTCAACCCCTTACGAACGCTTTACGATTGCGAAAGGCGGCGACGGCGGCTACGGCAACGCGATGTTCAAAACCTCGACCAACCAAGCCCCCCGACGCGCCGACCCCGGACAACCCGGAGAGGAAATGTGGGTGTGGCTGAAATTGAAAATGATTGCGGACGTCGGTTTGGTCGGTTTCCCGAACGCGGGCAAGTCCACTTTCCTGTCCGCCGTCACATCGGCCAGACCGAAAATCGCGGACTATCCGTTCACGACTCTGCATCCGAATCTTGGAATCGCCAAGGCGGGCGACGAGGAAATGCTGATTGCCGACATCCCCGGACTGATCGAGGGCGCGCATGACGGCATCGGTTTGGGCGACCATTTCCTGCGCCATGTCGAACGGTGCGCCGTTTTGATGCACTTGGTCGACGGCACGGAAGAAGATGTCGCCGCGCGCTATAAAGCGATTCGCAAGGAACTGAAACTCTATTCCCCGAAGCTGGCGGGCAAAAAGGAAATCGTTGTCCTGAATAAAATCGACGCTTTGACCGAATCGGAAATCGAAGAAAAAACGAAAGCCTTGCAAAAGGCTTGCCGCAAGAAACCTTTGCTGATGAGTGCCGTCGCGCATACCGGAACGAACGACGTTCTGTTAAAGCTTCTGCCGTTCGTGCTTGAACAGCGCGCGGAAAGAAACGCTCAACCGGAAACAACGACTTTTGACGACCATGACGACTAAGACTCCCCTTTCGAAAGCCAAACGGCTTGTTTTGAAAATCGGCTCCTCCCTGTTGGTGAACGAAGCGACGGGACAAGTCAAAAACACGTGGCTGAACGCTTTGGCGGACGACATTCTGACGGCGCGGGAACGCGGTCAACAAATCATTATCGTGACGTCGGGCGCGGTCGCCGTCGGACGCAGAGCTTTGGGTCTGCCCGCCGGAAAGCTGTTATTGCCGCAAAAACAGGCGGCGGCGGCGGTCGGACAGATCCGGCTGGCGCACTATTATCAGGAAGTTTTGGCGGAACGCGGCCTGAACGTCGCGCAAATCCTGCTGACTCTGGACGATTCGGAAGACCGCAAGCGTTACCTGAACGCGCGGAACACGCTGAACACCTTATTGGACATCGGCACGATTCCCGTCATCAATGAAAACGACACGGTGGCCACTTCAGAAATCAAAGTCGGCGACAACGACCGTTTAGCGGCACGCGTCGCTCAAATGGCCAGCGCGGACGCGTTGGTGATTTTCTCGGACATCGAGGGTCTTTACACGGCCAACCCGCGCAAAGACCCGACCGCAAAACTGATTCCTGTCGTCGAAAAGCTGACCCCCGAAATCGAAGCGATGGCGGACGGCGCAGGCTCTTCCGTCGGCACGGGCGGCATGGCGACAAAGCTGATGGCGGCGCGTCTGTGCATGGAGGCGGGTTGCGACATGGCGATCGCTCTGGGTTCCGAGTTGCACCCCTTGACCCGTATGGAAAAGACGGGAAAAGGCACGTGGTTTTTGGCGGACAAGACGCCCGTTTCCGCGCGCAAAGCGTGGATCGGCGGCGCGATCAAGCCGCGCGGCACGCTGGTTCTGGACGCCGGAGCGGTCAAAGCTTTGGACAAGGGGAAAAGCCTGCTCCCCGCCGGTATCAAAGCGGTGAAAGGCAATTTCGACCGCGGCGACGCCGTCGTTCTGGAAGACGAAACGGGCGTGTTCCTCGGCAAGGGGTTGACCGCCTATAATGCCAAAGACGCCAAAGCAATCGCCGGCAAACACAGTGATGAAATCGAAACCGTTTTGGGCTATCATGGTCCCGATGAAATCATTCACAGGGACGATTTGTTTACGGAAAAAAGGAATTGACGATGAAAGAACTGATGCGTTCCATGGGACAAAAGGCCAAAGCGGCAGCCCGCGTTCTGGCAAGCGCGACGCGCGAACAAAAGGACGCGGCACTGAAAGCGGCGGCGAAGCTGATTCGCGCTCACGCCGACGAGATACTGGCGGCGAACAAAGCCGATATGGACGCGCTTTCCTCCGAAACGTCCGCCGCGATGCGCGACCGTCTGCTGTTGACGCCGGAACGCGTTGAAAGCATTGCCAAAGGCTTGGACGACATTGCTGCCCTGCCCGACCCCGTCGGCCGCAAACTGGCGGAATGGACGCGGCCGAACGGACTGGTGATCACCCGTGTTGCCGTTCCTCTGGGAGTTATCGGCGTCATTTACGAAAGTCGTCCGAACGTTACCGCCGATGCCGGCGCTTTATGCTTTAAATCGGGCAACGCCGTCATTCTGCGCGGCGGATCCGACAGTTTTCATTCTTCAGCAAAAATCGCCGCGTTGCTTCACGAAGGCCTGAAACAGGCCGGACTGCCGCAGGACTGTATCCAATCCGTCCCGACGACCGACCGCGCCGCCGTCGGAGAAATGCTGAAATTGGATGAATACATTGACGTGATCGTCCCCCGCGGCGGAAAGTCTTTGATACAGCGCATTACCGACGAAAGCAAAATCCCGCTGTTCAAGCACTTGAACGGCATTTGCCACACTTACATTCACGCGGCGGCGGATAAGGAACTGAGCCGCAAAGTCGTTCTGAACGCAAAACTGCGCCGGACGGGAACATGCAATTCGACCGAAACGATTTTATGCGACGATGCTGTTTCAAAAACGATTCTGCCGGCGGTTATAGACGATCTGATTGCCAAAGGCTGCGAAGTCAGGGGAGACGAAAAAACGCAGGCTTTGGATTCGCGCGTTGTTCCCGCCGTTGACGAAGACTGGGACACCGAATATCTGGCGCCGATCGTTTCCGTACGCGTCGTTTCCGGCATTGACGAAGCGATTGACCATATCGCGCGGCACAGCTCGCATCACACGGAATCCATTTTGACGCAAGACGATGCGGCAGCGGCAAAATTCCTGAACGAAGTTGACAGCGCGGTTGTCATGCACAACGCTTCGACGCAATTCTGCGACGGCGGCGAATTCGGCATGGGCGCGGAAATCGGGATCGCCACCGGCCGTCTGCACGCCAGAGGCCCGATCGGTCTGGAACAATTAACCACTTTCAAATATCAGGTGCGCGGTGCAGGTCAGGTTCGTCCGTAAAACAGTCGGACTGCTCGGCGGATCTTTCAATCCCGCCCACGACGGCCACAGATACATCAGCCTGCAGGCGTTGAAGCTTTTGGGGTTGGATGAAGTCTGGTGGCTGGTGTCGCCGCTGAACCCGTTAAAGCAGGCCAAAGACATGGCGTCCTATGAACGCCGGCTTAAAATAGCGGAAGACGTCGCCGCCCATCCGCAAATCAAGATTTCCGATGTGGAACGGTATATCGGCACGCGCTACACGATCGACACGCTGACAAAATTAAAGGAGCTGTATCCGGACACGGGTTTTGTCTGGCTGATGGGAGCGGACAACCTGCTGCAGTTTCCCCGCTGGCACCGTTGGCGGGACATCATGCACACCGTTCCGGTCGCCGTGTTCGCCAGAAAGAACTACGCGCTGAAAGCTCTGCACGCCACCGCGGCCGCAGTGTTCCGCCTTTACCGTCTGGAACCGCGGGACGCGACGGAGCTGGCTTTTTGCAAGCCGCCGGCGTGGGTGTTCCTGCCCGTTCGCAAACATCCGGCGTCCTCGACGGAAATCCGTGAAAAAGGTCTGTTTCGCGTAGAAGAAAACAACCTTCCCCCGCCCCCTTCACAGGCCGTTTAATCGTTTCCCGAACCGGAAAGCGCGCGGCGTATTTTATCGTAAAAATCGCCCGAAATCGTTTTTGAAACTTTTGTGACAGTCGCGTTATAGACAATTCTTTTCGAAAAAAATATGCAAAAATACCAATAAAATCAAATATTTACTTACCCCCCCCGCGGCCTTATTTTTCTTGATTTTTGATTCTTTTTGTCTATATAATACCCTTATGTTAAACGTTTCCGCATAAGGAGGAAAAATTATGGAGGAATTGAGAGAAAAAGCGGCTCCTGAAGTTGCTGAAAAATTAAAAGAATGGAAACCGGACGAAATGTCCCGTAGCGAACAGGAAAAATTTGTTCGGTCTTTATTACTGACTGCTACGAAAGCGCACTATGATTACAAAAAAGTGCTGACGTGTTCGACACGCAGTGCGGAAGAAACCGTCATTCCCGGTGAGTACGCCATTTCTACAGTCGACCATTACTCTGAAAGAAAATATGTTAAAGACAAGGAACCGTGGCGACCGGAATACGATGATATGTGTCTGCTTTTCCTGCCGCAGGACGAAATCGAAAAATATCAGAAAAAAGGTATGAGCCGGGAAAAAATCGTTAAAAAGGCCAAAGAACAGATTTTGACGGCCATGTGGCAGGAATATCGGGAACACGGACACGACGCGTTCTTTTCCCGTGAAGGCAAAGACGGCAACAAATACATGATCTATCAAAAACAACAAAGCAAACGCTTCTATGAAGAAGACGCGTTCAATGACGATGCCGTTGGAAACACGCTATACGCGATTGTCATGAAAGACCGTCTTCGTCCTTTGTTGCGAAGAGAATCCGACTTTGGAAAACTGCAGGAAGCGTTGACGAGGGCTGAAGGAAAAGATTATGAGATCGAATCGTTTCGTCCGAATAGGAGCAATTATACACCGTTTGTGAAGAGGAAGGATCCTTTGATTGACGGGATAAAGGTGGACTCACATCATTGGTTTCCGAACGCCAAGGAACGCGCTCAGGATTATGCCAATGACGGAAGACTTTGGGCTATTAAAAAAGATCTGACTTTCTTTTGGGGGGATAATATCGGCGATGATTGTTTGTCCGTTCTGAACTCAAGCGGGTACGGCGTCAATTTCGAATCGATGGGAAACGTGGCTAGCAGTATCGATTTGAAAAAGAAACGGATCATATTGAATTCCCCCGCGTTAAAAGAAGCGCAGACGTTGTCCATGATCAACGCAGCCTGCTTTTTGAAGCAGGAAATAGACAAGGCGGGAATGTCGGAAGAAGACATGGCCATTCGCAAAGCCGACGCATTGGTGGCGCAGATGAAATACGCCAAACAATGGGGAAACGACTACATTTACAAGTCTATTCTCAAATGGAACGGTTACGGAGACCTTTTTGATGTGTATGATAAAGCCTATCAAGAAGCGTCTGCCCTGCAAAGCCAGAAACGGGAAGCGTGCAAGGAATACCAAAAGGAATTCAAAGGACTCAATCTGAATAATTCTAAGAATTATATTGATGACATGGGCAAAGAAACCTGTTCCAGAAAGCACGTTGAAAATGCCGCCTATTCGGCTGTCGTTGACGCCTATCTGGACAAAGCCTTGAAGGGCAAAAAGCCGTCGTTTGAAAAAATCGGTACAATATGTCACGGATTTGACGGACAGCCCTATTACTCCGGTAGAAACTATTTTGAAAGCAAGAATCTGTGGAAAAGCGAAGATTGCGACTATTACAGATCGTCGGAGGTCAGAATCAGCACCAAAGACAGAGGGCTGAAAAAGAAAGACGTCATCGTGGACAATCCGGTCAACGCCGCATTTATCGTGAAAGCCAAACAGAAAGGACGCTGATTGTTTTGAAAACAAACTGAATGGCGGGGAGAAATCTCCGCCGTTTTACTGTCCGGAAGAATGTCCGACCGTTTGAATGCAGGCGGAAACTTGTCAATACAACACAAATCGTATATAAAATTAAAGTCCGGCGGTTGCAGCTGCCGGACTTTTCTAAAACTCGGAAGGGATCAACCATCCTAATCTCTTCAGATGATTTTAGGATACGAAAAATCATTGATTTTGTCAAATGATTTTCAGTTGGTTCCTTCTCAACGCGGTAATGTTTCCGCAAAATGGAGGAATAATGCGATTTAATAAAATCAAAGTCCGTCTTTATTGGTGGACTTTGCGCATTATCGGGATTCTGTCCGTTCTGATAAGATAGACGGAAAACCGGAGAGCGGCGGGGCGAAATCTCCGCCGTTTCTTTTCACGGAAATCCGTGAAAAAGGTTTGTTTCAAGTGGAAGAAAACAAGGAATGACGCTTGCACGGCGCATGCCCCTTTCGCCCGAAAAAACGATAGGAAGAGGAAAACCGGAAAAAATGCATCAAACAGTATATGAAACTTTTATGACAGGCATCTTATAGACAATTTTTTTCGAGAAAATATATTAAAAATATCAACAAAATCAACCACTTGTCTACCCCCCCCATTAGACGGATTTTTCTTGATTTTTATTTTGTTTTGTCCACATAATATCCCTATGTTAAACATTTCCACATAAGGAGGAAAACAATGGCAAAAGCGAGAATCGAACCGGCCGGTTGGCATCGGGGGATGAACTATCTGGAAGAAAGAAAAATTCTCGACGGAATACTGGATAAAATCGAAGCCATTGAAAAAAAGATCTTTTTCAAGGATAAAATCGTATGGTTGCCGGAATACGACGATATGATGCTGACTTACCTGCCGCCGGAAGAAATCAAAAAATATGAGGCCGAAGGGAAAAACCGGAAAGAAATCCTCAATATCGCGGAAGACAAAATCGCGGAAGCCAGCTGGAACGCCAACAAAGACGTTAACATGGGAAGTTTTTGGGCTTCCAGAGATAAAAACCGGCAGAACGAAGTGTTCATGGGCAATCTCTACGCGGGGGTTATTCCCGAAGTGGCCGGTTCGGCAAAAAAAGATAAAGAGGTTTATAAAAAAACATACTTTGCGGAACACCGTGTCCGCGAAGTGATGCGTTTCCTTCACAAAACAGGTTTCGAACGCTGGACGGCTTTGCAATTTGACGCCCAAAGACAGATCGAAGAAGAACGGAGCGCCCGCAAATGCGCTCCCATTCGGGATTTGATGAACGACAGCACTTTCGGAGAAAAGGCTCTGGACGATCTGAAAGCCGACGATTGCACCATCAAATTCGAGTTTTTGGGAAAGACCGCCTGCTCCGTCGATCCGGAAAGAAAGCGGGTGGTTCTGAATTCCGCGAGTACGCACGAAGCCGCGGCTCTCTCTTTGGTTCACGCCGCACGGATTTTTCAGCAGGACAGGATAAGCGGCTCTTATTTCTCCGATCTTTCGAACGAAGAATATCAGGCCGTGCGTAAAGCGGACGCTTTGGCGGCGCAGGCGGCTTTTGCCGAAGAAACAAGCCTGAAGCATCCCAAAATTCTGGAAACGTTCAAAAAGAACGGCAACGAACCGCTGTACAACGCCTTCAAGTCAACCCTGACGGAAACGGACGACCTGAACGCCGCGCGTTCCGCCGCCGTTGATTGTTACTTGAAAGCCGCCTTTCCGAAAAGCAACATCGCATCGGAAACGATTGACAAGATCTGCACGTTCCGTTACGCCAAACCGGAGGAACGGAAGAAAAAGACCGAAAAAAGCACTCTTCTTAACGAACCCGCATTCAATGCCGTCTTTGCGGCCAAAGCGCGACAAGGCGGAAGATAGTTTCTTTCACATCGGAACGGCGGCATTTTTAATGCCGCCGTTTTGCTTTTTTCGGACAAATTCCCGCCTTTTCGATTTTTCCCTTGTTTTTATTTTTATGCTGTCCTACCTTGTTACCGTGATGTCGCCTTTTGATTTTTTTCAAAGCGACAACAAAGAAAGTATTTTTGTTTCAATATGTTAAACACTTTTTCCAGCAGGAGAAAAATAATGCCCGTCAAGAAAACAGAAAAAACAACCGAGAAAAAAGCCGTTAAAAAAGCTCCTGCCAAAAAAGCGGTCAAAGCCGTCAAAACGGTGAAAACCGAAAAGGCGGAAAAGGTGACCAAAAAAGAAATCAAGAAAACCGTAAAAAAAACGGTCAAAAAGATTTTAAAGGCGCAGGCGAAAAATGAAAAGCTTTTGAAAAAAGCCGCCAAGCCGAAAGAAAACGCCGAGGAAAAGAAGCTCGTCGACCTGATTGTCAAGACGCTTGAAAACGGCAAGGCGGACGATGTCGTCGTCATCAATCTGACGGGGAAAACGGCTCTGGCCGATTATCTGGTCGTTGCCAGCGGCCGCGCGCCGCGTCACGTTTCGGCTTTGGCGGAACAGGTGCAGCTGCGCTTGAAAAAGACGGGCGTTCCCGCCTCTATCGAAGGCGAAGATGTCGGCGATTGGGTGATTGTCGATGCCGGCGACGTGATTGTTCACGTGTTCCATCCCGAAACGCGCGAACTCTACTGCATTGAAGAATTGTGGGGCGAAGAAACGCCGCGCCGCAGCGCAAAGTAATGGACATCATTATCGCCTGTATCGGGCATTTGAAAGCGGGGGCGGAGGCCGACCTTTTGGCGCGTTATGTCAAGCAGACGCGCTGGAACGTCATTGTCCGCGAATTCGAGGATAAGAAATCCGGCTCCCCCGCCGAACGTAAAAAACGGGAATCGGAAATGCTGTTGTCCGCCGTACCGGACGGCGCGAAAGTCGTCGTTCTGGACGAACGCGGCAAACAGACGGGATCGGAAACGTTCGCGAAAAAACTGGGCAACTGGCAGGACGAAGGCGTCCCCGCGGTCGTCTTTATGATCGGCGGCGCGGACGGCCACACGGACGAATTACGCAAACGGGCGGATTATTTAATGGCGTTCGGCGAAATGACGTGGCCGCATTTTCTGGCGCGCGTGATGCTGGCGGAACAAATCTACCGCGCCCGAACGATCCTTGACGGCCACCCGTATCATCGGGCGTAGAATCGAAAACCATATCGCAACTGCCCCCTCCCTTGTTTCAATCATTGAAAAGTGATACTTTTTATATACAAGAAAAGGGGGGAGGAACTTATGATAAACCGTAAGATGAAATCCCGTAAGCCGAAATTGGCTCTTTTAACGACTGTCATGACAGCAAGTTTTTTGTTGCCGCGAATCGCTATGGCACTGGATGTTTCCTATCCGGTGAACGATCCGTGGCTGAATTTCCACTTTTTGCCCGTCGGCGAAAGCGTTACCATTGCAGGGCAGAGTGTTGAAAGCCAATACGTGATGAATCGGGAGGAAATCTCGACGTTAGAAAAAGGAACGGAGTTCTGGAACACATATTTGCGTTCCATCTCGGCGTCGGGGTCGATGATTCCGATTGTTGTGGTGCCGATCGACAAAAATGACAACGCCGCCGTAAGTATGCCGGTTCCCGCCGGCCAGCCGTACGCCGGTATGACGGAGCTGTCGGCTTCCGTGCTTTACGGTTACAGAAACTACAGATACACCGGCGGATACGCCGCTTTGATTATGGTGGATCGTCCGGAAATACCGGAGGCGGGCTGGGAAACCGGTCCGATTCTGACTTTGCCGAAAAACGGTATGCAAATGAATCTGTCCAACACGATCACACACGAATTGTTCCACGCCCTCGGTGTTGAGTCCACCGCGGAATATAACGAAAAAGGCGATCCGTATCCTGAAAATAAAGGCTACGGATTCAGCACGTTCGGTGAAACCCTGTCGAAGTGGGACATGCTTTTGCGCGATAAAAACGGCAATGAAGCCGTGGCAGGGGAAGAAATTATCACGGAGAGCCAGAATTGTTCGACCGGCAACTGCTTTGTAACCTTCGGGGTCGGCGAAGGGCCGGCCGGAGACGGTTCCGCCTTTGCCGAATGGGGAGGGGCCTCGAGGTATCCCGCTCACGGCGGCGTCTATCTGACGGGCGATAACATTCTGGAGGTTTTGAGAAGCGGAGTTGCCGGTCCCGTGGAGATTCACACTCCCACCGACGAACCCGACGTTACCGTCCCCGGATTGCCGGTCAATACATGGGAGGGAGACTATAACGACGACGAAGCCGGTATTGATGGCGGTATTCATTACAGTGCGGAATTTTCGCATATTGAACTTCAAAACAGTCTGATGAGTCACCAGAATTACCGCAACTGGGGTACCTTTATGGAAGCCGAATTGGCGCTTATGCAGGATTTGGGGTATAACTTCGACCGGCGCGACTTTTATGGTTTTTCAATTTACAGGAATAATCTGGACAGCGAAAACGACAATCCGTTCTTTGCCCGTGAAAACGGTCGGTATGTCAGGGGAAAGCCGAATACGTCTCCGTGGGGCATCGGTCTGCACATCTACGGTTCCGAAAACACCATAACGCAGACTGCCGATTTGCTGGCCGACGGCTTTTCGGGGATTGGCGTGCGTGTAGACGGATCGGAAAACACGCTGAAGATAGCCCCTTCCGTAAGAATCACGGCAAACGGCGAATACGGACATGGTATTCTGTTCTCCTACGGAAAAAAGCAGAACCTCGTTTTGCGGGGGACCGTCGAAGCCGCAGGCAATCACGGTAAAGCCGTTACGTTCGATTTCGGCGACAACATGCTGTCCAACCGGACGGAATATCGCGGATCGTACATTCGCGCCGGCATCAATGACGAAACAAACGATTGGGAAAAAGCGGAGCTGTTGGACGAATTGGAAGGGGAATTGATAACCCGCGCCGACATCACGGGATCCGTTACCGGTTCCGAAGCCGCCGTCTATATCGGTCCGTCGGCGTATGTTGAAAATATCAACATTATGAAAGGCGCTTCAATCAACGGCGACATCGTTTCCGACTGGAAACCCGTTACCAATCAGACGATAATTACGCACGCCAATCCGGAAATGCTGATGACGTCTCTGATATTCGGTGATGCTCCGGACGAAAACGGCGTTCACACGGGCAACGCGGATGCGGCTTTTGACGCGACCGTCAAAGGAAACATCACCGGTCGGGAAAGCATGGATATGAAAGTCGCCGGTGGAAAACTGGCGGTAACAGGGAATATTAAAGTTCACAGTCTGGAAACGGCGGAAAACACGGTTCTGTCACTGACAATGACCGGTGCCGCTAAAACAGGCGCCGTGGTTCTGGCGGATACGATTGATATCGGAGGGACGCTGACATATTCATTCGATCCGTTGTTGAACGGTTTGAACACGGGCGACGTCCTGACCGTTTTGAACGCGGAAAACTCTTTGACATTGACTCAAACAAGCGAAGACTTTTCGTTGGATTCGATTTTCGATTATTACACATTCAACAGTGTTTACGATCAAAACACAAACACGCTGAAGTTAAAAGTGTCCTCCGCACAGTCAAAACAGGCGGGAGCGAGATTTTCGCACGCTATGACAGCCTCCGTCATCAGTGCGGTCGGCAATAAAATCATGGGACGGTTGAGCGGCGCTTCCTCCGCCAACAACGTCAAAGGACAGTCCGGCGGCGATATGTTTAAGGAAACAAGCTTATGGGGCAAAGCGCTTTATACGCACGCGCATAAATCCGGCGACAACACCTTTAAAGCCGATATCTACGGCGGCGTCATCGGTCTGGACGGAAAACCGTCGGATGAAATCACGCTCGGCATCGCCTTGTCTTATTCGAAAACGGACGGCGAAGCGGAACGGACGGACGCGAAAGCGGATACATACGCCGGATACCTGTACGGCAAATACGAACAGGGAAGATGGGCGTACAATCTGGCGGCAGGTTACGGCGTGTCGCGCTTTGACGTCGACAACGCGCCGAAATTCAACGTCCGCTTTGCAAACGTTCAGGGATACGCCGATTACGTTTTAGGCAACGGCTTTACCGCGGAAGGCGGTCTGCGCTACGTCTTCGCGCATCAGGACGAATACACGGCGGGAACGACACGGTTCAAAGCCAAAGACACGGATACGCTGACAGGCGTTTTGGGCGGCCATTACGCCTATGACACAAGACGCTTTGGCATTCAGATGAATTTGGCGGCGATTTACGACTTTGTTTCGGATAAATCGGCGTTCAGAGCGACCAATCGCGGCGCGTCGATGTACGTTGCCGGCGAACGTCTGCACCGCTTCGGCGGAGAAGCCGGAATATCCGCAACATTGAAAGCAAAAGCGTGGACGTTCGAACTCGGCTATGACGCGCAAATCCGTAAAGATTACAACGATCAAACCGTCAGCCTGAAAGCCGGATACCGCTTTTAAATCGCCGGTCTGAATCAAACGTAAAGAGGGCAATCAAAAGATTGCCCTCTTTACGTTTACGGAGTGTTTTTTATTTTATATATCCTTTTTTCCTGATATGTTTTTCCTGCCGTTCACGCTTTTAGACGGCAATCGACTGTCTTCAGTCTGAAAGGCAGGTGATTAACATTTATATGCTAACAAAAAGCATACGATTGATTCTATCAGTCGTAATTTTCTTACTGGGCATGATTTCTCAGGCTTGGTAAAAATGCGGGGGATGAGTGTTGCACCACTCTCCCCCGTTGCTTTTACATTTATATACTAACATTTTTAATTTAGTCCTTCTTTTCTTTTTTGTCAAGTTTCCCCGTATTATCGGGCGTAAAATCATCTGCCGGAAAATCCGGCAGATGATGTTCTTTTCTAATATCCGTACGCTCTGAAACAAGAACGTGAAAACAGGATAAAGTGCCTATAATTGACATCATAGCTGACAACTTTACTGATATTACCATCTTTAATGGCATCAACCAGTTTGGCATCCCCGAACGGACCTATAAGTCCGAATAACGAGACGCCACAGCTTTTTCCCTCTTTAATTTGATCCGCTTTTGAAAAATCGACATCTTTTATTTCAATTGTATGAAGCGACGGTGCATGAGTCGCTGAACAACCGGAAAGAGCTATGATACAAGTTAAAAATAAAAACAGTTTTTTCATTTCTGAACAATCCTTGTTTAAAGTTAAAAAAACAAAAGCCACTTTCAATAAAGAAAGTGGCGGATGTTCAGAAACCGAAAAAAATAAAAAGACGGCTCGATGCTTTCGTGCATATAGCCTTATTACACCGACATCCGCCATAAACGGAAATCGGCGTATAATTTCTTAGCCGCCATACACAATGCGGCTTATTTTTTTCAGGTTTCTGACGCCCGAAGCTTGCTGTTTTTGCAAACTCGTCTATAAAGCTATCAAATTTTTAAAACCGTCTCAAATAAAATCGTCCTCCCCCATTTTTCAGAGTGTCAAACGCAAAGTTTTGTATTATAGTAGCCGCAAAATTTTGACATTCTGATTTGGAGGCAAAAACTATGGAAGAAACCAAAAGACCCCGTCCCGTCATGTTGTGCATTCTGGACGGTTGGGGACACCGCGAAAATAAAAACGACAACGCTATCGAAATGGGCGATACGCCGAACTGGCACAAGCTGGTTGCCGATTATCCGAACACGCTGATCGCCACATCCAGTCTGGATGTCGGTCTGCCGAAAGGACAGATGGGTAATTCCGAAGTCGGTCATACGAACATCGGCGCCGGCCGCGTCGTCATGCAGGACCTGCCGAAAATCGATCTGGCGGCGGAAGACGGCTCTCTGGCGCATCGTCCCGCGGTTGAAAACCTGATCAAAGCCTTGAAAGAGTCCAAAGGCACCTGCCACTTGATGGGACTGATGAGCCCCGGCGGCGTTCATTCCCACATCAACCACATCGTCGCTTTGGCGAAAATCGTCAGCGAAGCC
>JAFYCE010000013.1 GCA_017539865.1 Alphaproteobacteria bacterium
ATTCCCGAAACGTGCTGCTTGACCGTCGAAACCGATTTTTGCATCTGTTCCGCTATTTCTTTATTTTGCAGTCCTTGTGCTAAAAACAGCAATACTTCAAGCTGACGCGGCGTCAGATGACGATATGCTTTGTTGTCTGTTGCCGATTTGCTTTCTTCCATTTTTTGCCCTCTGATATGCCGCCATAAATAGTTATGCTAATTTTTTATCACCAGTAGATTAATTAAAATACATCTTTTATCTATAATAGTTTTTCTTTTTCTCTTTTTAGAGGTGGAAATTGAAAAATAAAAAACGGCAAGAATAAACCTGCCGTTTTTTTTTCATTTAAAGGTAATCTTACATTTGCCAGAGATACAGCGACGGCGACGGAAGCGCCGGCCATCGGGAGGCCCATACCGATCAAGCCCATCATTTCGATGCGCGCCGGAACGGAGGATGAACTTGCGAACTGCGCGTCGCCGTGCATGCGTTTTTACACGTAAAGGTTTTTGCTGAAATACCGATCGCCGCGGTCGGGGAAAACGACGACGATTTTTCCCTTTGCACCGCCTTTAATCAGTTTAAAAGCCGCCGACAGGGCTGCGCCGGACGAAGAACCGGCGAACACGCCTTCCTTTTTCGCCAAAAGACGGGATGCTTCAAACGCGTCGTCGTCGGTTATTTTGATGACCCGATCGACCAGTCTCATATCCATCGTTTGGGCGATGAAGTCGTTTCCGATCCCTTCGATGTTATAATCGCCATGTTTTCCGCCCCCCATTGTGGAACCGACGGGGTCGGCCAGAACGCCGACGATTTTCGGATTCTTTTCCTTTAAATACAGGGCAACGCCCGTGTATGTTCCGCCGCTACCGGCGCCGGCGACGAAATAGTCGATATCGCCGTCCAAATCGTTCCATATCTCGGGGCCGGTCGTTTCGTAATGCGCTCGCGGATTGGCGGGATTGTCGAATTGTTTCAGCGATACGGCTCCGGGGATTTCCGCCCGCAATTCTTCGGCTTTGCGCGTCGCGCCGAGCATCCCGTCCTCGCGCGGCGTGTTAACGATTTCCGCTCCCAAAGCGCGCATCAAAGTTTGCTTTTCCTGCGAAAACTTCGTCGGAACGACAAAAATCACGCGGTATCCGCGGTTCAAAGCGGCAAAGGCGATGCCAAGCCCCGTGTTTCCGGCTGTTCCTTCTATGATCGTTCCGCCAGGGCGAAGCTCTCCGCGCCGTTCGGCATCGTCGATCATCCATTTTCCTGTTCTGTCTTTCACGCTTCCCGCCGGATTATATAATTCAAGTTTGGCAAAAAGCGCGACGTCCTTCGGCAGCTCCAGATTGTTTAATTTCACCAGCGGCGTGTTGCCGATCAAATCCTGCATTGAATCATAGTATTTCATTTTCCGATCCTGCTTTTTTGAAAGGCTTGTTCCAAATCGGCCGTCAAATCACCGGCGTTTTCGATTCCGACGGAAAGGCGGATCAGTCCGTCCGTAATGCCGATTTTCTGACGGGTATCGCGGGGGATGGACGCGTGCGTCATTGTCGCCGGATGGCAAACGAGGGATTCAACACCACCCAGACTTTCCGCCAGAGCGATCAGACGGACGGATTTGAAGAAAGTTTTGATGTCGTAGTTTTCTTTCAGTTCGAAAGAAATCATCGCTCCGCCGTTTTTCGCCTGTTTTTTATTGACGGCGTATCCTTGCGCGTCGGGCAGGGCGGGGTAATAGACCTTTTTGACGGCTTCGTTTTTTTGTAAAAAGACGGCGATTTTTTCCGCGTTGACGACATGTCTGTCCATTCGGACCGCCAGTGTTTTAATGCCGCGGATCAGCAAAAAGGAATCGAACGGTCCCAATACGCCGCCCGTGGCGTTTTGCAGAAAAGCCAGCCTTTCTGCGATTTTTTCGTCTTTTACGACGGCCAGACCGGCGACCAGATCGCTGTGCCCGCCCAAATACTTCGTCGCGCTGTGAACGACGATATCGGCGCCCAGTTCCAGCGGGCGCTGCAGATAAGGCGTCATGAACGTGTTATCGACGATGGTCAAAATCCCCTTTTTCTTGGAAATAGCGGAAATCCCTGCCAAATCCGTAACCGTCAGCAGCGGATTGGCGGGACTTTCGATCAAAACAGCTTTGACGTCCGGCGTTATTTTGGATTCGAATGTTTCGAGGTCGGTTGTGTCCTCTATCGAATACGACAGTCCGAATTGTTTAAAGACTTTATCCAACACGCGAAAAGTTCCGCCGTAGACGTTGCTTGAAATCAAAATCCTGTCGCCGGATTTGAACAACATCAAAACCGCCGTGATGGCTGCCAGTCCCGAAGCGAAGGCAAATCCCGCCGTTCCGTTTTCCAGTTCGGCGATCAAGGCTTCCAGAGCGGCTCTGGTCGGGTTCCCCGTGCGCGAATATTCCCAACCGGTGTTTTCGCCCAGCCCTTTTTGTTCGTAAGTCGACGTTTGATAAATCGGGACGTTGACCGCGCCGGTCGTTTTGTCGCCGTAGATGCCGCCGTGAATGACGGCGGAAGAAATATTCTTGTAATCTGTCATGTTTTTATGCCTCGTATGTCATTTTTGAAACGGTCCAGTCTTTCAGAACGGACAGCATGTCTTCGGCAACGGCTTTCGCGCCCGCCAAATCGTGTTCGCGGTAATTCCCGCATTCGTTACGGCGCGATCCGGGGATTTCACCGGAAAAACCGGCGATGAAACGAAAGGAATCCTCGACCAGCTTTAATGCGTCGGCGGCCGCCACACCGTCTCGAAGCAGAAAATAAAATCCCGTCCGGCATCCCATCGGCCCGACATAAATGACATTGTCGGAAAAGGAACTGTTGCGCGCATACGTTGCGAACAGATGTTCGAACGTATGCAGGGCGCCGTTTGACAGATAATCACCTTGATTGGGCTTTTTCATCCGCAAATCGTATGTTATGACGTCGCCGTCGATGCGCGACACATACATCCCCTTTTCCAATTTATTGTGGTTGACCGTAAAACTTGCTATTTTCTTCATCATGGTTTTCTCCTTTCAGCTTTAACGAAATGGACGTTTTCAAAAGCCGACAATCCGTCGGTTCTGTTCGAAAAGTATGTTTTCTGAATATCTTCCGGCGTTTTATGAACGACCGGAGCGAAGCCGCTTTTGCGCAGCGCTGCGTTTATTTCCGCCGTCGAATAGCCATGCCGCATTTTTTCGCCCAGTTTTTCCGTGATAAGGCGCAATTCTTTGATGCGGGCGGGAACATCCGGCAAAAAAGTCGTTTCATCGGGAAAGTCAAAAACGATTTCCGTGTGCGGCGCGGAAACCGAAGAAATTTTTTTCAGCGTTTCTTCAAATACGGACGGCGTCAGATAATACAAAACACCGGGCAAGGCGAAAAACGACGGAAGATCCGGATCAAAACCGTTCTTTATCAAATTTTCCGCCATATCGTCTTTTGAAAAATCGACGGGAACGAACAACACGTTTTCCGGAACGATCCATTCCAACCGGCGTATTTTTTCCTTTTTATATCTTTGGGTGTCGGGGTGGTCGATTTCAAAAACGCGGACGTTCCGATGCGTATTCCTGAACGAAAAGGAATCCATGCCCGCTCCGCAAATCACGTATTGGCATACCGGATTTTTTTCGATGAACGCGGCCAGTTCCTTTTCGGCAAACGCTATTCGGGAAATGGGAATGGGCATGATGCAACGTGTCAGAACGGGAGTGACGACGGCCCTGTTAAAACCGTAATGGGTGTTTTCCCGCAAAAATTTAAAGCCGTGCTGAATCAACAATCCCATTGATTCGAATTCGTCCAAGCCCATCATATCGAACGCCAGTCCGTCGTCAAAAATCCTGTCATGCTCGAAACTGGAATGATAAGCTCTGGCAAAAGAGCATAATTTCGCCGTTACGCTTTCTTGATTTTCAATCATTTTTTTCGCCGATACAAAAAATCCGCCTTGATTTTGATTAAGGCGGACAGGGGAAGTGAAAGTTAAGTCGCTTTAATAAGGTCGACAACACCCGTGACCGCGGTTTCGGCAACAACACGCGGCACAGAAAAAGGCGGAAATTTGTTTGTCTGTTTTTCTCATGCTTTTCTATATGCCACATTGCGATTCAAAAGTCAACCATTTTAGTAGAGTTTTTTTATTCGAAAAATAAAAAGCCTTTTCCGAAGGATAAAAAAATCCCCGCCGAAGCGGGGATTTCCGTTAAAAAATATTGATTTACATCGCTTGAGAAACGGCGACGGCGACGGCGACGGAAGCGCCGACCATCGGGTTGTTGCCCATACCGATCAAGCCCATCATTTCGACGTGCGCCGGAACGGAGGAGGATCCCGCGAACTGCGCGTCGCCGTGCATGCGACCCATCGTATCCGTCATACCGTAGGAAGCCGGACCCGCCGCAACGTTGTCCGGATGCAGTGTACGGCCGGTGCCGCCGCCGGAAGCGACGGAGAAGTACTTCTTGCCGTTTTCGATAGCCCACTTTTTATAGGTGCAGGCGACCGGATGCTGGAAGCGTGTCGGGTTGGTCGAGTTTCCGGTAATGGAAACGTCAACGCCTTCTTTAACCATGATGGCAACACCTTCGTTAACATCGTCGGCGCCGTAGCAGCGGACTTTCGCGCGGTCGCCCGTGGAGAACGCTTTTTCTTTGGTGATCTTCAGTTCGCCGGTTTTGTAGTCGTATTCCGTTTCAACGGACGTGAAACCGTTGATGCGGGAAATGATGTAGGCGGCGTCTTTGCCCAAGCCGTTCAGGATAACGCGCAAGGGGGTCTTGCGGGCTTTGTTTGCTGTCAGAGCCAGACCGATGGCGCCTTCTGCGGCGGCGAAAGATTCGTGTCCGGCCAAGAAGCAGAAGCACTTCGTTTCTTCACGCAGCAACATGGCGGCCAGATTGCCGTGTCCCAAACCGACTTTACGCTGATCGGCGACGGAACCGGGGATGCAGAAAGCCTGCAGACCGACACCGATCTTTTCGGCGGCTTCGGCGGCGCTTTTCGCGCCGGACTTGATTGCGATCGCGGCGCCCAGCGTGTAGGCCCAGCAAGCGTTTTCAAAGCAAATCGGCTGAATGCCTTTCACGATGGCGGCAACGTCGATGCCTTTGTCTTTGCAGATTTTATCGGCTTCTTCAATATTGGCGATGCCGTATTCCTTGCAGCATTTTTCAATCTGCGCAATGCGGCGTTCATATCCTTCAAAAAGACTCATTTTCAAACTCCTTATTCTTTGCGCGGATCAATGACTTTAACGGCGTCTTCAAAGCGGCCTTTGGTCGCAACGTTCTTTTCAAACGCTTCCTTCGGATCGACGCCTTTCTTGATGGCTTCCATCATCTTGCCCAGATGGACGGTCTTGTAACCGATGACTTCGCCGTTTTCATCCAGACCTTCGGCCAGAACATAGCCTTCGGCCATTTCCAGATAGCGCACGCCTTTGGGTTCGGTCGAATACATCGTACCGACCTGAGAACGCAGGCCTTTGCCCAAGTCTTCCAGACCGGCGCCGACCGGCAGACCGTCGTCGGAGAAGGCGGACTGCGTACGACCGTAAACGATCTGCAGGAACAATTCACGCATGGCGACGTTGATCGCGTCGCAAACCAAGTCGGTGTTCAACGCTTCCAAAATCGTTTTACCGGGCAGGACTTCGGCGGCCATGGCGGCGGAGTGGGTCATACCGGAGCAGCCGATCGTTTCGACCAGAGCTTCACGGATAACGCCTTCTTTCACGTTCAGGGTCAATTTGCAGGTACCCTGCTGCGGGGCGCAAGCGCCGACACCGTGAGTCAGACCGGAAATATCTTTGATTTCTTTGGATTTAACCCATTTCCCTTCTTCGGGAATCGGGGCGGGATCGTGACGAGCGCCTTTGGCGACGGGGCACATCTCCTCTACTTCGTGCGAACACATATAAGAACAAGTCATTTAATGCTTACTCCAGTAAGAAAAATTGAATAACGTTTCTTTTATATCCGATTGCGGGGATTTTTACATCTTTTTTTTATATTGCATTAAAAAAACGGCTTTCAAATGCGAAAGCCGTTTTATGTCATTCATTCTCTTTTGTCGGAATTTCGACGGGGATTTCTTTTGTTTTTTCTTTCTTCCGGAATAGGGCTTTGACGGCGTTGCATATCCGGCATTCGCCCGATGCGCAGCAGCATTTTCTGCGGTACATCAGGAACCACAGTCCGAAACTTGCCGCGGTGAACAGGACGAAAGCGTTTGCTTCGGCCGTCGAAGACGCATCCGCTGTTAAATAAAGCGACAGAAAACGCAAACCGATGATTAAAGAAACAAGCAAAGACAGCTTCATGCCAAAGCGGTATTCGGACGACCGGTTGGCGTGTCCTTTGAAGGACAGCTTATAAAATAAAAACCATGCCGGCAGTTCCATAATGACGTAAGCCGTGAAAAACATCAGTAGATAGAGCAGCACTTCCGATATATCCGTCACTTTTTCCCAGAACGGAATGGTTTCCTGTATGACTGTCAGAAACAATTTGACGGTCAGCAGGCGCAAATAAAATTCCAGAAGGAAAAGACCGAAAAACAGACTGATTCGTTTTAAAAACGGAAAGGAAAACAATCTTAACGCAATTTGCGAAGCGGTCGGTTCCGTTTCTCCGTTGCGCAAGATCGCCTTTAATCGTCCTTTATCCATGAAAAGAAGGCATCCCGTTTCCCGACACAGAAAAAGAAAAAGGAATAAAGCAACGCAGGAAAACACGATGAACGGCGTGATGACGAACAGTTCGCTCATCATCGGGTCAAGCTGCATGCCCCACCATATCAGTATCAGATAAAAAACGGCGACACGTAACGTATTCCAGCAAAGGCTTTTCAGATATTGTATTTTAGCCATTTCAATAACTCCGTCATATCAGAGTGGTTTGTTTTAAAGCCGCGGCGATGAAACCTTTGAATATCGGGTGGGCTTCAAAGGCGCGGGATTTGAATTCGGGATGGAACTGAACGGCGATAAAAAACGGATGGTTTTTCAATTCGACGATTTCAGGCAACAAACCGTCCGGAGATTCACCGGAAACAATCAACCCCTTTTCTTCCAGTTGCCGCGCAATCGGCATATTGACTTCATAGCGGTGGCGGTGGCGTTCGTAAATCATTTCCGCATTATCGTACAGGTTTGCCGCCAAAGACCCTGCTTTCAACCGGCAGGGATAGGCGCCCAAACGCATCGTTCCGCCGACGTCGGTATTTTCCGTGCGGATTTGTTTCTTTCCGTCCTGTTCCCATTCCGTCATCAAGGCGACGACGGGCGTACAGTCTTTTGTAAATTCGGTTGAATTGGCGTCTTTAATGCCAAGCAGACTGCGAGCGGCTTCAATGACGGCCGTTTGCATGCCCAAACAAATGCCGAAGAACGGAATTTTTTTCTCGCGGGCGTAACGTTCGGCAATCATTTTGCCTTCGACTCCGCGGGAGCCGAAACCGCCGGGGACGAGAATCCCCTGAATGCCGGCAAAAGCGGCGTCGATCTGTTCCGGCGTCATCGTTTCCAACGTGTCGGATTCGATCCATTTGATTTTGACTTTGGACTTATGAGCGATGCCGGCGTGAAACAAAGCCTCGTTTAAAGACTTGTAAGCATCAGGCAGACCGCAGTACTTGCCGACGACGGCGATCGTCGTTTCATGTTCCCACGCGCCGATGGTGGCGACGATTTGTTTCCATTTTTCCAAATCGGGCCCCTTCGTCGCATCCGGCATTTTAAAATATTTCAAAATTTGACGGTCAAGGCCTTCTTCGTGATATTGCAGAGGGATTTTATAAATGCTGTCCGCATCCAAAGCGATGATGACGTCTTCGGGGGCGATATTGCAGAACAAACCGATTTTTTTGCGTTCCGAGTCCGATAGCATCATTTGCGACCGGCACAGCAGGATGTTGGGTTGGATTCCGGCTTCCAACAGTTGTTTGACCGAGTGTTGGGTCGGTTTCGTTTTCAATTCGCCCGCCGTCGGAATGTAGGGCAATAAAGTCAAATGCAGAAAAAGGCAGTTTTCGCGTCCGGCCGTAATGGCAAATTGGCGAATCGCTTCCAAAAACAGCGTTCCTTCAATATCGCCGACCGTTCCCCCGATTTCATAAAGGACAAAGTCTTCATCGGTCAAATCCGACTCGATGAAACGTTTGATTTCATCCGTGACGTGGGGAATGGCTTGAACGGTGGCGCCCAAATATTCGCCGTGACGTTCTTTCATCAGGACGTTGTAGTAAATTTTTCCGCCGGAAATGGAATCCGTTTTATGACAGGGGACGTTGATGAAACGTTCATAATGCCCCAGATCGAGATCCGTTTCCGCGCCGTCTTCAGTGACGAACACTTCCCCGTGCTGATAGGGGGACATTGTACCGGGGTCGATATTCAGATACGGATCCATTTTGCGCATTCTGACTTTGTATCCTCTGGCTTGCAGCAGCGCGCCGATTGCGGCGGAAGCCATCCCTTTGCCCAAAGAAGACACGACGCCGCCCGTGATAAAGATATATTTAGTCATTTTCCTTTCCCCGTTTTTGCAAAGAATTGAGCCTATCATATAAATCCGGAACAGAATAGCAAGCAATTTTAAGGTGTTTTTAACGTTCCCCGTCTAAAGTGAAAAAAGAAACTTTTGGGGGAAAACCTATGAAAAAAATACTGTTCTCTTTGATTTGTCTGATGTTGGCGGCCGCTTTGTCCGGCTGTGTTCAAAACGAAAAGATGTATCGTTCGGACAATGACGGTATGAACGGCACATCGCCCAGCTTCGCGCAATTCAACGACATCCCCATTCCCGAAAAAGCCACAATGGATTTGAAATCGTCCTTGTTGCTGGGCGGGGAAAGCGCGTGGATCGGCCGGTTGGTTTTTTCCGCACCGTATACGCTGAACAGCATGTTTGATTTTTATATGTCCGAAATGCCGAAGTTCGGCTGGAAAGAAGTTACCGTCGTTCGTTCCAAAGTCAGCGTTCTGTCTTTTACGAATGACAACAGAGTCGCGACGATCCAGCTGGAAGCGGATATGGTGAACGATACGGTCGTTTCCTTTACCGTTTCTCCGAAATCCAAAGGAAAAGGACAGGCGGTCAAATAATTCCGCTTATAATTCCCTGTAAAAACAGGAACGGTTGTTCGTGTGACAGGCCGCTCCCGTCTGGTCGATCAAAGCCAGCAGCGTGTCCCCGTCGCAGTCGATTCGAAGCGTGATCAATTTTTGCGTATGGCCGGATGTTTCCCCTTTGCGCCATAAACATTGCCGCGAACGTGAAAAATAGCACATCCGGCCGGTTTGAATCGTTTCCTTCAAAGCTTCCGAATTCGCCCACGCCATCATTAAAACTTCGCCGGTGTCAAATTGCTGGGCGATGACGGGAACCAGTCCGTCGGCATTGAAACGGACGGCGGATAGTAATTCTCCGGCAGAAATTTTTTGCATTTTTTCCTCCTTGTCATAAAAAATATAAAGCTTTTTCTTTCCGGACGGTATAAAAAAGAGAAAAAGTCAATTATCGGGTGGCGGAAAAATGAATCAAACGGATATTGAAGAATTACGTCGGCAGATAGATGCCGTGGACGACCAGATGCACGATTTGTTGATGCGGCGCGTCAGTTTGGCGGAACAAATCGGGCGGGCGAAAAACGAACAGTCCGGACAGGGCGCCGCGGTTGTTATGCGTCCCAAACGGGAAATCGAAATCATGCGCCGGTTGTGGAACAGACATAAAGGCGGTTTGGAAAAGCACGAATTGATCCGTATCTGGCGCGAAATCATCAGCGCCTGCGTTAATATTCAGGCTCCTTTGACCGTGGCTGTTTTCATGCCGGAACGCGGTATGGGAAACATTGAGATCGCCAGAG
Organism: Alphaproteobacteria bacterium; assembly: GCA_017539865.1. Classification (GTDB taxonomy): domain Bacteria; phylum Pseudomonadota; class Alphaproteobacteria; order CAAGCB01; family CAG-977; genus UBA11549. Next base: position 9,870 of record JAFYCE010000013.1, read on the forward strand.
ATTATTTCGGCACGTATACACCGATGTTATCCTGCCGTTCGACCAGTCTGGTTCTAAAAGAACTGACACAGGGGGAGGCGGATGTCGCCATTCTGTCGCTTCCCGACGATAAGCAAACGTGTTGGTGGTACACGGTGGCGCAGGAATACAAACGTTCCGTCAATGTGTTCTTGAAACTTCCTTTGACAGGCGATCGCGGGCGCAACGACGGGCGTTCCGTTTTTGCATTAAGCAAGCAGCCCTTTGAGGAGAGCGGCGAAGACAAAATGCTTTTGGTCGCGGAAACCGACGGCACGTTAAGTCTGAGTACGTTGGATCTGTTGCTCAAGGCGGGGGGGATCCCCATCAACGCCATTTGTGATTCCTATATGCCGGACATGATGCGCAAAGCTTATTTGTTTGAAGTGGAAGGCTATTTGTCCGATAAAGACAAACGTTTGAATGACGTTCTTGAAAAAGAAGGCGGAAAAATCACGATGCTGCGTGTTATCGGCGGTTATACCGTCGCATTTTTCTAAGGTGGAAAAAATGAAAAATTATCCCGTTCCCGCTCATTCGGGCGTTTTATCGTTGATGCCGTATGTCGGCGGAGCTTCAAGCGTCAAGGGAAAAAAACGCGTCATCAAGCTTTCTTCAAATGAATGCGCGTTCGGAACAAATCCGGCGGCGATTGAAGCATGCCGCAATTATGCGGAAAAATTGTTCCGTTATCCCGACGGCGGTTCAAAGGCGTTGCGTCAGGCCATAGCGGATGTCCACGGATTGAGCGCGGACAGAATTGTTTGCGGCGACGGATCGGATGAATTGATCGGGTTGCTGTGCCATGCTTATTTGGGAACACGGGACGAAGTTATTGTGACGCAATATGCTTTTTCCATGTATCGTTTGTATGCAATCGGTTGCGGCGCTTTGCCGGTGACTGTTCCGGAAAAGGATTTTAAGGTTGATTTGAACGCTTTGCTGAAGGCGGTCAATCCTCGCACGAAAATGATTTTTATCGCCAATCCGGGAAATCCGACGGGAACGTATCTGCCTCTTTCGGAATTGCGGACGTTTTGCCGGAAGCTGCCTGAAAATATTTTGATGGTGATTGATGCCGCTTATGCCGAATTCGTCGACAGGGACGATTACGGCGCGGGGGCTGAACTGGTCGACGAATTTCCCAATGTGGTCATGCTGCGGACATTTTCCAAAATATACGGTTTGGGCGGTGTCCGTCTGGGGTGGAGTTATGCGTCCAAAGAAATCACCGATGTTTTAAACCGTATCCGCGGTCCTTTTAATGTCAACGCGTTGGCGCAGATCGCAGGTGTCGCCGCTCTGAAGAATCGGGATTTCGTAAAAAAGGTTTTTGAACATAACCGGAAGTGGTTGAACCGGCTTCCGGACGAACTGGCGGCAATCGGTTTGAAAATGACGCCGTCGGTGACGAACTTTGTTCTGGTTCATTTCCCCGAAGATACGGAAAAATCGGCTGAAAAAGCGGATCTTTTTTTGCAAAGCCGCGGCCTTATCGTGCGGCGCGTCCTTTCTTACGGTTTGCCGGACGCTTTGCGTATGACGATCGGCAATGACGAAGAAATGGCGGAACTTTTATCCGCGTTAAAAGATTTTATGGCGGCCGGATAGCGCTTTATTTTTCATGACCGTCATATAATAAAACGGGGCCGGTATAAATTTTGCCGGATTGTATGCTGAACGCGGAGCTTAAAAACGGTTTGCCGGCGATGTCCCGTTTCATTTGTTCGCCCAGAACGACTTTAGCAACGGATACGCGACGGGGGCGCAAATAAGCCCCTTTCTGGAACATATCCAAAAGTTCAAAGAAGCCGTATGATTTGGCAACGCCGGCTCCAATCAATTCAAAAGAATCGTTCAGGCTGAACGTTCCCGTCAGCTGGGCGGAAAAAGGCGGCCATACGATATCGCTTTGTTCGATTTCGACGGTGCCGCTGCTGTTCAGCCATCCCGTCAGAAAAGAACTTATTTGCTGAGACGAACGGCTAGATATTGTTCCTTGCGCGTCAAGTTTTTGCAGCATCGGCGGTAAATGACTGCTGATATAGGCCGGCAGATGAACGGCGTCCGAATGCAAAGAAAAACGGAAAGGCTTTTCTTCATTGCTTTGCGTTTGCAAAATTCGGTTCGCAGTCAATTCCAAATCGGAAATGAAAAAGCCTTCCATGGATTTTGGCGACGCCGCCTGTACTTGTTTGAGAATGAGATTTAAGGATAAAGGCTCCTTTTTATCCGGCAAACGTAAATCGGCTTCTCCTTGTCCGACAATCAGCCGGATATCGCCGATGTTTTTCGTTTTCAGAGAATGAGTGCCGTTGAACCGGACGGCGATATGATGCGGTGTGAACGGTGTGCTGCTGACGGTTATGCGTCCCGTCGTCAAGACCCATCCTCCCATCTGTTCCGGAGCCGTAATCACCAAATCATCCAGATTGACGCCGCTTTTAAAAGCGAAATACGATGATGGAGCGTTGTATGAAATGCCAAAGCCGTCCTGTCCCAAGTCCTTGAATATTTTATATAATCCCTGCTGTATCAGGCGCTCGCCCTGAACACACATACTGATATAAATCAAGACAAAGGCGCAAGTAAGATAAATCACTCCCTTTTTGCTGAAAAAGGCGGCGTATATCTGTTGCGGCAAAGACTCTTGCGGTTGTTCCTCTTCCGATTCGGAATTTTGCGATTGCGGTTGCAGGCGGGGCAGTTTGCTTGTATCGAGCATGAAAATTTGCGTCAGTAGTTGATATTATTTTTTCCATATTATACATTTTTTCTTCAAGTGTAATGTTTTTTTTCAGCGGAGGGATTTTTATGGTCATAGAAGCTGTTGTATTCGATTTCGGCGGCGTTTTGCTGGATTGGAATCCCCGCTATTTATACCGTAAAGTGTTTTCGGATGAACGGGAGATGGAATATTTTCTGACTCATGTCTGCACTCCGGCATGGAACGCGTCTCTGGACAAGGGAAAGCCGTTCGCACAAGGGGTGGCGGAATTGACGGCTCTCTATCCCGAATATGCGGAACAGATTAAAATGTATGATACGCGCTGGGAGGAAATGCGCGGTGCCGTCATTCAAGGCAGTGTCGATTTGCTTTATCGTCTGAAAAAACATTATCCGTTGTACGGGCTGACGAACTGGTCGGCTGAAAAATTCGCGTTGACCCGTCCGAAATACGATTTTTTCGAACTGTTCGACGGTATCGTGATGTCCGGCGAGGAAAAAGAAATCAAACCGGAGCCTCGTTTGTTCGAGATTTTGCTTGAACGTTACGCTCTGACGCCGGAAAAAACCGTGTTTACGGACGATTCCCCGTCCAATATCGAAGCGGCGTTGAAACAGGGCTTTCAGGCAATTCATTTTGAAACGTCCGGAAAGCTGGAAAAGGCGTTGAAAGAAAAAGGCGTCGTTTTGAATTAAAAAACAGCCGCCGGTGGAAAGTGGCTGCTAAGAAAATCAGGAAGCCGGCGTTTGCGGTTGTCCGGTATTTGAAATCATATTTTGCCGTTCTTTTTGTTTTAAGGCTTTTCGTTCATTTTTTTGGCGGTTTTTCAGAACGTATTTTTCTTTAGCCTGTTTGATTTCCAATTCTTTTTTTTCACCTTTTTGTTTTATCCTGAGCTGTTTCATTTCCGGTGATAAACCGGTTTTGGCTTCGATTTTTCTGATGTCTTCTTCATATTCATGCTCTATTTCCGCAATTTTCTTTTCCAATTTGCAGGCGTAGTCTTTCGCTTCGACTTGAAGGGAAAGCAGACAAAGTACAGCGATAAGTATAAAGCTTTTTTTCATGGGGCCTCTCTTTCATCAAAATGACTGTCCATAAAAAGATGGATTCTTCAACGCCGTTTCGTCAATATGACCGATAGGCCGGAAAAATAAGCTTGCGAAATTTTTTCAAAGGATTACCATAATATTCATGATGAAAACGCAAAAAAACATATTGTGCTTGGCGCAAAATTGGTGGCGGCTTTCCTAAGGGAAGCCGTGAGCGTGATTTCATCTTTCAACCGCGGATTCCCGAACGACGGGAGCGGCGGTTTTTTTATAACTTTTTGTTTTTCTTCCTTTCCCGTTGCAAAGAATCCGGAATAAACACTGGAAAGGATTAAAACAATGACTTATATGCCCGAATTTTCGATTCCTGACGCAAACGGTTATTTCCAAGGCTTCGGCGGTATGTATCTGCCGCAGGAACTGAAACAGGTCATGCTTGAAATCGCAGACGCTTATGCTTCGATCAAAGACACCCCCGAATTTCAAAATGAGTTGAACTATTATCTAAAAAACTATGTCGGACGCGAAACGCCGCTTTATTTCGCCGAGCGTTTGACGAAAAAGCTCGGCGGCGCGAAAATCTATCTGAAACGGGAGGATCTCTGTCATACCGGTGCGCATAAGATTAATAATGTGATGGGGCAGATTTTGCTTGCCCGATATATGGGCAAAAAACGTATCATCGCCGAAACCGGTGCCGGTCAGCACGGAGTCGCAACGGCGACCGGTGCGGCTTTGTTCGGAATGAAATGCCGCATCTATATGGGCGAGGAAGATACGAAACGTCAGGAACTGAACGTGTTCCGGATGAAAATGCTCGGTGCGGAGGTCGTTCCCGTAACGGAAGGGCAGAAAACGCTCAGCAACGCTGTTGACGCTGCGTTGAAAGACATCGTTCAAAATTATAAAGACACGTTTTATCTGGTCGGTTCGGCGGTCGGCCCCCATCCGTATCCGATGATCGTTCATGATTTCCAATCCGTCATCGGCAAAGAAGCGCGCCGTCAGATTCTGGAACGGGAACACCGTCTGCCGGATTATGTTATTGCTTGTGTCGGCGGCGGCAGCAACGCGATCGGTCTGTTTTCCGGTTTTCTGAACGATAAAGACGTTCGTTTGGTCGGAGTCGAAGCTGCCGGCAAAGGCCTTGACACGCCGGAACATTGCGCGACGATGACTAAAGGAAAGCCGGGGGTGCTGCATGGGGCTTATACTTATTTGTTGCAGGATGAAAACGGCGCTCCGGCCTTGACGCATAGCATTTCCGCCGGTCTGGATTATCCCGGAGTCGGCGCAGAACACAGTATGCTCAAGGATATGGGACGCGCCGTCTATGAAACGGCAACGGATCAAGAAACGATTGACGCTTGCTTGAAACTTTGCCGTATCGAAGGAATTATTCCCGCTCTCGAATCGTCGCACGCTTTGGCATACGCGATGAAGTTCGCGCCGACTCTGAACAAGGATGAGATCGTTATCGTGAATCTTTCCGGCCGCGGCGATAAAGATGTCCATATCATTCAACAGGCCGTCGATTTATGAAAAAATCCGTGAAAGAGGCTGTTTTGTTCGGCAGCCTCTTTTTTTTATGCCGTTTTTTTTATATGATTCCCGAAAAGTTATTCAGGAAAGGCTTTGTTATGGAATTTTTAAAAAAAATCGGCAGTAAATGGACGGCTGCTTTTCAGGCGATGTATAACTGGGTGCTGAAATGTTCCGAACATCCGCAGGCGGTGTGGCTGTTGGCTTTGTTCTCTTTCGCGGAAAGCTCGTTTTTTCCGATTCCGCCGGATGTTTTGTTGATTCCGATGATGCTGGCGTGTCCGAAGCAAGTCTTTAAGCTGGCTGGCATTTGTACGGTTTCCAGCGTCATTGGCGGATTCGCCGGCTACGCAATCGGAATGTTTCTGTACGATAACGTCGCCGTGCCGATTCTCTCTTTCTATAATTACATGGACAAGTTCCAGCTCTTTGTCGATTCGTACAATCAATACGGCATTTGGATCGTTGCTGCAGCAGGCTTTACGCCGTTCCCGTATAAGGTGATTACAATTACCAGCGGTATGACGGGACTGAACATAGCGCAGTTTGCGCTGGCTTCTTTGGTATCCCGCGGCGGCCGATTCTTTCTTTTGGCGATTCTTTTCTGGAAATTCGGGGCTCCGGTACAGAAATTTATCGAAAAGAATCTCGGTTGGCTCAGCACTTTATTCTTTATTTTGCTTGTCGGCAGTTTCTTTTTACTGAAATATCTCTAGGATTTCTGCCGGTTTTTGCGTGCTGTAAAAAAAGTTTAAATTTTTTCAAAATCTTACTTGACTTGGTTTTGTCATTTGTATATAAAGCGTCCTGCGCCCTGAAGCAGGGCAGGAGATATTAAGACAAAGTGAGAGAAGAGAGAAGAGATATACAGGCAGCGGCTGTTTAGTGATGGCTGGTTGTCGTGTATATTCAGACGAGGTAGTAAGCAAGGTCTATGCTGCGGAAGTGGCGTAGGAAAGATTAGACCTCTGTCAATTACGCTAAGTGAGTAATAGTAATGTGCACGGGATCTGGCTTGTTGTAATAAACATGAGAGTTTGATCCTGGCTCAGAACGAACGCTGGCGGC
>JAFYCE010000090.1 GCA_017539865.1 Alphaproteobacteria bacterium
AAACAATAACGCATATTGTCAGGACAGTCCGATCAGTTGGCTGAATTGGGAGCAAATCGATCAGGAAGGGGAGGATTTCAGGGAATTCGTCCGTTATCTGATCAAATTGCGTTCGTCCCATCATGTCTTCAGGCGCAAGTTGTATTATACCGGTAAAAAAACGGGCGATTCCGCAATAAAGGATATTACATGGTTTACTCCCGAGGGATTGGAAATGTCCGAAGCCGATTGGGGAAGACCGTATGCGCAAAGCTTGTCGGCATTGATATCCGGTTTTTTGAGTGCGTCATCATGCAATGATGAAGGACGGTTTTATTCGGATAATCACTTTTTCATGGTTTTGAACGCTTCCCGAAGCGATATAGAATGGCTGTTGCCCGAGGTTAAAAAGGAGACTGTATGGAATTTGATTCTGGATACGTCACGGGATGTTGCAGTCGTGTCAAACGAAGTGTACGCTCAGGGGGCGTCAGTCAATGTGCCGGCATGGTCTGTTTTATTGTTTGAAGCTCCTTTGACCGACAATGAAAAGGCCGTTTTGCATTCTCGCGAGGGAATGACGGGCATTTTAAGCGGTGTTTACCAAAATGTTCAAAGGAATCGTCTGGTCGCAACAGTCAAAGAGTTGGATAATCTGGACTTTATGACTTACGGTCCGATGGGACCCGTGGCAACGACGGCGGATTTGGAAGAAGATGAAAAAGACGGTTTTACCCGTTTGATATAAGGATGAAAGCACGTGGCTTTGGAATATGAACAAACAGTCGATGTACTGGCTGAAAAGGCCGGAATTTGGTTGCAATATGAAGCGGACGGACAGACGTATCCCGCTTCTTTGGAAACGAAAAGGGCGTTGTTGAAAGCTTTGAATTTGCCGGCCGATACGCTGCAGGAAACGGAAAATTCTTTAAAAGTTGTTTTAGATAAGCCGTTTGAACGTGCTTTGCCTCCGGTGATGATAGTTCGGCGCGAACGGAAAACGACGGAAATTCCGGTGACGTTTTTGTCCGGCGGAAAACAGGGCGTTTTAAATTATGAAATCGTTTTTGAAAACGGTGAAAAACGGAACGGAAAGAAGAACGTTTCGGAAATGCCCGTTTCGGAAAAACGGATAATCGGGAAAAAAGAGTACGAACACCGGATTTTGACTCTGGATGTACCGGACGTTTTGGGGTATCACACGCTGGAGGTATCGGGTGGAACTGCGGCAAAACAGGGACGGAAAATGTCCTTTATCGTCGTTCCGGAAAAATGCTATATGCCTGAAATGATGCAGCAGGGGGGGAAGCCGTGGGGATTTCCTGTGCAGCTTTACGCTTTGCGCTCCGAACACAACTGGGGCATCGGCGACTTTACCGATTTGAAGGAAATGAACGCTGTTGCCAAATCTTTCGGCGCGGACATCGTCGGCATCAATCCGATCAATGTGGCGTTTGCCGCGAATTGGGAAACGGCCAGTCCGTATTATTCCTCCTCCCGTTTGTTTTTGAACCCGCTGTATATTGATGTTGATGCGATTGACGGCGCTAAAACGGCGCTGAAAAAATGGAAGGCTTCCGCGGATGTTAAAAAACGTCTGAAGCGGGCAAAAGAGACCGCTTTGGTCGATTACGCAGCGGTCGGCGCGTTGAAAACGGAAGCTCTGCGTTTGATTTTTGCCGCTTTTAAAGGGGATAAGGATTTCGACGCTTTCTGTGCGGAAGGCGGAAGGGAGCTGGAGGCGGCCGCTTTGTATCAAGCATTGTCCGTTTACTTTGTGAACGATCGCGGCCGTCACGCATCCTTGGATGAGCTGGAACGAGCTTTGAATCCTGTTGCCACTATCGAAGATTTGTTGCTGCGCAGGGGAAACGGTTTTAAATCATGGGGAAAGGCTTATGCTTCTCCGGATACGGAATTGTGCCGCCGTTTTGCCGCGCAGAATGAGCAGGACATCCTTTTTTACAAATTTATATTTTGGATTGCCGATCGGCAATTTCAAGCCGCTTCCGAAGAAAGCGAAAAGCAGGGATTGGCTATCGGCTTGTATCAGGATTTAGCGGTCGGCGTCGCTTCCGAAAGTGCGGAAACTTGGGGGGCGCAGCAGCTGTTCTCTACGGAATTGAGCATCGGTTCGCCTCCCGATATGTTTAATGCAAACGGACAGGAATGGGGCGTCGCGCCAATGCGTCCCGACGTGATGCGGGATGAAGCGTACGCATCGTATCGTCGTATTTTATCCGCCAATATGAAACGGGCGGGGGCGGTACGTATCGACCACGTGATGGGATTGGTGCGTCTGTTCTGTATCCCTCACGGGGAAAAAGGCGCGTACATCGGTTATAATGTTAAAGATATGATAGGCATTGTCGCTTTGGAAAGTCATCGCAACAAATGTTTGGTCGTCGGGGAAGATTTGGGCGTCGTTCCGTCGTTCTTCCGTGAGATTTTAGAAACGGCCGGCATTTTATCTTTCCGCGTTTTCCGTTATGAACAGGAAGTCGACGGACGATACAAGCCCTTGAGTTCTTATCCGGAAACGGCATTGGTCGCGGCCGGAACGCATGATATTCCGACGCTGGCGGGATATTGGCTGGGCGAGGATTTGAAAATGGCGCGCAGTATCGGTTTGATTGATGAAGAAAAGTGCGCCGCCGCTCTTTCGGATCGCCGCAAAGACCGTTTGTCCATGGTGGAATCTTTGGCAAGAACGGGACGGTGGTTCGTTTCTCTGCAATCGTTTGATGCCGAAATCAACGGGGAAGCTTTTCCAAAACGTTTGACCGAAGTCCTTTATTCTTATCTGGCAACGGCGCCTTGTTGCCTATTGTTGGTTCAGCTGGAAGATTTGCTGGGACAGAAAGAACAGATGAATATGCCGGGAACCAGTGACGAATACCCGAATTGGCGTTATAAACTGCCGAAAACGGTTTCGGAAATGAAAGATTGCGAGGAAATGAAACGTCTCTGCGCCGTTATCAGGGAAAACAGACAATAAAACTTTTTATCAAACGGAGAGGGAAAAACGGAAATGTTTTTTGTTCTGTCTTTTATCCTCAGTTTATCGGCGATTATTGTCACGTTAAAAATACTGGTCGGATATAATCCGGAATTTTCTTTGCGGCGGAAACTGTCAATCGCCTTTGTGATTGTTTTGGCGTGGTTCAGTCCGGCAATCGCGGGGCTGATTCGATGGCTCAGATTACTGCCTGAAAAAGTGAGCGTTTACACAACGCAGGGGCTTTATACCCTTTTTATCGCGGCAATGTTTTTATTGGGAATATTGCTTGTTCGCGATTTATTTTGGATTCACGGGTATCAAATCGCGCGGAAATCGGGAAAAGCTTCGCCGGACTATGATCCGATGAGGCCGGAAGCTATAAAAAAAGCGAATTTGGCGGCGGTTTTGGCAACTCTTTTGTTGACGTGCCATTCTTTGTATGAAGGGACAAAATTTCCCGCGGTAAAAGAAACGGTCATTGAAACGGATAAGGTTGATTATCCGTTTAAAATAGTCGCATTGACCGATACGCATATCAATCCGGCGACCTCCGTTTCCCGTGTGGAAAGGCTCGTTCGGAGGGTAAACGGGTTAAAACCGGATGTTGTCGCTTTGGTCGGGGATATCGGTGATGCCAAACCGGCCTTTGTGAAACCGCAAATGAAAGCGTTGAGCGGCCTTGATGCAAAATACGGAGTATTCGTTACATTAGGAAATCACGAGTTTTATCATGGCAGTATGGATTGGGAAAATGAATTTAAGCGGATGGGCTTTTTTTATTTGGCCAATGAAGGATTGTATCTGAATGGAGCCGATATTTATGTTTTCGGTTTACCGGATCCGCAGTTGCTGATGATTTCGGAACAAGCTATGGAAAATATTAAAAACAGGATGAAAGCCGCACCGAACGGAGCTTATCGTGTGTTTTTGTCGCATTCCCCGCGCTTTATCAAGCGGTTGAGTAAAGATTTAATCGATTTGCAGATTTCGGGACATACGCACGGCGGACAGATTTTTCCGTTCCATTTCTTTGTTAAAAGATTTAACGATTTTGTCGCTGGATTGTATGATGTGAACGGGATGAAATTGTATGTTTCCAGAGGAGCCGGAGAGTGGGGGGCGCCCATGCGGTTGTTTGCGCCTTCTGAAATTTCAGTCATTACGCTCATTCCGTCCGGAAATAAAGCGACGGAATAAAAAGCTTATTCGGCGTTTTCGTCTTGTTTCTTTTCTTCTTCCGCTGCTGCCGTGGATGCCGGAGGCGGCGTGAAGCTGGTTTTGAATATATTTTCCAAAATGCCTTCCCGATTTTCGTCTTTGGCCTTCCCTTCGGTTTCCAATGCCGCCAGAGTTTCCAACATGGATACTTTTTCTTGAGCCTGCGCCGCCGCTTTTTCATAGCGCATACGCGTCTGTATCAGCATGAACATCAACCCGCAGGCGATTAAAATCGGCAATCCTAAGGTTACAAAGGCCATAAAAGTCGAAACATTCGGCATTTTAAAGGAAATGCCGGCGACAATCGCTAAAACGGTCGTGATTGTGAATAATCCGGAAATGACATACCAACCGGTCATTTGGTTCGTTTTAGTCTGATTCTGCAACAGTTGATCGTTCCAGTAATCCAAAGCCGTTCCGTAACGGATGCGGCTGGCAACGCTTTGACGCAAAGCCGCCAGTTGGCGTTCATGATCATTCTGAATCAAATTCAGCTGATCCCACATCGCATTGACGGCGCTGTCCGATGTTTGTTTGATTTCGGCAACCAAACGGGAAACGTATTCGGCGACATCGTTTCGATAGCTTTGCAGCTGACGGGTGGCTTCTTCCAATCCTTTTTGCAGGGCGAAGTGTTCGTTTTCCAAAGGCTTCAACTGCTTTGCCGCCAATTCGACACGACGGATGATGCTGTTGATTTTACGCAGCGTTTCGGACACTTTCCCGTCCAGCATATCCGGTTGGACGTTTGTTCTGAACTGTAACGTGAAGGCGTATCCGAAGGTGAAACTTTCCGCATCGGCGGAGGTGCTGAAACCGGCGGCGTCCGTCAAATCGGCGGCTCCCGTCGCTCCGGCCAGAAGTCCCATCAGCATCGGTTCGTAACGATACATAATCGTTGCCATTTGCCCCAAAACGCCTTGAGAATGGATACACTTGAATCCCAAGTAGGCATTCAAGTCTTTGCGAATAATGGAAAAACCTTCCGCCGGCGTCATTTCCCCGTTTAAAACGGATTTCGCTGCGGAATAAATGGAGCGGGGCGTGCTTAGTTGAAAATCAATGATTTTCTGAATAAACGGCTTTTCCGATTCTTCTTTGCCGATGATATCGTGCCATGCTTTCAATTCCGCCGCGGCAAACATACCGGCTTCGCAGAAAGAACGCAATTCTACAATGCCGCCGTTGTCATCCAGTTCGATATGGACGGGGACATTAAAGAAGACATCCTTTTCTTTGTCGAAAAGGTTGTTTGCTGCATCAGAAAAGTTCGTTTCATTGTTCATGGCTGAAAATATGTCGTAAACAAGGTTAAAAATCAACAGTTATCATCATTTTTGATAAACGGATAAGACAGATAGGTCAAGCGGATGTTTTCCCGTTTGTTTTTAACTTGTCCGTTCAAAACGATCCCGCAAAACAGGGAAAACCAAAAACCGATAAAGGTGTAAAGGATAAACGGAAAATCTTCCGAATAGACGGGATTAAATGCAAAAAACACTGTCGCGGCGGCACACAGCAGCGCAATGATGGAATAAAAAAGAAGAGGGCGTTCCATGCGAAACAGGCGTGAAATCATAAAAAGGATTTTAAGACCGTCTTTGTAGGTGGAAAGCTTGCTGAACGATCCTTCGGGTCTGGCAAAATAGTTGGTTTCGATTTCGGCAAAAGGCAAAGCGTTCATACTGGTGAAAACATTCAGTTCGGTTTCGATTTCAAAGCCGTTTGAATATGCGGAAAACGTTTTAACAAAACGTTTTGAAAAAACACGCAGGCCGGAGAGCATATCCGTTTGTTTGATGTTGAACAGGAAACGGACAAGAAACGTAAAAAGGGCGTTTCCGAATCGATGTCCTGAACGGTAAGCTTCCTGCTGTTGTTCTTTGCGCGTACCGACGACCATATCCTTTTGTTGTGAGATTAAAGTGTCGATTAAAAAAGGAAGCGTGTCCAAATCATAAGTCATATCGCCGTCTGTCATGACGTAAACATCCGCATCGATATCGGCAAACATGCGGCGAACGACAGAGCCTTTCCCCTGCTGGCTGACAAAGCGGACGATTGCGCCGGCTTCTGCGGCGATATCCGCCGTTTTGTCCGTGGAGTTATTGTCATAAACGTATATTTTCGCTTCCGGTAAGACTTGCCGCGCTTTATGGACAACGCCGGCGATCGATAACTCTTCATTATAACAGGGAATGATAACAGCGACTTGTGTGGACAAGGATTTTCTCCTTAATTTTTATACCAGTATGTGCAATTGCATCATTTCCGAAAGAAATGATTTAATAAGTATACGCAATAGCGGTTCGGAATGAAATGATTTTTAATTTTAAAAAAAATTTCTTTCAAAACAACCGTTTTTGCGGAAAAGAAGGACGGTAAAATGATACCTATATTGTAACGCGCTGATTTTAAAAGATTTTTTTTGTGTAAAAAGTGTTGACTTGTTTATTCGGTCAATGTATCTTGTCCGATAGTTTTTAACTGTAACTTTTTAAGGAATAAAACTAAATGCAGACCTTATCCGTTAAGCCGTCTGAAGTCAAAAAGAAGTGGTATCTGATCGATGCCGAAGATTTGGTCTTGGGACGTCTGGCCAGCATTGTCGCCAAAATTTTGCGCGGCAAGCACAAAACCTGTTTCACACCGCATGTCGATTGCGGGGACTATGTTGTCATCATTAACGCTGAAAAAGTACACCTGACCGGCAAAAAGCTGGAAGATAAAGTGTACTACCGTCATACCGGTCATCCGGGCGGCATTAAAGGCGTTACCGCCGGTAAAGTGATTGAAGGCGCTCATCCGGAACGCGTCATCATCAAAGCGGTTGAACGCATGATTACGCGTAATCCGTTGGGACGCAAGCAGATGACAAATCTGCGTGTTTATGCCGGTCCCGAACATCCGCATGCCGCTCAGAACCCCGAAGTTCTGGACGTTGCCGCTTTGAACCCGAAGAATAAGAGGAACTAATCATGGCTGGTTTGGAAGATTTGAAAAAAGAAATGGTCGCCACGGTTGCCGCTGAACCGGCGGTTGTTCGTGAACCCAAGAAAGACAAGTTCGGCCGCGCTTATGCAACCGGTCGTCGTAAAGATGCCAGTGCCCGCGTTTGGATCAAAATGGGATCCGGTAAAATGACGGTCAACGGCGTGGATGTTGAAAAGTATTTTTCCCGTCCCGTTTTGCGCATGATTATCAATCAGCCGTTTGAAGTGACCAACCGCGTCGGTCAGTTTGACGTGACCGTTACGGTTTCCGGCGGCGGTTTGTCCGGTCAGGCCGGTGCCGTCCGTCACGGTGTCAGCCGTTGCTTGGACAACTTTGAACCGGAACTGCATACGGCTTTGAAAAAGGCCGGATTCCTGACCCGCGACCCGCGTGTTGTGGAACGCAAGAAATACGGTAAAGCTAAAGCTCGCCGCAGCTATCAGTTCAGCAAGCGTTAATCCGTTTCGCTCGAAATTACAGAGGCCGTATCTTTGCGATGCGGCCTCTTTTATAATCTGAAAAAGTTTCTTACAGATAGTCTTTTTCAACAAAAAAAATTCCCCGTAAACGGGGAATTTTTTATCAGATGAAATTACATACGGATGTAGGGGATAAATTCGCCTTCATACGTAACGTAAGGCAGGAATTCACCTTCATATTCTATTGTCATAAAACAACCTCCACAAAATTGTTATCAGTCTTTTACGCCGATTTTCATTGAAATGCAAGGTCTTTTTATCGCGTTTCCGGTATTAAAAGCGCTGTTTCGGATTTATACGGATTTTTGGCCGTGCCGATGCGATTGTATACTTTTTTATAGTATCGATATGTGCATAAAAAAGGTGGGATATTTGAGTAAACTTTTTCACACAAAAAAAGACCATTTTTATTGACTATATCAATTTGCTTTTTTTAGCAATAACTATTTTCAAAAATCGTTTATTTTCCTTGTTTTTTCAAACATTCGCCCTCCCGAATGTTTGAAGAAAAAAGGGTCTTTTTTTATATAAAGGAAGGATAAATCCTTGAAAGTTGCGATTTTGGCGGGTGGTTTGGGGACCCGTTTGGGCGAAGAAACCGGAGTTCGCCCTAAACCGATGGTCGGTATCGGCGGATATCCGATTTTATGGCATATCATGAAAATCTACTCTCATTACGGCTTCAACGAATTTGTTGTTTTGTGCGGGTATAAACATGAAGTCATCAATGAATATTTTCTGAATTATTACGCCAATACGTCCGATGTAACAGTGGATTTAAGCTATAATTCCGTTCAATTCCATAAAAAGCGTTCGGAACCGTGGAAAGTAACGCTTGCTTATACGGGACGCAATACAATGACCGGCGGGCGTATCAAAAAAGCGGAGGAATATTTTGAAGACGAACCGTTCATGCTGACGTATGGCGACGGCGTGGCGGACATTGATATCAACGCTTTAATCGAATGTCATAAGAAATCGGGCAAGATTGCTACGTTGACCGCCGTTCAGCCGCAGGGACGTTTCGGCGCGCTGGATATTCGGGAAGACGGGACGATTACGCAGTTTCAGGAAAAGCCGCAGGGTGATGGAGCTTGGATTAACGGCGGCTTTATGGTGCTTCAGCCGGAAGTGTTTGACTATATCCCCGATGACGATACGATGCCGTTTGAACAGGCTCCCTTGAAGAATCTCGCCAGAGCCGGACAGCTGAACGCCTATCATCACAAAGGCTTCTGGCGTCCGATGGATATGCTCAAGGACAAACAGGATTTAAACGAAATGTGGGCAAAGGACGATGCTCCGTGGAAAGTCTGGAAGGATTGATCGTGGCTTTTAACAATTTTTATTCCGGTAAAAAGGTGCTTGTAACGGGAGCCACCGGATTTAAAGGAAGCTGGCTTGTTTTATGGCTGAAAAAATTGGGCGCGGATGTTCACGGGTACGCTTTGGCTCCGAATACAAAACCGTCCATGTTTGAAGCGTTGAATATCGGAAATCAGGTTTTAACCGTTTTCGGTGATATCCTTGAACGGGAAAAACTTCAAAAAACGTTTGACGATTTCAGGCCGGAAATCGTATTTCATCTGGCGGCTCAGCCGTTGGTCCGGTTAAGCTATGCGGAACCTGTTTTAACATACGAAACAAACGTCATCGGCACGCTGAACGTGTTGGAAGCCGCGCGTAAATGCGGTTCCGTTAAAGCATTTGTCAATGTGACGACGGACAAATGCTATGAAAATAAAGAAGTGGCCAAAGGATACACGGAAGACTGTCCGATGGGCGGATACGATCCGTATTCGTCTTCAAAAGGGTGTGTTGAAATATTGTCATCCTCTTACCGTCGTTCTTTTTTGATGAAAGAAGACGGCTACGCTATGGCTACGGCTCGCGCGGGGAACGTGATCGGCGGCGGGGATTGGGCGCTGGACAGGCTTGTTCCCGATTGTATCCGCTCAATCAATGACGGTATCAAAATAGAAATCCGTAATCCTGTTGCCGTTCGTCCGTGGCAGCACGTTTTAGAGCCGCTTTCAGGATATATGGTTTTGGCGGAAAAGCTTTACACACAAGGGATAATCTTCGCACAGGGATATAATTTCGGCCCCGATGAAGACAGTGTTTTGACTGTGGCGGAAGTCTCGAAACTGGTGACGGAATATTACGGTAAAGGCGAAGTTGTCGTGCATAAGCGCGACGATTTGCATGAAGCGGGTTTGCTGATGCTGAATGTTGAAAAAGCGGCGAAAGAGCTGGAGTGGCATCCGACCTGGACGGCACGGACGGCAATCAAGGAAACGGTCGAATGGTATCGTCGGTTTTATGCGGGCGAAGAAATGAACGCATTCACGCTTGACCAGATCGAAAAGTTTGAAAGGGAAAGAAAATGACATCCGAAGAAATCAAAACAAATGTCAAAAATCTTCTTTCATTCATCTAAGGAAAAATACTTATGAAGGTTTCTGATTATATTGCCGCTTTTATAAAAGAGCAAAAAATTGATACTGTTTTCGGATATATCGGCGGGATGGTCGCTCATCTTGTGGACAGCATTTCCAAAACGGACGGATTGGAAATGGTTAATGGCATTACAGAGCAAGGCGCAGGTTTTGCTGCAGACGGATATGCGCGACAAACGGGAAAGGTCGCCATTGCCATTTCCAGTTCAGGTCCCGGAGCGCTTAATTTACTGACGCCGTTAGCTGATTGTTTTTTTGATTCCATTCCTGCCGTTTTCATAACGGGGCAAGTAAACACGTATGAATACAAAAAATATCCGCAGCTGCGTCAAAGCGGGTTTCAAGAAACGGATATTGTTTCCGTTGCCGAACCAATTACAAAATATTGTCAGCGGATTACAAAGCCCGAGAATATCCGCTATGAATTGGAAAAGGCTTTTTATATTGCTCAAAGCGGCAGAAAAGGTCCTGTCTTACTGGATATTCCGATGGATATGCAAAGGCAGGATGTGGATGTTTTAAAACTTGAAGGTTTCTGCAAAGAAGAAAAAACTGAAACAGCCGATGATGCCATTGATGAAATGATACGGCTTTTAAAAAAGTCCTCAAAGCCGGTTATCCTTGTCGGAAACGGTGTAAGACAATCACATTCTGAAGAAAAATTAAGGGCTTTTCTTGATAAAACCGGCATACCGTGTGTCGCTTCTTTATTAGGAAAGGACGCCATTGATAACGATTATCCGTATTATTTGGGCGGAATCGGTACTTACGGGAACAGAAATGCCAATCTTTCTTTGATGAATTCGGATGTTCTGCTTGTTTTAGGTGCCCGTCTTGACATTCTGCAAACCGGAAGCCATCCGGAAAACTTTGCACCGGACGCACATATTATTCAGGTGGACAACGATCAAAAAGAGCTTGATTCTTTGAAAGTCAAAAAAATCAAGGTCTTTTCCGATATCGGAAGGGTCGTTGATGTCTTGAACGGTACATCGTTCGATTTTCAGATTGATGACTGGAAAAAGACGTGTCTGGAGCTTAAGGATAAATATCCGTCTGAAATCAGCGTGACCGGAAAACAGCTTTTGCCGAATATGCTGATTAAAAAGATTTCGAAACACTGTCCTGAAAAATGGACCGTTACGGCGGATGTCGGACAGAATCAAATGTGGGTGTTTCAGTCGGCGAAGGTCAAAAAACAAAACAGATTCCTGTTTTCTGGCGGGCTCGGATCAATGGGATTTTCCCTGCCTGCCGCAATCGGCGTTGCGGCGGCGGGCGGAAAGGTTCTATCTGTTTCCGGTGACGGCGGTTTTCAGATGAACCTTCAGGAATTGGAAGTGATCGCCCGCAGAAAATTGCCCGTAAAAATGATTATCTTTAACAATCACAGTCTGGGAATGATCCGGAATTTTCAATCTTTATATTTCAACGGGAAATATCCTTCGTCACAAGAGGATTATTCTGCTCCTGATTTTTCAAAAGTGGCGAATGCGTACGGCATTAAAGCGCAAACAAAAGCGGCAAACGACATTGATGATGACGTGCTTCGCGGCTTTTTTGAAACGGAGGAAGCGGAACTGTTGGAAATAGCATTGCCGGTCGGAACGACAGTCGAACCTCAGGTTATCTTCGGAAACAATTTGGACAGGATGTCTCCGTAATAATTTTTTTAGTACCGAGGCCGATAGTCACTTTTTTATGAGAGGATAAATTCCCAATGAAAAAAATAAGTGTTGTTATTCCTTGTTTTAATGAACAGGACAATGTTGAACCCGCTTATACCTCAATCAAAGATGTTTTGGAAAAACTCTCCGATTATTCGTGGGAAATGATTTTTATGGATAACGATAGTACGGATATGACGCAGGATCGGCTTCGCGCTTTGTGTCAAAACGACAAACGCGTCAAAGCGATTTTCAATATGCGCAATTTCGGACCGGACTGCAATATAATCAATGGTTATTTTGCGGCGACTGGGGACTGTGTCGTTTGGATTTGCTGCGATTTACAGGAACCGCCGGAAATGATCGTCGATATGGTTCATAAATGGGAACAGGGCGAAAAACTGGTTTGGGGACAGAAAACCGGAACGCAGGAAGGAATCGTTATGACTGTTTGTCGTAAAATTTATTATGGAGTGATTTCAAAATTTGCGGAAATAAAACAGTATCAACATTGCATCGCTTGGGGGCTTTATGACAGGGAAGTCGTTGAAGAATTGCGTAAATTAAACGATCCCTCTCCGGTTCTGCGTAATATCATTCCGAATTTGGGATATAAACCTTGTTTACTGCCGTATCAGCAAAGAAACAGGAAACGGGGAAAATCCAGTTTCAATTTTTTCCGCTATTTTGATTACGCATTGAATTCCGTTGTTCATACAACGAAAATCCCGATGAAATTCATGATTTATTTCGGGGCTGTTTGCGGTGTGTTATCCTTTCTGGCCGGCAGTTATTACCTTGTTCGGAAACTGTTATTTTGGGATACGTTTGCACTCGGTTTGGCACCGATTATCGTCAGCGTTACGTTCATTTCAGGCATACAGATTTTCTTTTTAGGCATTATGGGGGAGTACATTCTGGCAATTCTCGATCGTGTCAGTTTCACAAAACATGTTGTTGAAAAAGAACGGATAAATTTTAATCAAGAGGATAAATAATTATGAAAAAATCAGGAATTTTAATATTTGTTTTAGCCGCGTTGATTTCCGCGTTTTTATCAATTCGTTTGTATTCCGGAGACGGCAGAATAGATATTTATTGGGCGCAGGGAACACCGGAAAATCGCATCCAAGACATTAAGGTGAAAAACGTTGCCATTATTCGGCCGGGATGGTGCGAACAATGTGTCGTATTGCCGTTAAAACAAGTACGTTTATATCCTCATAAAAAAAAGATCGCTTTTAAAGTCGTTGGCGACGGTAAAATAAAAATCGCCTTGATGGGAATGGATCATTATCATTCGGACGGAAAGGGATTGATACCTGTATACAATGATTATTCTTATTTGAAAATCAACGGTAAAAAAGTTACGCACGGTGAAAAATCATTGCGTAAAGTTTGGCATAACAGACCGTATTTTAAAGATATATCCGTTAAAAACGGCGAAACGGTTTCATTGGAAGTCAAATTAAAATTCCATCCCGGAACGGCGGATTATTTTATATTATTCTGCTGTTTTGCCTTAATGTTCGTTCTGTTTTCTTCTCTCTTTTTGGGAATAAAAATCTGTTTGCTGAAATCAAAAGTATATAAGAACAGGGATTGGGGAAAAGCTATTATCAGCGGGTATCAGTCTATCGATCCCGTTTACCGAAAATCTTTTTGGATCGTTTTTTTGATAATCAATATTGTCTTCGGTTTTCACACTGTTACATTTATGTGGGGCAATCATGATTGGAATACAGTTCAGTCTTATGATGCTTGGAATAAATGGAGTTATATGGGCAGATATGCGGGGAACTGGATAAAGTATATTCTTTTGGGCGGTGCCTATTTGCCGGTTGTTTCAAACGTTCTGGCTTTCGCCGGATTGGCTTTGACAGCGGTTCTTTTGTGCATTTACTGGAAAGCCGAGAAAAAAATACTTCCGTTTGTTTTATGCGGATTGGTTTTGAGCATACAGCCATATACTTTGGAATGGTTGTATTATGTTAACGCTCTTCCGGATTTTTTGATTATGCCGGCACTTATGGTTACGGGGTTTATATTGGCGGATAAGTCCGTTGAAATAGTTTCAATTCGAAAGAAAATTTTTCTGAATCTCATCGCTGTCGCGTTTATGAACTTCGGATTGGCAACATATCCTTCGCTTTTAAATTTGCTGGCGGTTGTATTAACCGGCTCAATAATGCTGGATGTTTTAAGACAAGACGGCGAAACCGGCTTGAATCAAATCATAAAAAAGAAGTCGGCAGCGGTGATTGATGTCGTTTTGGCATGTTTTTTATTTAAAGCGGTCTTGATTTGTCTGGCGTACGCAAAAATTTTAAGTCCGTCGGTTTATACGATTCAATCTTTGCCGTTAAACCAGATACCGCATCGTATTATTGAGTGTGTTAAGGCGGCTTTCAGTCAGATGTATTGGTATAAATTTATTTTTATATCCAATACGGTAACGATGATATTCGCACTGTTATTCATACTCTCTTTGATATGTATTCTTTTTTCAAAAAAAGAATTGCGTCAAAAGGTTCTTGCCTTAGTTCTGTTTTTCGGTGCTTTGATTGCAACAAAATCCGATTCCATGATTTCCAATCAGCCTCATTTTGTAGAACCGCGGATCGATTTGTTCGGGTTGGTTTATTTTCAGGTTTTGATTCTGGTTGTTTTGTTTGAAGCTCCTCAAGCTTTTAAGAACATGGCGGTTATGCTGTCCGTTGTCGTTGCATGGATTTCCGCCGTGAATGATTCTTACGTGCTTCGCGCTTGGAAATTGGGCTTTGAAGCGGAAAAAATGATGTGGAACAGAATGTTGTACCGATTGGAAACTCAGCCTGAATTCGATGCAAATAAAACATATACCCTTATTCAAATAGGCCATTTTTCCGGTGCCAGAGAAAAGTTCATTCCCAAAATTGCTAAAAAAATTGTTGCAGGCGGAATGGGAGGGCATGTCTATGATCCGCATTGGAGACCCTTTAGTGCGCATCAGGCTTTTTATCCGGTCGAATTACAGATAAAACAAAAATTTAATTCAATTCAGTTTTCAGTTTTATCGAATGATTCTTATAGAAAGGTAATGGAAGATTTATACAAAAACGGCGTATTGCAGAAAGCGAAAGCGTGGCCGAAAGAAAACAGCCTGATTGTTTATAAAGACATCATCCTTGTTGTCGCCGATGAAGCGGAATTGGAAAAAATTCTGAAAGAAATAGATGATAAAAAGAAAGAGAAAACAAAAGAAAAAACGAAAACCAAGAAGAAAAAGAAGTCAAAATAAAGGGACTTTAACCCGCTTTCAGGGTTTTGACGGCTTCGTCCTTACCGAATAAATACAACAGCAGACGCAGAGCTTTTCCCCGTTCCGAGGACAGTTCTGCGTCTATGTTCATGATATATTTGGCATCATTACAAGCCATCTTTAACAAATTCTGATCCGTTGCCAGATCGGCGATTTTAAAGTCGGGCTGGCCGCTTTGTTTCGTGCCGAGGACTTCGCCCGCGCCGCGCAGGGTCAGGTCTTCCTCAGCGATTTTAAAGCCGTCCTGCGTTTCCCGCATCGCCGTCAGACGGGCTTTTGCCGTTTGGCTCAGCGGATCGGCATACATCAACAGGCACGTCGACGCTTTTTCACCGCGTCCGATGCGTCCCCGAAGTTGATGCAGTTGTGCCAATCCGAACCGTTCCGCGTGTTCAATCACCATTACTGTTGCGTTCGGCACATCCACACCGACTTCGATAACGGTTGTCGCAACCAGAATATCCAACTCTCCGGCGGCAAAACGCTGCATGACAGCGTCTTTTTCGTTGCCTTTCATCTTGCCGTGAACCAGCCCGACACGGTTCGGAAAAAGCCTGTTTAAATACTCAAAGCGTTCTTCCGCCGCTGCCAGATCGATTTTTTCGCTTTCCTCGACCAGAGGACAGACCCAATAAACCTGATTATGATCGCTTAATGTCCGTTTCAAAGCCGCCGCGACTTCGTCCAGTCGGGAGGAGGGAAGCACCCTTGTCGCAATCGGTTTCCTTCCCGGAGGCAGTTCGTCGATCTGCGATGATTCCATGTCGCCGTAATACGTCAAAGCCAGTGTTCGGGGAATGGGTGTCGCCGTCATGACAAGCATATCGGCGGATTTTCCTTTTTCGGACAGACTCAGGCGCTGATGAACGCCGAATTTGTGCTGTTCGTCGACGACGGTCAGAGCCAGATCCTTGAACGTCACGTCTTCGGAAAACAAAGCGTGCGTGCCGATGATGATTTGAGCCTGTCCCGATGCGATTTGATCAAGGATTTCCTGTCTTTTTTTGCCTTTGTCGCGTCCGGTCAGCAGAACGGTTCGAACGCCGCCCGCCGCGGCAAGTTTGCTGGTCGTAGCAAAGTGCTGGTTGGCCAGAATGTCGGTCGGTGCCATCAACGCCGCCTGAAAGCCCGCTTCCACTGCGTTCAGCATCGCCATCAACGCGACCATCGTCTTGCCGGAACCGACATCGCCTTGTACCAGACGCAACATTCGCATGGGGGCGTCCATGTCCGCGTTTATTTCTTTAATAACGCGGATTTGTGCGCCTGTTAATAAAAACGGTAAAGCGTCAAGCACGGCTTTTCTGATTTTTCCGTTTCCTTTTATTTGCCGTCCGGACGCCTTGCGCATCCTTCGTCTGACCAAAGCCAGAGCCAACTGGTTTGCCAGCAGTTCGTCATACGCCAGTCTTTGTTTTGCGGACGCGGTTTTTTGCAGGTCGTTTTCGTTTTCCGGCGCATGGACGGTTTTTAACGCCGTTTGAAAATCCGGCCAGTTTTCACGTCTGGTCATGGCCGGATCCTGCCAGTCGGGAAGGGCGGGCATTTTGGAAATCGCCGTACGGATCGCCTTGTTCAAAATCTTGCCCGAAAGACCGGCCGTCAAAGGATAGACACTCTCGATTTCCGGAATTTTTTCAAGCTCCGTTTCGGAAACGATATAATCGGGGTGTGTCATTTGTATCTGTTGTTTTCCGGCGCCGTAGCGTTCAACTTTGCCGCTGATGAACCGCTTTTCCCCGATCGGCAGAGCCTGTGCCGGATAGTTGCCGAACGCATGGAAAAAGACGATCTGAATTGTTCCCGTATCGTCATGGCAAATGACGCGGTAAGGGCTTTTGCGTGTCGGGGCGGGGATATGACGGTCGGTGACGACCTCCAATGTCACAACACCCGTTTCCGGCGCTTTGGCAATCGTTGTTTTCAGCCGTCTGTCGATAAAGCCCGTCGGCATATGGAATAACAGGTCGGCTACCGTCGAACCGCACAGTTTTTCGCATAGCAGAGCCGTTTTCTTCCCGATTCCCGGCAAAGTGTCCAAAGAAGCGAAAAACGGAAACAGGATTTCGGGGCGCATCGGGCTGATTTTCCTAAAAATAACAGATGATTTTCTTTCCTTCCTATTGTATTTATCTTGGGAAACGGAGCAAGTTTAAAATGAAGTTTTCTGAAAATCACGGAGAGGTTTTGCTGGCGGGCGTTCCCGACGGTTACGCGGCGGTCGTTTTGGCGGATACGGCCAAACAGACGAAAGAGATCCTGCATATCTGCCGCGACGATATCCGTCTGGCGGCTTTGGCGGAACAGCTGGCTTTTTTCGCGCCGGAAATCGACGTTTTGCAATTTCCCGCATGGGACACCGTGCCTTACGACCGCATTTCCCCGAATACCGACATTGTGGCGAAAAGGCTGGAAACGTTATCGATTCTCCATGCCGGAAAAACAAAAAAAGCCAGAATCGTCTTAACAACCGTCAATGCTGTTTTACAGCGCGTTCCTCCGACCGCTTTTTTCAAGACCTCTTTAAGCGCCGAAGCAGGGAAGACTTTTGACGAACAGGCTTTTCATCACTTTTTGGAAAAAAACGGCTATCAGCGCACGGAACAGGTGATGGAAGCCGGCGAATACGCCGTGCGCGGGGGCATTATCGACGTGTTCGCCCCCGGAACGGCCGAGCCTTTGCGGTTGGACTTGTTCGGGGACGAGCTGGAAACGATCCGGACGTTCGACCCGATGACGCAAAGAACGACGGGACAAATCGACCGCTTCGTGTTCAAGCCCGTCAGCGAAGTCGCTTTGGACGGCGAAGCGATCGCCCGTTTCCGCACGAATTATCGGGAAGCGTTCGGTTCCGGCGTGAACGACGCTTTGTACGAAAGCATTTCGGAAGGTCGTCGCTTTTCGGGGATGGAGCATTGGCTGCCGCTGTTCCATGACGGCATGGACACGTTGTTCGCTTTTCTGCCGGACGCGGTCGTTTCCATGGACTATCAGGCGCAGGAGGCCGTTTCCTCGCGTCTGGAACAAATTGACGAGTTTTTCCAAGCCCGCCTTGACGCCGAGAAAAACGGCCTGTCCGAAGGCGGCTTCATCTATCATCCCGTTCCGAAAGAACAGATGTTCCTTGATGCGGAGGAATTGAACCGTTTACTGGCGGGCAGGACGGTTTACCGTCATTTTCCGTTTGCCGCCCCCGAAGAAAAGGGGGAGTATGAAACACTGGACGCCGGCGGTCGAACGGCAAAGGATTTTTCCGCCGAACGCGCCGTTCCCGACGCAAATGTTTACGATGCCGTCCGCCGCTTTATTGTCGAAGAACGGCAAAATAAAAAACAAGTCGTTTTAACGGCTTTTTCCACCGGTTCACGTTCGAGAATCGCCTCTTTATTAAAAGAAAACAATGTGTTGTCTGTCGAAGTTGAAACGTGGTATGAGGCTTTGAAAACCAAAGACGGAACGCCGTTCGTCGTTCTGCCGCTGGACGAGGGCTTCAGAACGGACAAGCTGACGGTGATTTCCGAGGCGGACATTCTGGGCGACCGTCTGATTCGAACGGCAAAACGCAAAAAGCGCGGCGATCAGTTCATTGCGGACGTTTCCGCTTTGAACGAGGGCGATCTGGTCGTCCATGTCGATCACGGGATCGGTCGCTATAAGGGATTGGAAACACTGCAAATCGGCGGAGCTTCACATGACTGTGTGTGTCTGGTTTATGCCGACGACGACAAGCTGTTCGTGCCGGTCGAAAATATTGAAATGCTGTCCCGTTACGGGTCGGAGCAGGCGGGCATTCTTCTTGACAAGCTGGGCGGTGCGGCGTGGCAGGCGCGCAAAGCCAAACTGAAAAAGCGGATTCGCGACATGGCGGAGGCTTTGATCAAAGTCGCCGCGGAAAGATATTTGAAAAAAGCTGATAAATTGCCTGTTTCCGAAGGGGTGTATGACGATTTCTGCGCGCGTTTCCCGTATGCCGAAACGGAAGATCAGGAAAAAAGCATTCAGGATGTCTTGCGCGATTTAAGCGAAGGCCGGCCGATGGATCGCCTGATTTGCGGCGATGTCGGTTTCGGCAAGACGGAAGTCGCTTTGCGTGCGGCCTTTACGGCGGCGATGAACGGCGTTCAGGTGGCTGTGGTCGTCCCGACCACGTTATTGGCTAGGCAGCACTATGAAACGTTTTCCAAGCGTCTGGCGGGCTTTCCGCTGCGTGTCGGTCAGCTTTCCCGTCTGACTTCGGCCAAAAAGGCCGCCGCTGTTAAAAAAGAGTTGGAGGAAGGTTCTCTGGACATTGTCGTCGGCACGCACGCGTTGTTGGCCAAGACGATTTCCTTTAAAAAACTCGGCCTTTTAATCATTGATGAAGAACAGCATTTCGGCGTGGCGCATAAGGAACGGCTGAAACAGCTCCGCTCCAACGTTCATGTGCTGACGCTGACGGCGACCCCCATTCCGCGCACGTTGCAAATGGCTTTGACGGGGGTGCGGGAACTCAGCATTATCGCGACGCCGCCGGTCGACCGTCTGGCGGTCAGGACGTTCGTTCTGCCGTTTGATCCCGTCATTATCAGAGAAGCTTTGATGCGCGAATACTTGCGCGGCGGCCAGACGTTTTACGTTTGTCCGCGCATTTCCGATATGGACGAAGTGATGCGGAAACTCAAAGCTCTTGTGCCGGAAATCAAGGTCGTTGCCGCGCATGGTCGCATGAGTCCTAAGGAATTGGAAGACATCATGACCGCTTTCGCGGATAAAAAGTATGATGTTCTGCTGTCCACGACGATCATTGAATCGGGGCTGGACATGCCGTCCGTCAATACGATTATCATCCACCGCGCCGATATGTTCGGGCTTGCCCAGCTGTATCAGCTGCGCGGCCGTGTCGGGCGGGCGAAGACGCGCGGCTATGCCTATCTGACCCTGCCGCCGCATCAGAAGGTCACGAAAACGGCGTTGAAGCGCATGGAAGTCATGCAGAAGCTTGATACGTTGGGGGCGGGCTTCACGCTTGCCAGTTACGATCTGGATATTCGCGGGGCGGGGAATCTGTTGGGCGAAGAGCAGTCCGGTCATATCAAGGAAGTCGGAATCGAGCTTTATCAGAAAATGCTGGAGGAAGCCGTCGCCGAAGCCCGCAGCGGAACGGCGGAACAGGAGGAAGAAACCGCTTGGTCGCCTCAGATTACGGCGGGAATGCCGGTTTTGATCCCTGAAAATTATGTGCGTGATCTGGGAATCCGTATGGGGCTGTACAAACGGTTGGCGGATATGACGGAAATCAACGAAATCGAAGCCTTTGCCGCGGAAATGACGGACCGCTTCGGGCCTTTGCCGGCGGAAGTCGAAAATCTGATGGAAATCATTGCAATCAAGACACTTTGCCGCCGCGCGAACGTTGAAAAAATCGAAGCGGGACCGAAAGGGGCGGTTGTCACTTTAAGAAATAATCGCTTTCCAAATCCGGCGGGACTTGTTAAATTCATAGCGCAGAACAGCGGTGCGGCAAAGCTTCGGGCGGATCAAAAGATTGTCTACAAACGGGTTTGGGACATTCCGAAAGACCGGATCAGAGGAATGCGCAAACTGATGGAAAAAATGGCTGATATCGCAACAAAAACAGAATAAAATCAAACTATTACGGTAAGAACTTTATAAAATAGGCTAGGAAAAGAGAGATGAATAAGGAAACGCATATTTTAACAATCATTTGTCCCGATAAAACCGGAATCGCTGCGCGTGTTTTCGGCTTTATCGCGGAACATGGCGGTTTTATCACCGAAGCGGCGCAATTTGGCGATGAAATGAGCCGATTGTTCTTCATGCGTATCGTTTTTACGACGGAAACGGAAAACGGTTTTCGGACGGAGTTTAAAGCGGCGTTTCAACCGATTGCGGCCGAATTTGAAATGCAATGGAAACTGCATAACGGCGATCGTCCGGCGCGGTTGCTTCTGGCGGTATCCAAAGAAAGCCATTGTTTGAATGATTTATTGTACCGTTATCGGGCGGGGCTGTTGAATGTTGAAATCGCGGGGGTCGTATCCAACCACGAGGATATGCGTTCGTTCGTCGAATGGCATAAAATCCCTTACTATTATTTTCCGCTGCCGAAAGGATCGACTTTCGAGCAAAAGCGGGAGCAGGAAAACAAAATTCTGTCGCTTGTCGACGAACTGCATGTCGATTTGGTCGTTTTGGCGCGCTATATGCAAATCCTTTCCGATGAGATGTGCCGCGCTTTGACGGGACATTGCATCAATATCCACCATTCGTTTCTGCCCAGTTTCAAAGGAGCAAAGCCTTATCATCAAGCCTATGAACGCGGCGTCAAGCTGATCGGGGCGACGGCGCACTATGTTACGGCCGATCTGGATGAAGGGCCGATCATCGAGCAGGCTGTCGAACGTGTCGATCACACAAACACACCGGAACAGCTTGTCGCTATCGGCAAGGATCTGGAAAATATTGTTTTGGCGCGCGCAGTCAGATATCATACGGAAAGGCGCGTTTTGCTGAACGGTCACCGGACGGTGATTTTCAAATAAATCGGGAGGGCTGAAATGAAGTTGCGCATGTTAAAAACTTTTTTGTTGACCGGCAGTGCATTCTGTCTGGCATTTTCTTCTCCGGCGTACGCGACTTTGAAAGAGGCTCTGGAAGCTTTAAATGATCAGGATTACGGTTTCGCTTTCGAGGAATTGACGCGTTTAAGCGAAAAGGAGCAGAACAGCGAGGCCAAATACCATTTGGGGCGCATTTATAGCGAAGGAAAAGGCGTTGAAAAAGACCTGCAAACGGCTTTGAAATTTTATCGCGAAGCGGCAGAACAGGGAAATGGAAAGGCGGCTTTGAAATTGGGGAATATGTATTATACGGGATCGGAACTTGAAAAGGACTATCCGGCTGCCTTTAAGTGGTATTCGATCGCTGCCGAAAAAGGAAATTATCCGGCCCAATATAATATCGGTTTGATGTATGAAGAAGGCTCAGGCGTTAAAAAAGATTATATCAAAGCGTTCCAGTTTTATAAAAAATCCGGAGAACAGGGATATGCTCCGGCTCAAATTGCCGTCGGTCGGATGTTTTTGAACGGTATCGGAACGCCGCAGGACTATGCTCAGGCTGTTTTCTGGTACAAGCTGGCTGCTGATCAGGGAAATACGGAAGCCCAAATGAAGCTGGCAAAATTATATGCCAATACGTCTGTTCGCGGTCTTCCTTTCAATATTATCGGGGCGCATATCTATTTTAACCTGATAGCGGCGTATGCTTCCTCTCCTTTAAAGGAGGAGGGGGCGAAATTGCGCGATGAATTGACCGGAAAATGCGCAATGAAGATGTCATTGAAGCGCAAAAGGCCGCCAATAAATGGAAGAAAAAAAGCCGGGAGGAGTCTTTGCCGTCGTTGGTCGCAAACGTCATTATAGACGATGACGATTTATACGCTTCCGGCCATAAAAAATCAAAAGCCGAAGCCGAAGAGAAAGATGAACAGGAAATCAAAATCACCGTTAAAACGGATATAAAGGATTTGCTGGTGGCTGTCGGCGTGTCCCGTCGTGATTTGAATAAAGCCGTCAGAGCGGATGATTTCAGCGCAATCGAAACGTTTTTGAAAGAAAAGGCGGAAAAGGATGAAGACGCGCGGCTGGCTTTGGCGGATTTATACGTTTTAGGGCAAGGACTAAAGGAAAATCCGCAGGAGGCGATTAAAATTTATCAAAAATTGGCGGACGATAACAACGCTATCGCTTTTTTCCGTTTGGCTCCCATGTATTGCGAAGGCAACGGTGTGGAACCGGATTTGGCCGAATGTTATAAAATGATGTTGCTGGCGCAAAAATATGCGGATGAAGATTCTGCCGCCGCTGTTGCGGAATCCGTTCAGATGCTGGATGAAAATCTGGATAAGGAAATACGTGAAGCGGGGAAAAAGCTGTTTGACGAACGGGAAGAAAAAAAGGCTTCCGCTTCAAAAGGGAAAAAGAAATTGTTCGGTCTTTTCGGCGGTGAGGATGATAAGAAAGAAAATAAGAAAAAAGACAAGGAAAAATCCAAAAAGGAAAAAGCCGAGGAAGAAGATATCGATGATTTGTTTTCGGGATTGTGAAAATGGATGATTTTTTAGATTTGAAAGACGGTAAAAGGTTGTCTTTCCGCCATGTATCCGGCAAAAAAACGGTGGAAATCCTGTTTATGCACGGGACATTATCGGATAAAAACGCCTCAAAGTCATTGTTTTTACAGGAATTTTGCGAAAAAAACAATGTCGGATATACCGCTTTTGATTTTATCGGTCATGGAGAATCTTCTGGAAAATATACCGACGGGACTATCGGGATATGGTTGGATAACGCTTTGAACATCATTGATCGTGTGGCAACCGGAAATTTGATTTTAGTCGGCAGTTCCATGGGCGGATGGATATCCCTGTTGGCCGCAAAAGCTCGGCCGGAGCGCGTTAAAGCCATGGTCGGTTTGGCCGCAGCCGCTGATTTTACGGTTGATGTTTGGAATTCCTTTTCCGACAGTCAAAAACGGAATATTCATTCAAAGGGCGTCATTTATACTCCGAACGGATGGACGGAAGAGGGAGATCCGTGGACGTTGCAACTGTTTGAGGACGCTGAAAAATATTTGTTGCTTAAAAAAGAAAAAACATTGGATATTCAATGCCCGATAACTTTGATTCACGGGGCAAAGGATGATTGTGTTCCTGTGGAAACGGCATTTAAGATTATGCGCTCTGCAAAATCGGATAAAGTGAAAATTGTCATTTTGAAAAACAGCTGGCACCGCCTTTCCGAACCGGACGAATTAAAGGTTCTGGAAAACGAACTGCTGATGTTATTAACCGATTAAGCTTGGATTTATTTATAAACGGGATCCATACGCAGGCGGACGCGGCGATTGCGGCGCTGATTGTGTTTGATCGGATTGCCGTGTGCGTCACGGTTGGGGTAGAGCGGTTGAATATCAGCCAGACCGACGGCACGCAGACGCGTCGGGTCTATTCCGTTCTGAATCAAATAGCGCGTTACAACTGACGCACGGGCGGAAGACAGTTCCCAATTAGACGGATACTGTTCCGTGTGGATGGGGTCGTCATCGGTATGACCTTGAACTTCAAATCTGAAAATATTGTAGCGTTTGGCGTTTAACGTCGATGTCAAGCGTCTTAGAATGGGAATGGCCTGACTTTTTAAAACGGCAGAACCGCTGTTGAAAAAAGTGTCGGATTCAATATCCAAAATCAGTCCCATGTGATCACTGCCCAACGTCGCCGTTTTATCAAGCCGTAACGCATGCAAATCGTCATCCAGATCCGAACGAAGCAAGGCTATCGGCTGGTTGATCTGACGACGATCCATAAATTCCCGCGTCATGCCGGAACGGATTTGCTCAAACATGACGGTGTCCATTTTTGAGGCGGCTAAAAGCATAACAAAGAAGCACAGTAACAGCGTCACACAGTCGCCATACGTTCCCTGCCAGTCATCCGCATTGATTTCTTTCTTTTTAGAAGGCATCGGCATGGTGAAAAATCCTTCTTAACGTTCCATATCGCGGTCGATCAGGAAATGTTGCGACGGGTCGAGAAAGGCGTTTAATTTATCTTGAATATAGCGCGGACTTTTGCGTTCCGCCAATAAAACAAGACTTTCCGTAATCAGCAGATTGCGGAACAGGGCTTCGTCCGAACGCGCGGTCAGTTTGATTCCGGCAGGCAGGTAAATCAGACGGGCGGACAACACGCCATAGAATGTTGTAATCAAAGCCACGGCCATACCGGAACCGATCGCCGACGCATCCGCCCCCATGTTGGCCAGCATGACAACCAGACCGATCAAGGTTCCCGCCATTCCGAATGCCGGAGCGTAAGCGCCGATATTTGTCAGAATTTCAGCCGGTTTCCCTTCGCGTTGGTAAGAACTGAAGGCGGATTCTTTTAAAATTTCGCGCACTTCGTTACCGGTATAACCGGAAATTACCAGTTCAACGCCGTATTTTAGAAATTGATCGTCTTCACCGATGGATGATAAAGCGTCGTTTTCCAATCCCTGCAATCCGTTTTTTTGCGTGATATAAGCCCAACGGACGAAACGGCCGACTTCATCCTTATAGGAAGCGGGGCCGTCTCCTTTGTTTTTGAAAATGGACAGCCATTTTTTGTTTGCCAGATTGACTTCAGCCCCTTTATACGCCATTAGCATGGAAAAATAAGGGCCGATAATGACAAGCAGAAAGCTTCCCGTATCCCAGAACATTCCGACATTCGGCGTCGCAATAAGAATAGTGGCAAAAACAATGGCCCAACCGAAAATAATACCGCAAACAGAACTTTTAGACATGTCATTCCCTGAATTATTCAAGCCTTTTGAGGATAATTTTTAACGCGATTGACGAAAAAAATCAATGTTTAAAAAATGATCGAGATAATTTTTGAAAGATGATGATGAATTTTCTTTAATTTCTCATCATCATAAGCTATAAAAAACAAAAGGTTACTCTTTAATAGAGGAGTGTTTGAAACTGGTTCTGTTGTTAAAAAACAACTTGAGTGCCGTTTTTAAAATAGATTCCGACGGAACGATTTTTGCGGCAAATGCGACTGCTCACCGGATGTTCGGTTATGAAAATGGCGAACTGAACGGAAAGCGGGTACAGGTTGTTTTGCCCCAGAGTGATCATAGGCAAATTCCGTTCGGTGCGTTGGATGACATACGCAGTCAAATTGAACAGGTCAATACGATCGAAGCTGTCGGTTTGAAAAAAGATGATACGGAATTTCCGGTCGAAATCGTTTTGACGGCTTGTGAGGGCTATTATGTTTGTCAGGTGAGGGATATTTCCCGCCGTCAGCTGTCCGAAAGCATGGACGGTATTTTGCATACGACTTTGCGTCGCGTTCTGCGCGGCCAGACATATGAGGAATTTTGCGCTTTTCTGTGCGAAAAAATAGTCGAGCTCTTAGGATGCCCGCTGGTTTGGATCGGCAGAAAGGAAAAAAACGGCTCGGTTTGCGTTTGTGCGGCTTCCGGTAAATTGTCGGCGGGATTTCCCGCCAATCCCATCCGTTGGGATGATTTGACGGAAACGTTCGGACCGACCGGTCAGGCGATTCGGTCGAAGCGGACGGTCATTGTCGAATTGGCCGATAATAAAATCGTTGATTCGGACGGCCGCGAGCATGTTTGCCAAATCATTGCTTTCCCTTTGATGACGCATGACGGCGTCGACGGCGTTTTAGAAATTCATTCCGGTTTGGGAAAATTGGACAACGTCACGATTCAGCGTCTGGAAACGTTTTCTTTGCGTATTGCCATAGCCATGCAGGTCGCCGGAGATCAGCAGAATTTACGGTTGCAGAGAGCGGCGTTGGAAACTTCTGCCAACGCATTTGTCATTACAGATGAGAAAGCCAATGTCGTTTGGGTCAATGACGCTTTTTGTTCATCAAGCGGCTACCGTAAGGAAGAGGTCTTGGGGCGCGAATTGGTTTTCTTGAAAACGGATTTGCAAAACGACGCTTTCTATGAAGAAATGTGGGAGGCTTTGCGTGCCGGCAAAAGATGGCAGGGGGAGATCGTCGATCGTCACAAAACGGGGGCGCTGTATACGGTGGATCAAAGAGTAACGCCGATTTTGGATGCCAATAACGAATTGGCGTATTGCGTTATCGCACGTGACGACGTGACGGATCGTAAAAATGCCGAAGGGCAGATTATGCATCTGGCCAATTACGATCAGCTGACGGGTCTGCCTAACCGCCGCTTGTTTCATGAACAGTTGAAGCAGATTCTTAAGCGCGCGGAAAAACGTCATAAAAAAGTCGCTTTGATTTTTGCCGATTTAACGAATTTCAACCGGATTAACGACACTTTAGGGCATGCGGCGGGTGACACGTTGCTTAAAACCGTAGCGGAACGGTTGTTAAAAATGGCTTCCGAGAATGATTTTGTCTCCCGTATCGGCGGTGATGAATTCACAATGATCGCAGAAGACATACGTAACGCTGAAGCCGCGGCTTTGAACGCGCGGACGATGATAGAAACGATTTTGGCACCTATCGTATTGAACGGGACGGAAGTCAATGTCGGCGCCTGTGTCGGCATTTCGATTTTTCCCGATGACGGAGCGGAACCTGATAAGCTGGTGAATTTCGCCGATATGGCTTTGCGGACGGCGGCTCATTCCTCTCCGAACAGTTATTTCTTCTTTTCTCAGGAAATGAATGAAGAAACGGAAGACCGTCTGGCAATGGAGCGCGATTTGCGCAAGGGTTTGATACAGAACGAATTTGCTTTGTTCTTCCAGCCGCAGTTGGATGTGAAAACCGGTAAAATCAATGCGGCGGAGGCTTTGGTGCGTTGGTTCCATCCGACGCGCGGTATGGTATCGCCGGTGCGTTTTATTCCGATCGCCGAGGATACGGGATTGATTATTCCGCTGGGGGATTGGATTTTAAAAGAGGCTTTGCGCCATATAAAACTGTGGGATGAAATAGGACTGCCGAAAATATCAATTGCGGTCAATTTATCGGCGATTCAGTTCCAACAGGAGGATTTGGCCGGCTCTATCGAGAAAATTTTGGAAGAAAGCGGCGTTCCGCCGGAACGGTTGGAGCTTGAACTGACCGAAAGCGTTGTGATGCAAGACGCCCGAAAAGCGGACAACATTTTGTCCCGTTTGTCGCGGATCGGAATCAAGCTGGCGATCGACGATTTCGGAACGGGGTATTCTTCATTGAGCTATTTGAAACGTTTCGCCGTTGACCGTTTGAAAATCGACCAGTCGTTTGTGCGCGATATGACTCATAACGCAGATGATGCGGAAATCGCCCGCGCGATTATCAATCTGGGACATACGTTAGGGCTGGAGATCGTTTCCGAAGGCGTTGAAACAAAAGAGCAGCTTGAGTTGTTGAAACAGCAGGGGTGCGATATCATTCAAGGGTATTATATCAGCAAGCCCATCCCCGCTTCCGATATTCCGGATTTTTTAAAAACCGAAAAACATTTTTGATTCCGTCAGGCGCGGGTAGCTTAAACATGAAAGAATTTAAACCATATCAGCAAGGTTCCGTTGATTATTTCTGCGGCGTTTATTCTGTTTTAAACGCTTTTCGCTGGGCGGCTCGGGATTTTAAGCTTCTTTCATATACGCAGGGTTGCCTGTTTTATCAGAATCTTATTTCCTTTTTACTGAAAAAGGAAATGTTTACGCGGGTTTTGGAACGCGGAACGCCGGATGATTTATTGATTGATATATTGCGTGAGGCCGACCGGTATTCCCGAAAAAAATTCAAACTGGCCTTGAATTTTGAATGCCCGTATGTCGATACGGAAAAAAGCGTTCCGGAAGCGTTGTCGGAAATCGGTTCTTTTTTGGAACGGGAACATACCGCTTGGATTATTTCGTTGTATAACAGGACTTTGGGAAGCCATTATACGGTCGGGACAAAAGTCGTCGGTCGGCGTGTCTATTTGTTTGACAGCTGCGGCGGTTCCGTCTGTCATACCGATCATGCGCTTTGGGGGCCGAAGATTAAAAAAGGCGATAGCGCGCCATGTCCGCCGCAGGGGTAGATGTATCTGTTCAAACCCGGACAAGTATTGATAACGGTGAGCCGGATTTAGAAAAAGCCCCTTTTCAGGGGCTTTTAAATTGGAATTAAAAGAGTTTTTTCAAAAGCTTTCCGATGGAATCCGTGCCGGACTTGACAGCTTCCGTCGTCGCAGTCGCTATGGCGTTCAAAGTTTCGGTCGAAAAGACGTTTATGACGGAAGTCAAAACCTCTTTGAACGTTGAAGGTTTTTTTTCGCCGATATCGGTCATGTGGATGGTCGGCAACGGCAATGTCATGCCGATTCCCGAAATTGAAGCGGAAACTTTTGCGTCCTTTACGGTCAAGTCTTTAATGACGACTTGTTTCGCCTGTTTGCCTTTTTCATTTTTGGCCGGATCGGGGGCGGCGGTCGTATCGGCCGTTTTCGGTTCTCCGGCGATGTTTTTTTGAAGCGCGGCAATATTGTTTGTCCCGTTTGCGATTTCATAGCTGGCGAAAACATTGTCCACAGTGATTTGATTGATAATGATTTTGTTGCTAAACACCGTTTTCGGCTGTAAATCAACGGTAATCTTTCCTAAAGAAAACAGATCCTTGCCGGAAAATCCTTCGGGGTTTCCGATGTGCAGTTCTTTGAGCATAAGATGTCCCTGAAACGGCTGAAAATCGATTTCACCTAAAAGAACCGTTGTTTGAGTGAATTTCGGACCGATTTTTTCGACGGCGTCTTTGATCAGCTTATTACGTCCCATATAAACGCCGGACAGTGCAAGAATAACAACAAAAAACAGGCCGGCAGAGATTTTCAAAAATGTTTTCATCGTTTACATCCCGCTTTGTTTAAAACTGCGGGAATTTTACTACAAGGCATGGCAAAACTAAAGAAATGTTTTTTTATCGAAGCACGGCAAAGACGTTCGATTAACAGGAGAAAGATATAAATAACTGTTTGTTTTATTTGTTTTTTCATATAAACTGGTTCTCAACGATATGAATTTTTCATATTCATTGTTATTTTTTTAGAGAGGTTTTCCATGCAAAAGCTTGATAGGCAGTTTCATATCCGTTGTGTCGAAGGCGATGTCGGCCGTTACGTCATTTTACCGGGGGATCCGGGGCGTTGCGAATCCATCGCCAAATTGTTTGATGACGCGCATCATGTCGGACAAAATCGCGAATACAATATTTACACCGGTACGCTGTTGGGCGAAAAGGTGTCCGTCTGCTCAACCGGTATCGGTGGTCCTTCCGCTTCCATCGCTATGGAAGAATTGCATAACATCGGCGCAGACACTTTCATCCGCACCGGAACGTGCGGCGGGATTGATCTTGACGTCCAATCCGGTGACATCGTTGTAGCAACGGGCGCCATCCGTTTCGAACACACGTCCATGGAATACGCGCCGATTGAATATCCGGCTGTCGCCGATTTGGATTTGACGATTGCTTTGCGTCAGGCCGCTTTGGCAATGGGCAAAACGACCCACACGGGCATTGTTCAGTGCAAAGACGCTTTCTACGGTCAGCACAGCCCCGCAAAGATGCCTGTTTCCTATGAACTGTTACAGAAATGGGAAGCTTGGAAACGTTTGGGCGTCAAAGCCAGCGAAATGGAATCCGCCGCTTTGTTTGTTGTTGCGGACGCGTTGAAGTGTCGTTGCGGTTCCTGCTTCCATGTAATTTGGAATCAGGAACGCGAAGCCGCCGGTTTGGATCAGAAGATGTCCGAGGACACTTCCGCCGCCGTGCGTGTTGCCGTTGACGCTCTGAAAATCATTATTGAACAAGACAGAGCCAAAAAATAATCTGCGCTTGAAACTCAAAAGGAAAGGGGCTTTTTCAAGCCCCTTTTTACCGGTTAAAATTCGTATTTCAGATTGACTCCCAACGTGTAACTGCCTTGATTGGTCGGCGCAAACGGCAGTTTGATGTTGTTGGAGCCGGCCAGAACATAGTCCGCGTTCAATCCGACAGCGATATTCTGATAAAGATTCATATAACTGTTTGCAAAAAACGTCAGGTCTTTGTTTCGCACGCGATCCTGCGTATCCCATGAAAAACGCAATCCGACATCGGCCGTTGTTCGTGCGTCGGGCGTCAGATGCATGGCGGCGTCAACGGCAAAGACGTCATATTGCTGATTGTTGCCGTAACCGATGTTTTGATAATCCAATCGGGTGTAGACGAACACTTTTTCTCCGGTTTCCGTTCCCGCCGTCAAATACAAATGGGTGCTTTTCTGATTTTCGTTAATGACGTTCTTCCATTTTGTAAAATCCGTTCGGGTTACATCCGCGCCGATCTGAACGCGCCAAACGTCTTCAATCGTATTGACTTTGGTGCCGACCGTCCAAGACCAATCGTGGAAAGAAGCCGAGCCTTCCTTCTTTGTCCAGTCATACGATAAGCCGCCGTAAACAGCCCATGTTTCCGTGATGCCGTATGTCAGCATTTCGGATGCCGTATGCTTTTTCGCGTTTTTCAAAACGGGAAATCCCGTTTGAGCCGGCGCATTGATTGAAGCGTTCAATTTGACGCGGGTAAAAGAAACTTTTGAATCCGCCAAAAACGCTTTTCCCGGAATATAAAAAGGATTCGTGATGTCCACATATCCGCGAGCTTCGGGATAAATGTCTTTCTTTTCTTGAGCTTGCGCAGAAGAGGCCGCCAGACAGAAAACTGTTGCCAATAAAAGCTTTTTCATAAGATTAAACCTTTCTTTTCATAAATACTTGTTTAAGTTTAATTGAGAAAGCTTAATCCTTCGTTTCGTCGGTGTAAAAAGTTTGATTTTTTATTCAATCGGTTTTACTCTGCCATGAAAACAGGGAGAAAATCATTATGGGTATACGCAAATTGAAACTTTGGGTCAATAAAACAATTCACGGATACGATATACCCGATTGCAAAAAAGCCCAACCTCTGAAAATAAAGCCGGAAGCGCGCATTTTGGTTTTGGCTCCCCATGCCGATGACGAAACAATCGGGTGCGGCGGTTTTTTACTGAAATACGGAGCGCAGTGCGATGTCGTTTTATTGACGGACGGACGCTATGGAAATTCCGCCGTTGAACCGGAACAAATGATTGAAATGCGCAAAAAAGAATTTGAAACGGTCATGGCGAACTATGCCGTTCGAAACGTTCGTATGCTTAATATCGAAGACGGGAAACTGATCGACTGTTTTCGCGATTTTGCAACGCTTGACTTCAAAGGTTACGACTATGTCCTCATGCCTCATCCGATGGATTTCCATAAAGACCATGTCGCCGTCAGCTGTTTGTTCAAACGGTTGTGCAAAACGCGTCCTTTTAAAGGTCGTGTCATCTATTATGAGATATGGAACACTCTGGCCAGACCGACGCACTATGTTGATATTTCCGATGTTGTCACCGAAAAAAGACGATTGATTAATCTTTACCGGTCTCAAATCAAAAACATAGATTACGCTTCACGAATTTTGGGGCTGAACCATTATCGGGGGCTGCGCCATCATGTCGAATACGAAGAAGATTTTGAGGTCGAGAAAATCTGACGGAAGTTTTTTGAAACGCCTGTTATTTCGCTCTAATTCGCAGGAATAGGTTTGCTTTTTTGCGTCGGCTGTTTATCATCGATTCAAAAAAGGAGAGCGGTATGATTAAAAGAATAGGTTTGTTTCTATGCATCAACTTTGTTGTTTTGATGACAATCGGTTTTTTAGTACGTTTGTTCGGCGTCGACCGATGGATGATGCAGGAGGGAATTGATTACGTTCAACTTTTGTCGTTCAGTGCGGTTTTAGGTTTTACCGGTTCTTTTATTTCTCTGTTGATGTCTAAAACCATGGCTAAAATGTTTGTCGGCGCCCGTGTGATTGAACGGCCGAAAACGGAGCAGGAACAATGGTTGGTCGAAACGGTTGAAGAATTGTCAAAAAAGGCTCGGGTGAAAATGCCGGAAATCGCCGTTTACTCGGGGTCTGCCAACGCTTTTGCAACGGGGGCTTTTAAAGACGACGCCCTCGTTGCCGTATCGACCGGATTGCTGCAGTCGATGACCCGACCGCAAATCCGTGCCGTACTCGCTCATGAAATGTCGCATGTTAAAAACGGAGACATGGTGACAATGACGCTGGTTCAGGGCGTACTGAACACTTTTGTGTTTTTTTTCGCGCGCGTTTTGACTTTTTTATTGCATTCTTCAAATAACGATGAACACCGGCAACGGCGGGCGGGGGGCGTCGGATATTATTTTACCGTACGGATTTTTGAAATGCTGTTCGGCATTTTAGGCAGTATCGTTGCCTGCGCTTTTTCACGGCATCGGGAGTATAAAGCCGATGCGGGGGCGGCGGAATTATTAGGCGATGCAAAAGACATGATTGACGCTTTAAAAGCGTTGGGGACTACGGATATGCGTCCTCTGCCGGCTGAAATGAAAGCGTTCGGGATTGTGGATATGCCGTCTTTTGCCGAACTGTTTTCGACTCATCCTTCTTTGCGGAACAGAATAAAAGCCTTGTCAAAACAGACATTTCAACATGAAAAGCAAGGAACGGGCGGTGTCTTTTCCGCTGTTTCCTCCGGTCGGAAAATGCCGTGGGATTAAGCTTTGAGCGCTTTTGAAAGTGTTTTAAATACGTCTGTGAACATTTCCGGTGTCAGTTTGCCCGTATTGACGTTGTAACGCGACGTATGATAGGTGTCCAATAAACGGATTTCCCGTCCGTTCCAATCGAGTCGATGCAAAGCATTGTGCGCGAATTTGAAAGCTGTTTTTTTCTGCCCCAATACGGATAAGACCGCATTGTGCGCCAATCCGCCTAAAACAAGGATCACCTTTAAATTCGGCATGGCTTTTATTTCTTGCGCCAGATAACGCCCGCAACAACGGACTTCATCACCGGTCGGCTTGTTTTCAGGCGGAACACAACGCACCGCGTTTGTCAAACGGGCGTTGAGCAGTCTGACACCGTCATCGGGACAAGCCTGATAAATTCCTTCGGAAAAGCCGAAATCATGCAAGCGACCGTAAAGCAAATCACCGGCAAAATCACCGGTGAAAGGCCGTCC
Source organism: Alphaproteobacteria bacterium (assembly GCA_017539865.1). Taxonomy (GTDB): domain Bacteria; phylum Pseudomonadota; class Alphaproteobacteria; order CAAGCB01; family CAG-977; genus UBA11549. The sequence continues at coordinate 33,719 of JAFYCE010000090.1, forward strand.
CGTCCTGTTGGCTCCCTTTAATCCGGGGGCTAATCCGACAATTAACAACTCGGCATTCAAATTCCCTAACGAAGGAACGGGAGCGTTGAAAAAGTCAGGATAAAGCTTTCTGTTCTTTTCTAAAAAGGAAACCAAGCGCGGACAAAAACGACAAGTTTCATCCGGACAAACGAAATCAGGGGACATAGTCTGTTTTTTCATTCAGGTTGTCGGCGACTTCATCGCGGAACAAAATGGATTGGGCTTTTGAAAAGTCCGGTTCGTTTTTCGTACTCTGCGTTCCGCGGGAAATATCCTGTACCAGATCCGCCAAATCCGTAAAATAGTCCGCCTGACGGCGCAATTCATCGGCAACCATCGGCGGCTGGGATTGAACGGTCGAAACAACAGTGACTCGCACGCCTTTACGCTGTACGGCTTCCACCAGACTGCGAAAATCGCCATCGCCGGAAAACAAAATGGCATGGTCGATGTTTTCCGCCATTTCCATCAAATCGACAGCCAGTTCGATATCCATATTTCCTTTGATTTTGCGGCGTCCCATCGCATCGGTGAATTCTTTCGTCGGCTTTGTCACCATCGTAAAGCCGTTGTAATCCAACCAGTCAACCAAAGGACGAATGGGGGAATACTCTTGATCATCCACTAATGCAGTATAGTAAAAAGCACGAATTAACCTTCCTTTTGTAGAAAAAAAGTCTAAGAGTTTTTTATAATCAATATCAAATCCTAATGCTCTCGCCGCAGCATAGAGATTGGAGCCGTCTATAAACAAAGCAATTTTTTCACCGGCATAACAACGCATTTTTTTTACCTTTCAAAATACATACAATATTAAAACTTCCCTACAATAAATCGAAAAATCCGTTCTGCCAAGCTGATTTTATTTCCATGCCGGAGATTCATTTTATCTCAAGAATGCTCTTGCATTTTTGAAAGAAATGACGATATAACAATAGACCTTAAGGTTTTTGTGTACACTTTTAACTTTTGGATGAAAAATAATGGCACGCGTTACTGTAGAAGATTGTGTTTTGAAAGTTCCCAATCGCTTTGAATTGGTTTTGTTGGCGGCTCAGCGCGCAAAGAATATCAGTGCGGGGGCTCCGATGACGGTGGAGCAGGATCGCGATAAAAATCCGGTCGTCGCTTTGCGTGAAATCGCTGATGAAACAATCAATCTGGATGATTTGGAAAATACTCTTGTCACCGGCATGCAGAAATTTGTCAAAGAGGAAGACGTTCCCGTCGACGAAGACGAAAGCATTAAAAACGCCGATGCGGAATTGGCCGCTTTAACGGATGAATTCGCTCATCTGAACGACAACGAAGCCGCTGTTAACGAAGCCGGTTCTTTTGAAGTGACCGAAGAATAACGCCGGCTCTTTAAATTTTAAAGGGGCGGAGGCTTTATGCTGCGACAGTTTGAATTGGTGGAACGGGTTCGTTCCTACGATCCGAATGTGGATGAAGAAGGATTGGATCGGGCGTATGTTTTTGCCGTGAAAATGCACGGTTCGCAGAAACGCGCCTCGGGGGATCCGTATTTTTCCCATCCGGTTGAAGTCGCCGGCATTTTGACTGAATACAAGCTGGATTACGCTTCCATCGTAACGGCGTTGTTGCACGATACGATCGAGGATACGGCCGCTTCCTACGACGATATCAAGCAAATGTTCGGAGAGGAAGTCGCCAAACTGGTCGAAGGCGTGACAAAGCTCAGCCGCATTCAGTTGCAGTCCGATCAGACAAAACAGGCGGAAAATTTCCGCAAGTTGTTGTTGGCTATGTCCGAAGATATTCGCGTTCTGTTGGTCAAGCTGGCGGATCGCGTTCACAATATGCGGACTCTGCAATTCCATAAAAAACCCGAAAAACGCCAGCGTATCGCGCGTGAAACCATGGAAATCTATGCGCCTTTGGCTGAGCGCATCGGTATGCAGGAAATGAAAAACGAGCTGGAAGAGCTTTCGTTCAAAGAACTGTATCCCGAAGCATATGAATCCATCAATGCGCGCCTGTCTTTTTTGCGCGAGCAGGGCGGGGATTTGGTCGCTCGCATTATCGCCGCGTTGAAAGAGGATTTAAAAGATTCCGGTATTCAGTGCGAAGTGACCGGACGCGAAAAATCCCCGTATTCGATTTGGCGGAAAATGCAGCGGCAAAACGCGACGTTCGAGCAACTGTCCGACATAATGGCTTTTCGCGTCATTGTGCCGACCGTCGCCGACTGCTATCACGTGTTGGGTATCATTCATACGAAATATCCGATGGTTCCCGGACGGTATAAAGATTATATATCGACGCCGAAACCGAACGGATACAAGTCTTTACACACGGGTGTCATCGGTCCGGAAAAGCACAGAATCGAAATTCAAATCCGCACGCAGGAAATGCATGATATCGCCGAAATCGGATTGGCCGCGCACTGGCGTTACAAACAGGGCGATTACAAAACAGACGGACGGCAGTTCGCTTGGCTGCGCGAGCTGTTGGACATTATGGAACAATCGGATAATCCTGAAGAATTTCTGGAACACACCAAAATGGAAATGTATCAGGATCAGGTGTTCTGCTTTTCCCCGAAAGGCGATTTGATTACTTTGCCGAAAAACGCGAC